>CAZKHU010000156.1:0-4843 GCA_964552725.1 uncultured Syntrophus sp.
GTTGTCGATACCGAAAATTCAGTGCTTTCCGGCGCCCTCACGCGTGCTGACGGCGAGACCGTTTTGGGTGGGCCATACGCCATCAGTCAGGGCACTTTGGCTGCCATTAACAGCAATTACACCCTGAGCAGCTTTACCGGCAACGCTCTCACCATCACGCCGGCGCCCCTTCATGTCGTCGCGAATCCCCAAAGCAAGCTCTTCGGCGCGGCCGATCCGGCGTTGACCTATGGCGCCACAGGGCTGGTGAACAACCCGGCACTCGGCATTGCCGACACGGAAGCATCCGTGCTTTCCGGATCGCTAACACGCGTTCCCGGTGAGAGTGCGTTAGGCGGGCCATATGCCATCACCCGGGGCAGCCTTGCTGCCAACAGCACCAACTACATGCTTGGCTTTACGCCTAACCGTCTCATCATCACGGGCGCCGCAGCAGAGCCGATTTTGGGTTTTGACGCGGAGCAGGTCATCTTTGCGGGAGTTATTAATAACGAATTCTACTACCGTCCAGGTAACTTCTGGCATATCTCCCTGAATCCCAATAAGGCTGACCCTGGATTTGACGTGATGCGGGGGACGAACGATTTGAATGCACGCTTGAAACGAAGCTTGAATCCTTGTGATTCTGTTTCCGGAGGAGGGTTTTGCGAAACCTGGTCATTCCCGCAGCAATTGGAGAGTGTCGATGAAAAATAACCAGGTGTCTGGTACTTGCCGAGTTTCAGAATGGGGGGTGACATGCCGTCAATGATTCGCTGCATCGGACTTGTGATGGCGCTGCTGCTGGTATCGGCGCTCTCCTTTGCGCAGACACAGACTGTGCATTTCGATATTGATCGCTTCCAAATCGAAGGCAATACGCTGCTCGAACCCTATGAGATCGAGGCGGTGCTCAAACCCTTCACCGGTAAACTCCGCGAGTATGGCGATGTGCAGCGCGCAATCGAAGCGCTCCGGCAGCGCTATCGCACCAGAGGCTTCAGCGTGGTGTGGGTGGTTGCACCCGAGCAGGACCTGGACCGGGGTGTCGTCACGCTGCGAGTCATCGAAGCGCGAATCGGCAAGATAACCATTCAGGGCAACCGCTTTTTTAATGATCCAAACATCCGTTCCTGCCTGCCGGCGCTCAGGGAGGATGTTCCGCCCAGAGCAGGGGATATCTCGGCGAACGTGCAGCTTGCCAATGAGAATCCAGCCAAGCAGGTGGACGTGCTGCTGCGTCCCGGCAAGCAACCGGGCGTGGTGGATGCGACCGTCGATGTCATCGACGTGCGGCCGCTCAAGGCCTTTTTGACCTTTGACAATACAGGCAATCCGCAGACGGGCGACTTTCGGCTCGGCGTCGGCGTTCAGCATGCCAATTTGTTCAACCATGACCATATTGGCACATTCAACTACGTTACCTCGCCGGGAAAGTGGGATCAGGTCAGACTCTACAGCGGAAGCTATCGCCTGCCGCTGTATTCGTGGGGCGATTCCCTGGATTTCATCGCCGCTTACTCGGATGTCAGCGCCGGCACTACGCAGACCGTCGCCGGGCCGCTCACGTTCTCCGGCAAGGGCGCTGTTTACGGGTTTCGCTATAACCAGTTGCTGGAGCGGCGAGGCGAGTATTCGCACCGGATCGTTTACGGCCTGGATTATCGTGCCTATGAGAACGACTGCGCGCTTGGCAATTTCGGCGGCGCCGGCTGCGGGCCGGCAGCGGTGGATGTGACTGTGAGGCCCATCAGCGTGGCATACAGCGGCAACTGGTCAAAACCCGGGCGGATTTCAGACTTTTATGTGGCTGTATCGCATAATATTCCCGGGGCTGCCAACGGAGAGGAGAGTGACTTCAATGCGGCGCGCCCGAGTCCGGAAGGCGGGGATGGCGCGCCTTCCCGTTACAGGATCCTTCGTTTCGGCGCCAGCATGGTGAATGCCTTTGAGAGCAACTGGCAAGTCCGCGCCGCCTTCAACGCCCAATTCACCCCGGATGCCCTTGTATCCGGAGAGCAATTCGGCATTGCCGGCGCGACCGCCGTCCGCGGCTTTTTGGAGCGCGAAATCGCGCGCGATACCGGCTGCTTCGCCAATCTCGAACTCTATACGCCCAACTTGGCGGGTACACTGGTTCCCGGTGAAGGCAACTTGCGCGGCCTGCTGTTCTATGACATCGCCTGGGCAGCCAACCAGCAGCTTGCCGGGGAAGGACGACAACAGCTTTCGATTTCCAGCATTGGCGCGGGGATCCGCTGGAACATCCAGAGGAACTTCAACATCCGCTTCGACCTGGCGCGCGTCCTGGGCGGAGGCGGGAGCAAGGAAGCCGGTGATCTCCGCGGGCATGTTTCGGTCTATGTCGGCTTCTAATGACAGGTTTCATCCGACCGCCGCAAGCGGGGCTACCCCCGTGACTTGCCATGGGGCGCCATAAAAGGGAGATGGTTTGTTCCACTAAGGGATCGAAGACTCTCCGCAGTTTACTGTGAAGAACTTCAACAACAGGCCCTCCGGCAGCGCCAGTCGCGCTGGATATTTTGACGGCTTCCTTTCCCAATAGTTCCCAAGGTGAGAAAACAGATGCGAAACATGGTGTGCAAGGAAATTACTTGTTTCTATTCGGATTATCAGCTTTTTTCTTCGCACATCTGCTCACGAAAAGGCGCCGGCTTATGTAACGGACTCCCTCAATATGCCGAGGTTCCACAAGATATTGAGGCAAACAAATGTTTTTCTGCGTTTCCGCCCATCCCCCCCGTTAACTCAACCCATTGTTATTTAAAAACTAATCAATGCTTATTCGTCCTTTTGGACGTTGGCATGCCATTTGTTATTACTGTTCCAATAGGTAAAGACCTTACCGGCTGTCATTCCAGAACCAGGATCAAGTCCGGTACGTGCTTCGATCCTACAGAAATTAATTGATAAAGGAGGATAATTCTCGTGATCCTCGTAATTATAAGGGTAGATACTTCTTCCAAGAAGCGCATGGAGCTCTCGCAGACAATTGCTTCACTGTCCGGGTTTTTCATCTGGAGGGAATGGAGGAAATTTATAAATAAATTGCTCCATATGAAAGATCTGGAGAATATCCCAAGGGTTGCCAACGTAGAATTGAAATGGATGGACGAGTTTTGTCCTCAGAAAGGAGTATCACATGTTGTGGACGATTGCCGTAATACTGGTCATTTTGTGGGCCCTGGGGTTGGTGAGTGGCTATACGATGGGTAGTTTTATTCACATCATATCCTGCTGGTCATCGCTATCGTTGTAGTACTGATCAGAGTCATTCAGGGACGAAAAGTCTTGTAGCGAGTTGAACTTGTAACCCCGCTAAGAAGGATACCGTTGGGGGTGCTTTATCTAGAGATGATGACTATTCTAACGCGGGCTGACGCCCGCAACCCAAGGTTTTGAGATGAAAATGCATCACCAATTTGGTGGATTCAGATTTGGCCAACCCAAAAAACCAAAAGAGGTGATGCATGAGCGAATTGATAGATAGATTCTCAAATTTTGTCAAGGGTTGTATTACCGGATTTGATCGCATTGTTTTCAAGGGGATGTTTCTTCCTTTAATGCATTCTCAAGGCGCGATGGATTTTTGCCGGACAAGGGACATCCTCGGCGATCATCTTTCTTGTTACTGGACGATATGGCAAAGCGAATGGGCAAGCGACCTGATTTTCAATTCGCCTGAAGACCTCAGTTCCATTATGGATTCTTTAATCCGCCATGCGCACATGACAG
The DNA here is from genome assembly GCA_964552725.1 of uncultured Syntrophus sp. GTDB lineage: Bacteria > Desulfobacterota > Syntrophia > Syntrophales > UBA5619 > DYTH01. The sequence goes on from CAZKHU010000156.1 coordinate 3,736, forward strand.
GGACAAGCGAGAGAGTTTTGCGTTATCTGGATCGGCCGATAAAAAAAGATGGTTCTTTCGATCCCCGCTCAAAGGATGAGGTCGTCACGAGGAGCAATCGTTTCAACGATGGGGTGCGCATAAGGCACTGGGTCGATGACAACAGTGTCAAGACGTACAACAAAAAGAACGTACTCCGAGTTGAAACGACCATCAACAAACCCGATAAATTCCGAGTGCATCGTCACAAGCAGGGGCAATTGCCCGATGAAAAGAAATCACGACTCTCCCTGAGAAAGGGTGTGGCCGATGTCGCCCTGAGGGCCAGGGTATCCAAGGATCTCGCAACACTCGGCGACCATACCCCCGTTCATGAAATGATTGACGAGATAACCCGGGCTCGAACGCAAAACGGGCGTCGCGTTCGCGGGCTCGACCCAACCGGAAAGGATCGTGATTTACTGCAGATGATTGCCGATCCCAAATTCCGCATCTCCGGGTTAACCAACAAGACCCTTCGCGAAGGTCTGCAAAAAACAAAATGGGCCTCCTGCCGGACGGACAAACAATTATCGGCGCGGGCCAGCCGTTGCCTGCGATTGCTTCGCGACCACGGCCTCATCAAAAAGCTGCCGGGGCAAAATAAGTATCAAATGACGACCAGAGGAATTAAAACAGCCAATATTTTGAATGCGTTTTTAGCCGCGTCAACTCAAGAACTTATGAAGATGGCGGCATGATTTTCCTGTTTTTTTATGCAGGAGTTGGGGAGTAAGTCACTAATTTCTACCGTGTTTTTCTTTATCCCCTTTTTCATCTCTTTCATTTCGATGATGGGATTGTTGCGGTCTGACCGCCTCTCGGGATTGCGGCTGCACCCTTCGCTGCGGCTGTCGCACCTCGCTTTTTCGTTGCCGGTAGTCCTTTGGGCGCCTTAGCTCTCTGACCCCCCAACTGTTTTCCTTTTCCCAATGCCCGTTCTTTTCCCAGTTGCGCCAGTTGTGTTGGACCTGTTCGTGGTGTATTCGCTGGCGGTCCCATGGATGCCCCTTCCAGCGGCCCTCCCGAAAGTCATTCCTCCAATTTGACGGTATCCCGCGATAAAAAGATGGAGTGCTTCGATAGTATC
>CAZKHU010000157.1:0-2735 GCA_964552725.1 uncultured Syntrophus sp.
TTCATAATATCAAAGGTATTTCCTCCATAGGGTCAGCCTCTCATACAATAAACACGGAATTCGTTGATGATAAGGCGGTCGTATCCTTTGCTTCTGAGACAGTGGCCATGGACCGGGATTTTATTCTGGCGGTCGTCTATAAGCAGGCCTTCGCCAATAGAGGTTTCGTATTTGATGACCATGACGCGAGCTATATCCAAATCGATTTGATGCCGGATGAGGAAGGCGATGATCCTGGGCATGACATTGCCGGGAATCGGGAAATTGTCTTCGTCCTCGACTGCTCCGGCTCTATGCAGGGTTCTTCCATCGCTGAAGCCAAAAAAGCTTTGGAAATCATGATCAAGGCATTGAATCCGGGAACATTTTTCAACATATACCTGTTTGGCAGCGATTATAGGCGTTTGTTCAGCCATAGCAAGGCATACGATGAGAAGAAAATGAAAGCGGCCCTGCAATACATATCCGATATAGACGCGGATTTGGGAGGCACGGAGGTCTTGGCTCCGCTGAAGGATATTTACAGCGGCAAATTAAAAGGCAGTCAACACAGAGATATTATCCTGATAACCGATGGAGAGATTGGCAATGAGATTTTTGTCATTGATTTGGCGAAACGGCACGCCGACAAGACCGCGCTCCATGCGGTGGGCATCGGCAACGGACCGAATGAGTTTCTCATCAAGGGCCTTGCCCGCTCCTCTGGGGGCGCTTCGGAGATGATCGCGCCAGACGAAAGGATCGAGCCGAAAATCCTCAGAATATTCCAGAAGGTTGTTAACGGCCGGATTCGCGATGTCAAGATCGCTTGGGGAATGGACGTTGAACAGTCGCCAGCGGACGTTGTCGCATTTGCCGGCCAGGGAACGAGCATTTTCGCTCGCAGCACCGGGAGAGCGGAGCAAAAAACCATCAGGATCACCGGCGAAACAAGATCGGGGTCAAGAACATGGAATGTCCAACTGGAGCCGGTCGGTCAGGATATTCCGATACCCATACTCTGGGCAAGGGAGAAGATCAGAGACTTTGAAGAGGGCAATATTGAAGTCGTTGGTTCCAGGCAAAGCGAAAGGAAAAATAAAAACCCCCCATGCCCGTGGGGCACAACGAAGCATGAAAATCCCTCCTTGCCCCCCTTTGGCAAAGGGGGGATGGGGGGATTTTCATATAAATACTGCCAAGCCATTATCGATATTTCCAAGAAATACGGGATTGTCAGCAGCAAGACCAGTTATGTCGGCATAGAAAAGCGTTCGGTGCATCATAAATCGGCAGGCGAGATTGCACTGAGAAAAGTTCCTGTGATGCTGACGAAAGACTGGGGCGGATTTAACTCTGTAGCCAGGAAAAGAAATGCTTACATACCCGGGAAGATTATGTATTCTATCAACTCGGCGCCTTCGCGGGTGCAATACTTTGTTGAGAGGGAGCCTGATATTCAAGAGGGAACTCCACCTTATGAACGCGAGGAACTGATCGATTTCACTATTCCCACCTTTTTAAGAAGAAGCGCCTCCGCCCCTCCCGCTCCGCTCAAGCAGGACTTCCTGCTGGAGCTTTTATCTCTCCAGCGGGCCAACGGGGGCTTTGATGTGGATGAGTCTTTGTTGAAAGATGCGAAAATTCCAGATTTCCTCGTTATGGCGGAAAGAATAGACATCCAGCAAGATGGTGACAAGGCAGGGATTTTGATGACGGTTGTGATCCTCATTATTTTGGAGACGCAATTCTGGACAAGAAGAGACGAATGGGAAAGTGTCGTGTGGAAAAGCCGTGCCTGGCTGCAAACGGAAATAGAAAAGACCCGCCCGACCATTGAAAACCAGCCCCTTGAACAATGGGTGAGGAATTACCTGGCAAGCAAGCATGCTGATGTCAGATAATAAATCCGTGGAGAAATAATTCTCGATCAATTTGTTACTCAGAAGGAGAACCCGAGATGGAGTCACACCGCATTCTCAGAGTGCTTTCCAATGGATGGGAGATCCCCTATCCACATGAAGTTGTCTATAAGGATATGTTGCTTTTGAAAGATTATCGGCTCAACGACTTCCCCAAAGATGCAGACTCGAAATTCATAGACGATGAGTTCTATGTGGAATGGCTTCAGGATTATCTGATCCGGTGCGAGATAAGCCTGACTGAGGAACAACTCAAGGTAAGCAACTATATCGCTGCAGACAAATATTTCGATTGTGCATCCCTCGGCTGGGAAGCCGGTTTCTATGAAAGTGTCCATGCCTTGTCCCCCGCATACGATTTTCCGGATGACTTTGAAGAGACCCTGAACATTGAGAATCTGACGGGCATTTTTAATGACGATCCCTATGCAGAGTTCTTGAAAGTCTGTGCAGATGACATTGACGAGCCAAAACCGAGCCGGCTGGAATTTATCCTCCAAGAATATGGACAGCTTCTTTTGATGAAAAGCGAAGAGGTACAGTTTCAGAAGTATTGGCCCGGCTTTGTGAAATTGGAACCCCTGCATTGGATGTTTGGTTTGCATGAGGGTGATTTAGAACTTGCCGACAGTGCCTGGCGGGTCTATCTGTCACTCGTTCTAAAGCGGATACCATCAAAATCTGATCGCATCAAGGAGCTAAACCGATTCTTTGACGAGTACGCAGACACCATTCACAAGTGATCGGAGCCGTTGGGCGGCATACGGCCCTTAACAAGCTGACGATACAAGTTCACATTTGCATAGAAGGACCATCCGCTGTTTTTCTTTTATC
>CAZKHU010000157.1:2745-4816 GCA_964552725.1 uncultured Syntrophus sp.
TTCACAAGTGATCGGAGCCGGTGGGCGGCATACTGAAGGACGGACTGACGACAAATACAGAGATGTAGGTCGAATTTTCGGAGAAGATTATTGAATGCGGATCGAAACATGGGTATACTCCCGCCGTGAAAAAGTAACGCCCTATCAATCAATTAATGTCAGCGGATTTTCTAACGGCGAAAATTCATGGGGACAAAGCGCATGTCGGATTTCGATCAGCTCTTAGACGGAAACTATAAAGTGGTTCAGAAACTTGGGGAGGGCACCTTTGGTAAGGTCCTGCTTGCTGAAGACATCGCCATTCCGGACCGTTTTGTAGCGATCAAAGTCCTCAAAGATCAAGATTCGGAACGACAGAAAATTCTCCTGGATGAGATGACGTTCCTGGCAAACCTCCGGAATCCTTCCATTGTAACCTTTCATCATCATTTCCAGAGCAATGGCAGGCTTCATCTGGTGATGGAGTATTGCGAGGGGGGCAGCTTGAGGAATAAAATCCGTCGTGGAAATGGATTGGAACCCAATCTTGTTTTTCAGTGGGGTGTCCGTTTGGCGACTGTCTTCGATTTTGTCCATGACAGAGACATCGTGCACCACGATATCAAACCGGATAACCTGCTTTTTTCCCAAGATGGTCATTTGAAGGTCGGGGATTTCGGTGTCGCCAACCGGAACATTGGGACCTTGCCCTATATGGCGCCGGAACTGTTTGCCGAAAACGATGTCTCCAGCCGGGATCGACGGATCGATATTTATGCCTTGGGAATCACCCTGCTTGAATTGATAATAGGTCGTAACCCATTGTTCGATCTGGCCCCTAATGCACTTCTTTTGGCAAAATTGCGGGGCGATTTCATCCCGTCCGACCTACCGCGCTGGGTACAGGAGATCATATTGAAGGCGACGCACGCCACGCCGGAATTGCGTTTCCAGACGATGACGGAATTTAGAGAAGCATTGACGTCAAAGACCGTTCCTTTGGTTGTTGATCGTCAGCGGATGGATGCCCACAAACAGGCTATTGCCGCTGAAAGGCTGATTGGAGCCAAGAAGTGGATCCGAGCGGAAAAGATCATCCGATGCGCCCTGGAGGAATGTTCCGGTTCCGTCCCCGCCAACATCACGGCGGGCAAGCTGTACATGAGAACGAAACAAATTGAAAAGGCAAAAGCCCATTTGGACCAAGCCCTCCGGTTGAACCCCCGCGCCAATATCCAGAAAGAGTTGGGATGGGTCAATCTGGAGATGGGGAAATTTCCTATCGCCCTTTCTTTGCTGAACGATCACCTCCACAGGAATCCATTGGATACGGAGGCGCAAAATCTGCTCTTGCAGTGTTACTACGAAACGGGTCGATATGAATTGGGCGCGGATTTGGCCAGACAGAATCTCTCGGATGCGGATTGTTTTCTCAACAATTACTTTCTCTGTCGTGTCATGTCAGGCGAAAAATCGAAAGATATTTTTGAAGAAAAAGACATGCGCAACATCGACAATGCATTCCTCCGGTACAATCTCGCAGTCATCGATGAAGACCCCAAATCATGGGATGAGAAAGGCAATGTATCTCTGAGGTCAAAACTGCTGTTTCAGGACTTTCGGTTCGGCAAGAAGAAAAGCCGATCCCGAATCAATGCCGTCTCCATAGAGGTTCCAGAAAAAGAGCAGCGGGATTATTCACAGACGATCATCACGATCGGCCGGAATCCTGCCAATATGATTTCCTCTCCCGATCATTCCGTCAGCAGGAGACATTGTGTCATCGTCAATTATCCCGATGACGTTTGGATCTACGATCTGGCCAGCACCCGCGGGACTTTTATCAACGGCGAACGCATTTGTGGCAAAATGTTCCTGCTCGGTGTATGTGAACTTACGGTTGGCCGCTACGGATTGCGCGTAACCTCCGCAGCGGGAATGCTCGTCTGAACATACCGGTCAGATTCATTTGCAAAAAGGCCCCTTTTATGGTCTTATTTGCGAAAATTTTTTCAGGATGGTGATATGCCTCGAAAGGCAAAAACTGCAACTTCAAGCGATCTTCCATCCTGGGTTGATTCCCGCCAGGAGC
>CAZKHU010000158.1:0-4803 GCA_964552725.1 uncultured Syntrophus sp.
ATTTTTTTGCCTTTTTGTTCTTGACTGCTCATCATGTTCGTTGCTCCTTTCTTTTCCCCTCTTCAGTTTCGGATATCCTGGCCTTCTCTCTGCGCCTTTTAACTAGTCTGATGATCATCTCCTCTGCGTCGACGAAGCTGACAATCCCAGTATTTAAACACAAATGGTAATTCTGCGCATCCGTCCAATCAATGTTTGCCATGGTGCGCAGGAATTCCCCTCTATTCCTGTCCGATTCCTCCAACGCGGTGCGAGCCTCGCGTTCATCGGCGTTATGGTGGAATGCAATCATCCTTTTTATACGGAAATCGAGGGGGGCATGAATAAAAACATTCACCAGTCCCGGATGGTCTCCGAGGATAGAGGATCCGGCCCTGCCCATGATCACGACATTGCCGCTGCTGGCGACCTTCCTGATGATGCGCGCCTCTACTTCAAACAACTCCTTGTCGTATACGGGCGGTGTGGATAGCGGGATGTAGGCGGTCTCGGGAGTTCCATAGCGAAATATCCTGAACATGTTTTCCATCCAACCGGATAGCCGCTCTTCACGGCCTGAAAGCTCTTTCTCGTCTGTTCCGAAGAATTCTGCAGCTTCATGGAGGATTTCTCTATCCACATACATAAACCCCAGCTTTCGTGCCACCGAATGGGCAATATATGAGCCCCCGCTTGTCATCTGCCTTGAGACGGTTATTGCTATGCTCTTTTCGTCTTTCATGGTAACCCCTCATAGAATCAATCGATCATCATTTCTTTGCCCGCACCACTCTTCCCCTGCTTCAACAGAAATGCGAGGGGCAATGTGATAATGAAGAGACCTGTCACAAGGAAAAATACATGGTTGTAGGCAAGCATGGCGGCTTGCCGCATGATTACGCCGTCCAGGACTTTTAACGACATTTGTTGAGCGGTCAGTGGGTCGGCGCCCTTTTGCATCATCGCTGTGCTCAGCTTACTTAGCCACTGGGATGCAACGGGACTGTAGGCGGTTATGTGTCCCACGAGCACGGCCCTGTTGTAAGTCTCCCATTTGGTCAATTGTGTGGCGGCAATGGAAATGCCGATGCTGCCAAAGACCTGACGGACGACATTGAATAATCCTGTGGCGGCCGTCATTTGTGGCCTTTCTATGGTTGACAGCGCCGCGGTGGTCATGGCCACGAATACCAATCCAAAACCGATCCCCTGAAGAAACTGGGGGACAAAAATATCCCAGAATCCTACATCCACGCTCATCCTGGAAAGGTCATAAAACGAAAAAGCGCTAATGACGAGGCCCGAGCTGATAAGTATCCGCGGGCCTATCTTGTTGTAAAACCTTCCCGCGAGCGGCATTGACAATGCCATGGCGATACTTCTCGGCATGAGGGCAAGGCCTGCGTCATATGCAGGGTACCCGAGAATCTGCTGTAGAAAAAGAGGTAGAATGAAAACACTGCCAAAGAGTCCCATCCCCAGACTGCCTCCGAGCAGTATCCCGGAAGAAAAATTGCCATCCTTAAGTAAGCGTAAGTTTACTGCCGGTCTGTCAGTGGTTAATTCTCTCCAGATAAAACAGATCAAGCCAACAAGGGAAATTACGGCAAGATACTTTATCATGTTCGACTCAAACCAGTCTTTCCGTTCTCCCTTTTCGAGCATCAACTGCAAAGCTCCCAGACCTACGGCCATCAGCGCCAGTCCCGAGAAATCTATTTTCCCCTTTTCGCGGACAAGATATGCCGGGTCATGGATAAATTGCGTCATCATTGCTATATTGACAATGCCGACCGGGACATTGATGTAGAAGATCCAGGGCCATGAATAATGGTCAATCAGCCATCCTCCTATTGTGGGGCCGAAGGCGGGTCCCAGCACCACTCCCATGCCATATATGCCCATAGCCATCCCTTGTTCCTCTGGAGGGAAGGTCTCTTTCAGAATCGCTTGCGAAATGGGTATTACGGCGCCGCCGCCAAACCCCTGCAAAACTCTGAATATGAGCATGGATGTCAAGTCCCAAGCCATGCCGCAAAGCATGGAAGCAACGGTGAAAAAACAAACACTGAACAGATAAAGCCGCTTGCGGCCGAAGCGGGCACTCAACGTGCTCGTGATGGGCATAATGATGACATTGGAAAGGATATACCCCGTTACAACCCAGGTGATCTCCTCCATGGATGCTCCCAGATTGCCCCGCATATAGGGGAGGGCGACATTGACAATGCTCGTATTCAGGGAACTCATCAGGGCGCCGAGCATCACCGTCAGGGTAATAAGCCACTTATGCCGGTTCGTTTCTTCCATTATGATTTAATGTTTCCTTACTTTTCCAGAATGATCGTCGGCACAACGGACATGCCCACCCGGAGCACATGTTCCGGATCGGCGTTCTTTTCCAGAACGATCTTGACCGGTACCCTCTGGACCACCTTTACATAATTTCCCGTGGCATTCTCCGGCGGCAAAAGGGCAAAAACCGCCCCGGTGCCCGCCGTGATACTGTCGACCTTCCCCGGGAAAACCTTGCCGGGATAGGTGTCGATACGGACGTCGACTCTCAGGCCCGGCTTTATCTTTTCAATCTCAGTTTCCTTGTAATTGGCAATCACATAGATGTTGTCGAGGGGGACCACCGCCATGAGCGGCTGTCCCGGTTGTATCTGATTCCCGACTTCTACGGACTTCTTGGTCACGAATCCGTCGACCGGCGCATAGAGCCTCGTATATCCCTTGTTCAACTGGGCCGCTTTCAGCGTTGCTTCCCGTTGCTTGACCGTGGCTGCCTGCGTCCGGAGGGCAAGCTCAGCATGTTTGATTACCTCCTGTTGCGTTTCGATGGCGGCTTCGGCTTGCTTCAGCTGATCCTTAGCCGCCTTGACCTGGGCGGCGGCCACATCGTACGCGGTCCTTGCCTGGTCGGCCCGTTGCCTGGAGATTGCCTCTTTCTGGACCAAATTTTCGGCCCGTTTCCGATCAAGCTCCGCCTGGCGGAGTTTTGCCTCCTGGAGACTCAGGTTCGCCTCCGCGGCAGCAGCGCGATACTTCATTTCGGAGAGCTGTTTCCTGTCGGTCTCCGCCTGTGCAGAATATTCAGTTTGTCTTGACTTCTCGGCGGAGAGGGAAGACCCCGTTTCTCCGACTCTCACGTCATAGTCCGTCGGGTCGATCTCCACAAGAAGATCGCCCTTTTTGACCGCCTGGTTCGCCTCCACGAAAACCGCTCTCACTGTCCCCGGTATCTTTGCGGCGATGCTGTGGATATGGCCATCAATGAAGGCATCGTCGGTAGCGATATGGCTTGCCTTGTATTGAATATAGAAAAAGACGCTTATCAGAATGGCAATTCCGATGCAGCCGAAGACAACTGTTGCTACGATCTTTCTGTGGTTGCGGCCCTTCTTTTTTACTTCATCCATAAGACTTAGTTATATACCTCCGTTAAATCCCGCCCCTGGGAATATATTGCCGCAGCCTCCGCCCTGCCGAGGTCATATACCGCACGATAATAGTTCGTTTCGGCGACTGTAAGGAGCGTCACCGCATCCAACACTTCCGTCGCCGTCCCGACTTCATCCTGGTACCGTGTCCGATTGATGCGCAGGTTTTCCTCGGCCTGTTGCAGAGCGTCCTTCATTACGTCGATTTTCTGAAGAGCGGTTGCCGTATCTAAAAGATTCCTCTGTACTTCCATTTTGATGTCGTCGACGAGCTTTTCCTTTTCTTCCAGAAGTCTTAATCTTTGATGTTCAAACCTCGAAACCTCGGCTCTCGTGCTGCCGCCACTGAAAAGATTCACTTCGACCCCGAACATCACTGCCCAATTCCCCTCGTAAACCTGGTAGCGGTTTTCTGTGTAACCATAGGAACCGCTTACAAAGAGTTCGGGATAAAATTCGGCCTTCTTAGCCTTCTCTTCCAGCCCCAACGCCTTCAATGTCGATTCGACAATTTTTATCTCAGGCCGCTCCTTTAAGCTTACTTCCCAGGCTTTTTCGAGGTCCGTCTCGGGGTGGGAAATGTCTGCCTTGTGTACATCAGCAGCCACCACATCAGTAGTAAGTGGTTGCATGAGAGCATTATTGATGCGCGAGGCATTGACGGTTCTAAGGTTCTTGGCGCCGATAAACCGCTGCTCTGCATCTGACAGCCGCACTTGTGCCTGAAGGAGATCATTTTTAGTGATCACTCCCTCAGAATAGAGGCTTTGTGCATTCTTGAGGTGCGATTGCAGCCGCTCAACCTCCATTGACGCTACCGCCGTAAGATGCTCCGCCTCCAGCAGATCATAATAGGCCAATGTGAAATCAATAGCGGCAAGATTCCTGATCTTTTCGGTATCGAACTTTTGCGTATCGACTAAGGTCCTGCTTGCAGCGTAACGGAGGGCAGTTTTTTTAAAATCGTAAAGAGTCTGCTGGATATTGATACTGTAGGCGAGAAAATTCTGCTCTGAAACGGGAACAACCGTACTCCCGGAGATCGCTTGTGGTTGATGGGCAAGAGAAGTTTGACCCAGGAAGGCGTTTACCCGGGGCAAGAGACCTGCCCTTGCTATCATTGCATTGTCTTTGGCGACCTCCTCATCCTGGGTGGCGATCCTCACCAATCTTCCTTTTTCCGTAACAATCTTTAGCCCTTCGCCAAGCGTCAGGGATTCTGCAATGGTTGTATCGACACATAGAAAAACCATTATGACAGAAAAAATAGTGACTATAAATCCCATCCTCCTCATTGAATGATCCTTTTCTCTTCATTTCCTTGCCCCAATGCCTTGAATCATGAGTTTCTTTTCCACAAGAGCAAGAAAGATCATCTTCA
>CAZKHU010000159.1:0-4764 GCA_964552725.1 uncultured Syntrophus sp.
GCTCAGAATCGTTGCGGGAATGACAAGAACGGGGAGTTTTGCAATTACCTCAATAATCAAGATATTGACGATGTCCATCTGAATTACCACATAGCAGGGAGAAAAAATGGGAGAAAAATCACGAAAAAAGAAGGCAGCGGCCGGACGGCAACATCAGGTTAAAGTCACAGGACCTAAAATCTCCGTCTGCCTGATTGCTAAAAATGAAGAAAAATACCTGGATCAATGCCTGAAATCCGTTGTCGCGGTGGCCGACGAGATCATCTTTGTCGATACCGGCTCCACAGACAGGACACTGGAGATTGCCCGAAAATATACCGACAAGATCTGGATTCACCCCTGGCAGGACAGCTTCAGCGAGGCCCGGAATCACTACCTGAACTACGCAACCGGGGAATGGATTTTCCAGATAGACGCCGATGAAGAGCTGGTGCAGGAGGATATCCCCAACCTCCTTGAGGCCGTTCGGGACAGGGAAGTTGACGGCATCATGGTGCAGATCGTCAGCAAATTCAGCGGGGGAAAGAGCGAAGCCGTCCATAGCGTTGAGCGACTCTTCCGCAATAACGGCGTCATTCACTACGAGGGACGCGTTCATAACCGGGTCGTCGGAATGACCAACGCCCGGGTCTATCCCATCCGCATGCTCCACTACGGATACGACATAAATCAGGTGCAGACGGAGAAAAAATTCGCCCGTACCGTATCGCTCCTGAAGATGGATCTGGAGGATAATCCCGAAAATCCCATCACCTATCATTACCTGAGTTGTTCCTACCTCTCGCGGGGGATGTACCGGGAGGCGCTGGAAGCAAGTCTCACGGCCATCCGCATTGCCGATCTCAAAAATGACGGACGTCTGGTTTTTCTCTGGTCGCATTATAACGCGGGACGCTCTTACTACCATTTGAAAGACCTGCCCAATGCCGAAAAAATTGCCCTCGCCGCCCTGAAAAGATACCCGAAACACATTGATTCCCATTTTATCCTCATCATGGTTTACTTCGAGCAAAAGCGCTGGGCCGAACTGATGGATCATGGGAGCGAATATATCCGCCTGATAAATTTACTGAAAACATCACCGATACTCTTCGACAACCTCGTTACCTCCTCCGTAAATGAAATCTGGAACATCTACGTCCTCATTGGGATCGGCCATTTCGAACTCAGCCAATATGAAGAGGCGACGGAGGCCTTCGAAAGGGCCGCGTCTTTGGCGCCCGAACCTTTTGTCGCACTGAGGGCAACGGGAATTTACTACTTCAACAAAAAGGAGGAACGTTTTGCCCGTACCTTCTTAGAGAGGGCAAAAGACCTCAATCCCGCAGACGAAACCGTAAAAGACCTCCTGGGCCGGCTTTCCCCCGCCCCGCCCAGCCCCCGAAAAGAACCAACGCTCAGTTGCTGCCTGATTGTCAAAAACGAAGCGGCCTTCCTGGAGCAGTGCCTCAATAGTATAAAGGATCATGTTGATGAAATAATAATAGTGGATACGGGCTCCACCGATGAGACAGTCGAAATAGCCAGACGTTTTACGGATAAACTCTATTTCCACCCCTGGGAAAACAGCTTCAGCAAGGCCAGAAATCAGGCATTGGCCTACGCGACGGGGGATTGGGTTTTCACGATAGACGCAGATGAGGAACTGCTTTTGGACAGCGGAGAAAAGCTGCGCCAAGCCATTCGGGGCGCGGGAAATGCTGATGCAATTCTTGTAAACATAATCAGCACTTACAGCAGCGGCAATAAAACGGCTCGTCATAATTTCGAGAGATTGTTCAAAAATAACGGCATTATCCACTACGAGGGCATCGTCCACAACCGGGTAGTCGGGGCTACCGCCATCAAGGCCTCCCGCATCGAGCTAATGCACTACGGCTACAACGTCGAGGAAAAGAAGGCCAATGAAAAATTCCTGCGGACTACGGAACTGCTGAAGCAACAGATTCGAGAGGAACCGGACAACCCCATGCCTCATCACTACCTGGGCACATCCTATCTCTCCCGCGGTCAAAACCGGGAAGCCTTAAGCGAGTCGCTCCGGGCTATTGAACTCGCCGATCAACAGCATAATAGCCATCCGCTCTATCTCTGGACGCACCACAACGCCGCAATGGCCTTTTTCCGCCTCGGCGATCTTGAACAGGCCAGACATTACTCCGTCAAGGCCCTGGAAATATTCCCCGGCCACCTCGACTCCCTCTATGCCCTGACGATGATCGCCGCCGAAAAAGGCGAATGGACAACCGTCCTGAAAGATGGGGAAAAGTTTATAAGCAGGCTCCATATCTACGAAAAAAACCCGGAGGAGGCGGGATTGATCATCAATGCCACCATGAAGGAGGGCCCAACGGTCCACCTGCTATTGGGACACGCCTGCCATGCCGGGCATCGCCAGAAACAGATGACGGGGCATTACCGGAAGGCCTGGGACGAAGCCGATGAAAAATGGCAGGTTTGGTGGAATATCGGCGCCTTTCATCTGGATCGTTCCGGCGATCTCGATCTGTCGCGTAAATATCTGGAGCTGGCCCTCGCCGAGGCGCCCGAGGCGCAGCCCGCGTGGTACATGCTGGCCAAACTGAACAAAAAATGCCAGCTTTTTGACAAAGAACGCCACTGCCTTGAGCAGCTCTTCCGGTTGAAAACGGATGATCTGGTCGCCCTGAATCGTCTCGCCACGCTCTGTATAAAAGATGGAGATCTGGAGACTGCGCTCGCGGCAACCCAGGCGGCGCTGGCGGTTAATGCGGCAAATTACCCCGCTCTGTGTAATCTCGGCTTGCTTTACCAGAAAAAAAACGCGCCGGAAAAGGCGCTTGCGACCTTCCTGCAGGCCGTCGAAATTCACCCCTACGGGGCCGCTCCCTGGATCAGCCTGGGAGAGATCAGCCAGTCCATAGGCCGCCTCGATGAGGCAAAAACGTTCTTCGAGCGCGCCCTCTTTTTCCAGACCGGTCTGACCGATGTACTCCTCAGGCTGTGCGATATCGAATTTCGCATAGGCGCCATTGACGATTTCGTTCACCACTGCGAACAGCTTTTAAAAGAACTGGGGCTTTCGAGCAACAGAACCTTGAACAGCCGGGAAGATATTGCCGTCGTACTGCTGGAGATCGCCTTGGCGCTCCGCGGGCGCCCGGAAGCAATGCGCCTGACCGCGAACATTCTTTCCCTGCTGTCTGTTGATTATAACGCGCTTTCACTGAAATTAGACGGCGCCCCTTTAGCGTCTCTGGATTCTTTTCTAAAGTTTCTCCGGGAAGAGCCGATAACAGTTTTGAAAGGGAGCTAGGATAAAGCGGAAGGAGGTGAACCTGACGTAGCGGGTAGAAAAAAGCTTCCCCCAACCCGGCGATCGTTTGATTGCCATAACCGGCAAGGATGCCAAAATTATAAATCAAGGAGGATAAAATCATGTCTTTAAGAATTCAGAACAACATCGCGGCAGTCGAGGCGCAAAGAAATCTCGGTATTTCCTCAGCGGGCTTCAACAAATCATTGCAGAGACTCTCTTCCGGATACCGGATCAATAACGCCGCCGATGACGCGGCCGGGCTGTCCGTTTCCCAGGGACTCCGTGCAGATATCGCCTCGCAACAGGTGGCATCGAGAAACATCTCCGAGGCCAATTCGCTTCTGCAGACGGCGGAAGGATCCATGGACCAGATCGGCAACATGCTGACCCGGCTGAAGGAACTGGCCACCCAGGCCGCCTCCGCCAACGCCAGCGGCAACCTCGCCAAGATCAACGCGGAAGGCAATACGCTCCTCGATGAAATAGACCGCATCGCCAACTCGACCGAGTATGCAGGGACAAAACTTCTGGACGGCACGTTCGGCGTCGCCGTCAGCGGCGGCAGCTTCACGGCGGGGGATGGTTTATCCAGCGCAAAGGGTTTGGAGTCCGCCAAAACGTACACCGTCATAGCCGCAACATCCGGCGCTGGCCAGGTCAATATCACCATCTCCGCAACCCTTGGCAGTGTTGGCAGTGAACGACGCGTCAGCCAGACCATTTACGATGTGGCTGTCCCAGGCACCGGCAATACAACTGATGTTTCGTTTGAGTCGTTAGGGCTGACTGTGACATTCAATTCATCTCTCGGAACTACCGCTGCCGGTGGCGAAACCATCACCTCAACGACCGCTACCGCTTCCGACTTCCAGATCGGCGCCAAGGCTGCCGGTGAAAACCAAATCGGGGTATCGCTTGATAGCGTTCTATACGCAGACCTGGGCCTGGCAAAAGATAAGCTCGACACGGCAGCCGATGCACAGGCATTCCTGACCACGCTGGATACCGCAATCAGCACACTCAACACCCTGCGCGGCAACGTCGGCGCCTCTCAGAACAGGCTTGGTTATGCCTCGGCCAATCTCGACACGACCATTCAGAACAACATGGCCGCGGATTCGGTCATCCGCGACGTGGATATGGCCTCTGAAATGACCGCCTTTACCAAGAACCAGATCCTGATGCAGGCCGGCACCTCAATGCTGGCACAGGCGAATATGGCGCCACAGCAGGTACTCTCCCTGTTCCAGTAGGGATTGGCTGGACAAACAATTTAAACTTCTAACCCAAGTCTCCGCATTCCCTCCTGAACAGAATGCGGGGACTTTTTTTGCACATGCTCTTTTCCAGGCATGTTTTTTGCTTTTCAACAAACACTGATTCCTAACCCGGACGAGCCGGAACCAAAAATATGACCCATATTTTAAAAGTCGGAGGCAATTGCAAAACCATTTGTCATTCCCGAA
>CAZKHU010000160.1:0-4687 GCA_964552725.1 uncultured Syntrophus sp.
CGTCCGGTCGATTTTTGGCAAGCGTATCAGAAAATGAATGCTCTCCTATAAACGCCCCGCCGGCAACAACTTTAAAGCCGTCGGATTCAACAGAAACACTCCTCCTCTCCTGACGCCTCATCACAAAGATGTTTCATTCTTCACAGCCTTTTCCTCAATCACCTCGCAGCAAGCTTAAGGAGAATTGACGCTCGTCTGGCAACCGCGGGATTAAGCCATGCCGAAACAGTCAAAGAGCTCTCCCTGAGAAATCGTGGAGGCCAGATCGAAGGCTTTGGAGCTCAGTCCCACGAAGTCGAGCGTCTCAATAACTTTTTCTTCCACCTTCTTTTTGTCCCGCTTCCACCGAGGCGTATGGAAAATACCGCCCCAGAAACCGGTAGTCGTGCATTTATAATACCCAAGCGCGAGATTGGCGACGACCTCCCCGATCTGTTCTCTCAATGCGCCTTCCACATCTCTGAAATTGTTGACCAACTGCTCCAGATCGTGACGTCGTACAATGAGACCTGTATCGGCTCAACGGGCGCCTCGACCGCGGTGATCTGGACACCGAGCCGCATCACGCCGTAGTAAAAGGCGACAACCAGCGGCGCCCCCAGGACAAGCCAGTAGAAGCTGTCGATCAGGAGAAGATTACTTTTCCCCTTTTGGAGGGCAAATCCTATCCAGAGGATTTCCGCGATGAAAATGATGATGGCGTAGGGGTGATTCCAGAGCAGCCATGTGTAACTCGAGGCGATCAGCGAAACCCCGAGACCCCACCACAGGCCCATGATCGCTGCGACAACGATGGTGAATATGCTTCCGAAGATGAAGTTTACGCCGAAGGCGACCTTAATGCTCAGATAGTTGCCGAGCCAGCCCAGCGCCACAAAAGCCAGGGCCATGAGGATTTTTCCGATCAGTTCCTGTCTTCTTCTGCCCGCGAGCTCCATATGCCACTCCCCCTCCCATCCATCGCCCCTTTCCGATCAGGATCATGAGGACGGATCAGATATTTATGGCCATTTTGCCTCATCCCCCCAGGAACTGCGGGAGATCATCGGTAATTTCGTAATGGACGGCAGGGCCGCCGTCATTGTTAAATTCCTGGTCAGCGAAGCGCCTCAACGGGAATGTCCAGAACGCCTTTATTCTCGAAATCAAGATCGACAAGGAGTCCGGTGAAGAGACGCCCCCTGATCCGATACGATATGGTTTTTGGGCCGCCCCGCCGGAGGGCCCCTATCTGGCGGAGAATTCCCGACAAATCGCTTACCGCGGCAACGTCCATCATCGTCTCGCTCAAACGGGGCAATGTGGCGGTTTTGCTGCTCACCCCTTTTGCGAAAGGTTCGTCGTTGATCGCTATTTCAAAACTCATCCCCGTGACGGGAATATCCCGATCATTCGGATTCTGAATCCGCAGCTTGAAAACAAAGCGCTGCTCCAGCAGGTTTGCCTCGATCACCTGCATATCGGCCACCGTCACCGCCGGGGCCTGCAACCTTAATCCCGCGCAGCCGGGAATGAGCAGAATGACTGCCAAAAACGCAATGCCGAATATCTGCCGTCGCATATTTTTCTCCTCTCAGGGCAGCTTCTCCAGCGCAAGTTTTTCCTTCAATATCCCGTTTGCCGCCCGGAGCCTCTCTTCTGGGGCAAAAACAGCGACAATTGCGCCTTTTCCGGCCTCCGCAAAATAGCGGCTCGCCGTCGCCTGAATCTCTCCGGCTGTGACCGCAAGCACCCCCTCCCGAAAGCGGCTGCGCAGCGCATCCGTCAGACCGGAAAACTCCCTGATCATTGCGGTGTAGCCCCTCCCGGCCGGATCAAGCGGACGATCGAGGGCGCCAATTGTTCCGATGATGGCCTTTTCCACCTCTTCACCGGGGATCGGGTTAGCGCCGACAAACTCCATCGCCTCTTTGTAGATCTCCAGAGTCTCCGTCAAGTGCGGATCCCGGTAGGAAAGAAAGGCAAATACGCCGCTGGACGGCTCATACCGGCAAAAACCGCCGTAAGCGCCCCCCTGAACCCGTATCCGCCGGTACAGATAACCGTTGGAGAGCTGCTTGGCCAGGACGAAAAGCGGCGCGGCGCTCCGATCCGCATAGGGGGGCGCCGCAAAGGCAGTTGCAACATAACAGACATCGGCCGGAATAGCGACTCCGACGTGAGCGGGCCGGCTGTTTTCAGTTTCCACGATTTGCGGATTTTTCCCCTCCGGAAGGATGGGAAGCAGATCTGCCGCCGCTTTTCCGAGCCCTTCCAAACCCTGTTGGTCGGCCGTCATATTCAACAAAAGGCGGTTTCTGGTAAAGACCGTATTGCGGAGACGCACGAGCTTCTCAACCACATCTTCACGGATGTCTTCATAATGGTTCGCCGTTTCGGTGATTGTGCGAAGCTGGCTTCTTCCGTACCACTGCTCCGACCGCCGGGCCGAAAGAGAGATGCTCTTTGCCGCCGCCATCTGGGCGAAGAGGTGACCGGACGGAATAACCGCCGAGTGCAGTCCGTTCTTTTTTTCGAAAATCAGCTCCTTCATCCGGGCCGCTTCACTGAATTCCCCCGCCGTCAGAATATCGCGGACAATCGCGATCGCCTCGCCCGTATTGCGGTGCAAAGACTTTACAGACAAGATCATCTTCTGCCAGTTTTCGCTTCCATCGGCGGTTTCTCCGGAGATCAGGCTAAAGCCCAGTCCACCCGTGTAAAGGGCTATGCGCTTCGCCATCGCCTCGTAGGAAAGCCCCGCTGCCCCCATCTCGGTCGTCAGCTTGCCGAAAAGGGGCAGCCAGGGTTGAAGTTCCTCAGGAATGTCGGAGACATCGAAGGCGAGATCGAGATAGGCAATGCCGTTCGTGAAAATATCGTGACGAAGCAGGGGAACGCCCTTCAAATCCGCTCGTTCCGAGGGGATGGTCTCGATCTGCCGCGAGATGTCGGCAATCGCCAATTTCGGCAGCGCTGCCGCCGCTTCCGGCAGTTCCGGTTCGGTCTGAAACTTTTTCAGAGATTCTGCTTCCGCACGGATATGTTCCTTTTCCTCTTCGGAAAGGGACGCCAAAAGATCGTCCATCCGTTTACGCGCCTTCTGTTCTTTTTCCTCCTGATAGGTCGAGCTCGGCTCCATCACCGCCACAAGACGGTGCGGGTTTTCCAGCAGCCATTCCCGAACCGCATTCTGGAAAAGAGCAGGCTCTTTTTCCCACTGCGCGCGGATGGAGCCGATGATCCGCGGAAAATTCATCTCCGCCAGCGGGTCCCCGTCGTAGAGCCAGGTGTGATAGGCCCGCCCCATCAATGTGATCCCGTAAGGAAAGTTTTTGCGGGTTATTTCCCTGCCGTGGAATTCAACCTGGTGGAGAGTTCCTTCGATCAAATCGTTATCGAACCCCTTTTCTACAGTGCTCCGGAGCGTATCGAGAATAAGCTGCTCTATTTGCCCCTCCCGCTCAGGCTCAGTCCCCCTCAGACCAACGGCAAAAACGATCTGCTGCAGATCCCGCTCCAGACCCGTAACCGGAGACAGGTCCTCGCCAAGTCCGGAGTCGACAAGGGCCTTGCGAAGCGGGGAAGCGGCACTGCCCGCAAGCAGATCGCCGACAATCGCAAGCAGCATCGCCGTCTCGCTGGAGGTGTTTTCCGCCGTCATCCAGGCCATGTTGACCGTGCTCTTGCCTTTTACCGGCTCATCTTTATCAATCGGGAAAAAACTGTGGACACGACGGGGGGCCTTCCAGCGGGACTGGAGGGAAATGGAAGAATCAACCTCGACCCGCTCAAAACCCGTTAGAATATCCGCAAGAAACGACAGATGTTCTTTTGTCGGGATGTCTCCATACAGGAAGAAGCGGGCGTTTGCAGGCGAATAGTAACCGCGGTGAAATTCGCGAAACTGCTCGTAGGAGAGCTCGGGGATTTTTTCCGGATTTCCCCCTGAATCATGGGCATAGGGGGCATCGGGAAAGAGATTTTCCAGGATTGCATTATACATCAGCGTTTCGGGGGAGGAGTAGGCCCCCTTCATCTCATTGTAAACAATTCCGGAAATGGTCAATTCCCCTTTTTCGTTGAACTCGTAATGGTGCCCCTCCTGGAGAAATGTTTCCCGCAGCAGCCGGGGGCGTAAGACCAGATCGGCGTAAACCCTTGCCAGATTGAAGAAATCCCGTCTCTCCAGGCTTGCGACCGGATAGATCGTCTTGTCGGGATAGGTGAAAGCGTTGATGAAGGTCTGGAGCGTGCCGCGCGCCAGTTCGTTGAAAACATCCTTCAGCGGATAGTGTTCAGACCCCGCGAGGACGGAGTGTTCAAGGATATGCGGAACCCCCCGGGAATCCCGGGGCGGGGTTCTGAAGCCGATCGAAAAAAGATTTTCCCGGTCATCGGCGTGCAGATGAAGCAGTTTCGCCCCGGTTTTTTCATGCTCTATCTCATAGGCGGAAACCATGATCTCCGGAATCTGCTCGACTCGCAATATATTGAAGCCATGCAGCTTCTCTCCGGGAGAGAGCGTCAGGGGCGGGCAGTTGCTGTTTGCGTGCATTTTTACCTCCAGTATTTTTTTGTCGAAGATCGCCTTTTCAGCGGCGGCATACGTAACGTATATTGAACTAAAAAGTCAAACCGCGGCCGGTTTGTCCCACGGTAATTTTGTTCTCCGTACAAGTACCTGATATTACATATGTACCGAAAA
>CAZKHU010000161.1:0-4661 GCA_964552725.1 uncultured Syntrophus sp.
TATGAACATTAAGCTTCGCTTTCGGGAATGACAAATGGTTTTGCAATTGGCTCTCCCGTTTACTGATTTTAAAGTACCCCCCGTGACCTTTCCCCGCAAAGGGGGCAGGCGCGATGTAAAGGAAATGATCATCCCTGATTGGCGTGACCTTTCCCCGCAAAGGGGGCGGGCGCGATGTAAAGGAAATGATCATCCCTGATTGGCGTGACCTTTCCCCGCAAAGGGGGCGGGCGCGTTTGGCCGGCATTTAATGCATGCATCGCCCGCAGGGGGCTGACGGCCTCCCTGCATAATGTTTTCAATTCACGAAACGGTATTTCAGAAGCGTCAATAACGCGGAGATTCCATGCTTCCAGGTGATCTTTTTCCCTTCAGCGTAGCTGCGGCCATAGTAGGAGATGGGTATTTCATACACGCGCCATTTCTTATTTTTGCAGATTTTGGCCGTCAGTTCCGGCTCGACGGAAAAACCGTTCGACTTTATTGTAATTGTCTCCAGCACCTCCCGGCGGAGCATCTTGTAGCAGGTTTCCATGTCGGTCAGGGTGGTGTTGTAGAGCAGATCGGTTATGAAGGTTAGAAAGCCGTTGCCCAGCTTGTGCCAGAAAAGATGGACGCGCTGCGGCTTTCCTCCGGACAGCCGGGTGCCGTAAACGACATCGGCAACGCCGTCGGCGATAGGCTTGATCATTTCGCGAAACTCGTCCGGGTCGTACTCAAGATCGGCGTCCTGAATAGTCGCTATTTCCCCGGTGACGCGACTGAATCCCGTGCGCAGCGCCGCCCCCTTCCCCATGTTGCGGCTATGAAAAACCGGTTTGACGCGGCCGTCGAAGGCCGCATTTTTCAGCAGCTCGACGGTGCCGTCGGTCGAGCCGTCGTCAACGACGATTACCTCCAGCACAAACTCAAGGCGGAGCACTTTTTCGATAACCGCGAGGATCGTCTTTTTTTCGTTGTAAACAGGGATGATGACCGACAATACCTTTTCCATTGATTTCACTGTCTTTTACGCTCCTTTTTATGTGAAGGCGGCACGCTTTTCCCTGCCGGATTTTTGCCGGGGTCGGGGTGTTTGTCTCCCGGCGCACGGGCGATCATGAAAAAAAGAAAGATCACGGACGGCCATAACTGCAGGTAGAGGCGGTTGAGCGACGTGGCGAGGTGGTACTCCAGAGGAAGCGGGGTGAGCAGGTAAACGGCAAAGTAGCCCGCAACCATGACGGCAAGAACGGCGGCCGCATATATTGCGCCGTAAAGGGTTTTGGGGTCGCGGTCGATGCCCATGAACCAGAGCCAGGCTACCGGCAGCAGGATATTGACGGCGCCGGGATGGAGTTTCCCTCCGGCGCGCAGATCGACCGGGCCGTTTGTAAAGTTGATGCCGGTAATAAGGAAGTTTTTTATTATGACGGCATATCTTCCCGGGTCGGTCAGTTTGGAGAGCGCGGTTTCGCCGGCGGCAAGGCCCGTTGTCAGGTCGTTCGGAGGGGCGAGTTGCAGCTTGAAACAGATTACGCATAAAAGCACCGGCAGCGACCCGGCCAGAAACCAGCCGATTTTGACTGCCGCTTCCCTTCCTCCCCGCCGCGCTGCGGTTCCCGAAAACAGGACAAGCCCGGCAACCAGAAAAAACAGGATGCCCTCATTTTTAGTCCACGCGGCCAGGCCGGCAAAGACGCCGGCCAGCACCAGCGGGCCGAAATGTCTTTCCTCGTTGCTTTCAGGCAGACAGAGCAGCACGATCGCAGCCAGGATGAAAAACGAAAACGGGACATCGGCGAACTGGGAGATCCCCATCAATATAAAAAAAGGGGTGGCAAGCAGCACCATTGCCGCCACAAGCCCTCCGGTGAGATTCTTGAGGCGGTTTACCGCGAAAAGGAGCAGTCCGGCCGTCAAAAGGGTGAAGAGAAAGGCAAGGGCCGCAGGGACATGGACGCTTTCCGCTCCGGAGTATTTCCAACTGCGGACAATGGTGAGAGGAAGCAGAAGCGGGTAGTCCCAGTGACTCCAGTCCATCGGCAGGGAAAAGACCGTCCGCCATGCCTCCCCGGCGCGGGCCAGAAAACGGGCGTGCATGTTCCAGATCAGCCAGGCGTCCCAGCGGCCGTGCGGCTCCTTGAGAAAGGCAAGGAGAAACGCCCCGCAAAAGGCCGCAAGTTCGATGAAGAAAGCGGACAGCAGCAGTTTTTCGAGGATCGTTCTGGGGGCGTCTGAGACGCTGTTTGCAACGCGGCTGCTTTTTACAGTGATTTCTACTGCCGGGGAGCGGGAGGTCCGGACACCCCTGCGTTGAAAAAAGCAGGCGACTGCCAGGCCAAGGCACAGGAGGATGTCGATAAGCGGCGGCCAGTGGTCTGCGCCGGCAAGCAGGCAGACAAAATAGACGCACGAACTCAGCCCGATTCCGCCTCCTGCCCCCAGAAACAACTGCAAAGGCAGGGTTTCGTTTCCCTTGTCCGGGGCGGCAAGCAGGAGGCGAACCCCCAAAAAACCGGTGACCGCAGAGATAAGCAGGGAAACAGCAAAAAGCGGCATCATGGTTTTTTCTCCCCCCGATAGAGGATCAGACCGTCGCCGAGGTCCCGGACAGGCGTCAGGCCGTTTTCCTCCAGAAATCCGGCCGGGGGGGCGCCGTCGATGAAATTGCCCACGACGAGCGGCAGGGCGGGGCTGTTGCGGACAACCAGCGGGGCGAGCGTGTATTGCGTCAGTACGTACTGGCCGAGAAATTCGACGTTGGAAAAGGTCTTTTCGGCGGAAAATATTCTGCGGTTTTCGATGGATGTAACGTAACCGACCTCCCCCGAGGCCGGGAGAAATTTCCTCAACTGCGCGATTCTTTCTTCATGGACGGTGACGGGGTCAGTTGCAGGCGCTGCCCGGTATAATGCATAATCACTCCTCAGCGAGTCAAACAGGGAATAGCCGGTCAGGACAACCAGAAAAAGTATCCCGATTTTTTCCTTGTTTCGGAAACGACTAACCATAAGTGTGCCCTTTTGTAAAGGCTGAATTGATCAATCTGGCGAGTTTATTCAGCAGCGGCGGGAATGTCTCGGGGGCAAGGGCGCTGACTGGCACGGCCTGAAAACGGCGGCAGAGGGCGGGAAGCGTTGACTGGTCGGCGAGCCGGTCGATTTTGTTGAAGGCGCGCAGGGTTGGCGTGCCGGCAAGCTCGAGGTCGGTCAGGATTTTCTCGACGGCCGCAATCTGTTCCTCAAAGGCCGGGTTGGCGACGTCTATGACATGCAGCAGGATGTCCGCGTCCTGCAGTTCGTCGAGCGTAGCCCGGAACGCGGCGAAGAGTTCCTTCGGCAGTTCCCGGATGAAGCCGACCGTGTCGGTGATCAGGGCCTCGGTGTCCTGCGGAAAGCGAAGCCGGGCGCTTTTTGTATCGAGTGTCGCGAAAAGCCGGTCCTCGGAGGTGACGGAGCTTTTAGTCAGCGCGTTGAGCAGCGTCGATTTGCCGGCGTTGGTGTAGCCGACGATCGAGATGACGGGGATGCCGCTTTTGTTTCTGCGGTTGCGGCGTTGTCCCCGGGCCTTCTCCGCATCTCTCAGTTCCTTTTCGAGCCGGGTAATCCGGTCGCGGATGCGCCGGCGGTCGATTTCGAGCTTGGTTTCGCCGGGGCCGGTGCCGCCGATCCCGCCGGTAAGCCGGGAAAGCCCCGAGTCCTGCCTTGTCAGGCGGGGGAGGCGGTATTTAAGCTGGGCGAGCTCGACCTGGATTTTGGCCTCCCGGGTGCGGGCGTTTCTGGCGAAGATGTCGAGAATTACCTGGGTGCGGTCGATTACCTTCATCTCGGTAAAATCGGTTACGGAACTTGTCTGGGAGGAGGTCAGCTCGTGGTCGAAGACGAGGATGTTCGCGTCCATTTGCAGCGCCCGGATAACGGTATCGGAGAGTTTGCCGCGGCCGACAAGGAAGCGGGGGTCTAACTGCGGGCGATGCTGGATGACGGCGTCAAAAACCTCGACCCCGGCCGTGCGGCACAATTCCTTTAACTCCGCGACGGACGCCTCGCCGTCGAACGAGGGGTTTGTTTCGACGCGGACGATAATCGCCCGCTCGCCGGCGGCGACCTTGCGTCCCTTCAGCTTTTTGGCGAATTCCCCTTCGAGGGCGGCGATAAAAGCGGTAAAATCGATCTCGATCGCCGCGGGGTGGACCGGAGGAAGTATCTCCCAGTAGCGCCCCTCCGGATTTTCGGGGATCAGATGGGCGATGTGGGCATTTCCGGGGAGACCGTCTTCGCCCGCCTCGATCGCGCAGATCAGATCGAGACGCAGTAGCGCCAGATCGACCAGGTCGTCGGTTGTCAGTTCCTCATTGTTCAGGTGGGTGTGTATCAGCCGCAGTCCCCGGAAACGGCGCGATGAAGAACGAAAGGCGTCGAGCCCGGGAATAAGCAGGTTGTGATGGGTTCCGACGATAACAAATGCGACCTCCCCCCGGCGGGAAAGCAGAAGTCCGATCTGCCTGTTTATCCGGCGGGAAAGCTCGGCAAGCTGGCGGGCGAGCTCCCCTGAAACAACAACGTCCGCCGGGACGCGTCTCTGGTACAGCCGCTCCAGCAGTTTTTGTTCCGCCGGCGCCAGGCCGGTCAGTTCGCCATATATCTCCATAGGGTCAGGTCTTTAAATTAATTGTTTTT
>CAZKHU010000162.1:0-4628 GCA_964552725.1 uncultured Syntrophus sp.
AGGGCGATCGCCAGAATCGCCATCGCGATCATCACCTCCAGGAGCGTAAACCCGCGCTTCCGTAATAAAGCGCCGGGCCTACCGGCCGAAAGTCTGTCCTTCTTCAGCAAATGTATAATCGACATATTTTTCATAAACAGTCACCGTATTAAGAAACGGCTGGAAAACAACGGTGAACTCCCGATCATTTTTTTTAAGATGAATAACCGCCGGGTCAACATACCCCTGGCGATGAAAGCGGATTTCGGCGTCTCCCTCTGTTTGTTTTTCCTCACCGGGCCGGATGAAGTCGGTTATTTTCAACCCATCGGCAAAAGGGGACGCCTTTTTACGGATTTCAGCCAGTTTTTCCGGCGTGGTGTCGGCGCTGTAAACCCAAAACCCTGGATGGGCAAGATCCAGATGCAGGATATAGTCAACCTGCTCGCGAATCGACTCATTTTTCAGCTCGCGGGCCGCGCCAACAAGCCGGCGCGCAGCCGCCTTCAGGTCGTCGGAAAGGACGGCATCCCGGACGCGCGGCACAGCGACGAGCAGCATCATCCCGATCAACAGGACGACCACAGACAGTTCTATCAGCGTATAGCCCCGGTCGGTCATGCTATTAACATTAAACTTAGGTTTATGAACATTAAACGTAACTATTCAGCATAACAGTCAATAATGGTGTCATCCCCGAAATCTTCTATCGGGGATCCATGATTTTCGAGGTTTTTAAGGCTATATTCCCGATAAGAGCATTCGGGAATGACAATCTTTATTAAGTGCTGAATAGTTACCATTAACCTTCGGTTTGTGAACATTAACCTTCGGTTTGTGAACATTAACCTTCGGTTTCCCAACTATTGATGTCCCGATTCTTCCCCTCCCCGCCGGGTTCTCCATCGGCGCCGCGAGAACTCAGATCGTAATCCCCGTGGACCCCAGGGCAAAGATAGACAAAGTCGTAATCCCAGGGATCCTTCGGCACCTTTCCCTTTTCCAGATACCCGCCCTGGCGCCAGTTGCCAGCCTGGGCGCCGACCGCCGGCGGCTCCACCAGGGCCTGCAGCCCCTGCTCCGTCGTCGGGTAGTTTCCGGTGTCTAATTTGTACAGTTTCAGGGCTGTTTCGAGACTCTCAATCTGGATTCTCGCCTTCGCCTGCCGCGCCTCATCCGGCCGCCCCATAATCCGGGGTACAATCAGCCCCGCCAGGATGCCGAGGATGACGATCACGACCATCAGTTCGATGAGGGTAAACCCTCGTTGATTGCGTCTTTCTTTTCTCATTTTCATTTCCTCTCTATTCGAAAATCCCCCCATCCCCCCTTTGCCAAAGGGGGGCAAGGGGGGATTTTCATACTTGGTTGTGCCCCCCGGGCAGGGGGCTTTATATGAAAATAGAATTTATACTAACAATATCCGTGTCTTACAGCGCATAACTTTTGAGACCTGCGGACGCGCTCCGTTCGCCGCTTAACGCACCAACTGGTTCATCTCAAAGATGGGCAGCAGGATCGAAATCACGATGAACCCCACCACGGCGCCCATCGCGAGGATCATCGCCGGCTCCAGAAGCGACGTGATCATGACGATATTGGCCTCGACCTCTTTTTCGTAGGCGTCGGCAACCTTGAACAGCATCTTCTCGACATTGCCGCTCTGCTCGCCGACGGCAATCATCTCGACGGCGATCGGCGGAAAAAACTGGTTCTTGGCAAGCGGAACGGAAAGGCTCTGCCCCTCTTCGACGTCCTTCGCCACCCTTTTGATCTCGTTGGCAACCAGGCGATTGTCGACGACGTTTCTGGCTATTTCGAGCGCCGACAAAAGCGGGACGCTGCTCTGGAGGAGCGTCCCCAGCGTGCGGCTGAAACGCGCGACGGCAACCTTGCGGTTGAGACCGCCGAAAAGGGGAATATTCAGCTTCAGCCGGTCCCAGAAATTGCGCCCCGCTTCCGTCTTTTTGATCGAGGAGCGCAAACCGGCCACCCCGAAGCCGACCACCAGGGCGATTATCCACCAGAATGATTTCAGAAACCCGCTGACCACGATCAGAAAAACGGTTATCGCCGGCAGCGTCTGATGCATCTCACTGAAAATATTCGTGATATTGGGAACGACAAAGGTCACCAGAAAAAGCAGAACCCCGCTGCCGATGAAAAACATGAAAAGCGGATAGGCCAGCGCAGTGCGGATCTTGGTTCTCATCTCCTGCTGATTTTCCTGAAAATCGGCCAACCGCTCCAGTACCAGATTGAGCGTCCCCGACGCCTCGCCCGCGCGCACCATGTTGAGGTAAAACGGCGGGAATATCTTGGGAAAGTGGGACAGGGCGCCGGTCAGGCTGTTCCCCTCATTGACCTCTTCGCGGATGCGGATAATTGTCGAACGAAGGAGTTGATTGCGGATCTGGGGCGCCAGCGCCGAGAGGGAAGGCACCAGGGGCAGCCCCGCCCCGATCAGCGTCGCGAGCTGCCGCGTCATCACGGAAAGCTCCTGGAGGCCTACCCGTTGGAAAAGGCCGGTAGCCGCCTTGCCGGCAGCGTTTTCATTATTTCTGCTTCCGGAAGCCTCGCCAATTGCCACGGGAAAAACGCTGCTCTCCCGCAGCTTCTGGCGCGCGGCCGCAAGGCTGCCGGCATCAACAACACCGCTTTTTCTGCGGCCGCCACCATCAAGCGCTGTGTATTCATAAACCGGCATGGAAGCATAATTCCCTTTCCCATAGTCATTGCGCAGACCTCTAACACAATGTCAATCTTATTTCAAGGACAGGTAATTGGGGTCAGAGTCAATAGTGTTCGGCACGTCTATTGCTTAATCCCTATGTGTTTTAAATTCGATCATAGGATGAGAGATTTGAAAAATGCCCCGGTAGTCATTGCGAGCGAAGCGAAGCAATCCCATAACCATTCGATAACCAAAGAGATTGCCGCGTCGCTCCGCTCCTCGCAATGACAGTAAGGGTAGATTTTCAATAATTTTCATAACATGACAAATAGCAATTAACTTCCTCAAGATCTGTGGACTGGCGGCTCAGAGCCGACAAGTTAACCTCTCGTCGTAACTGCAATAGCCAATAAATATATGCTGTTATAGATTATGCCAGCGCAGTCAAAAATCATGCCGAACACTATTGGGTCAGAGTACTATTTCTCCCCAGAGAAATAGTACTCTGACCCCAATTACCACAGCGCCCCGCCGAAAATGGCGAGGCGCTGCAAATCATGGCTAAAACAACGGAAAATCGCGGTAAATAAAGTTATCGTAAGCCCCTGTCATCGCCTTGAACCCGGCGTCCAAAGCGGGAGCGCCCCCACCGCCTGTACGAATATCCCCGGATTCGCCCAGCGGGAACATGCTCTTTATTTTTAAGGGACCGGCGCTGCCGTATTCAAGGACATGCGCATAGGTGGAACGGGACGAGAAGGGTATTTGGTGAACCAGTCCCAGCATGTCGTGCTTGAAATCGATGGTCCCCCGCTTGGCCGTCCCCCAGGGCTGCGCGCCCAATGCGGCAAGCGTATTGTCGAGGGCCTTGACGATGATCGCGTCGGCGGTCTGCGGCTTCGCTGCATCCGCATTCTGGAACCAGTTGTAATAGTTTGTGACTCCCCCGGTTCGCAGGCCATGCAGCAACGTGTTGAAGAGCACTCCGTCGACCTTTGCCTTTTGAATGGTCGCGTTGGCGTCCAGCTCCTCGAACGTGAGTTTAATAACCTCCTTTATCCAGGCGTCCATCAGCATCCAGCCATCGGCCCGGTTCATTCCCGTGGCCCAGGAGGCGGCGCCCCCATCCACGAAATGTCCATCCCACGCGGTCAGCAGGGCGAGCGCCGCGGTGCGGGCCGCAACCGGCGCATCCGGGGCCGTATTCACCGCCGTGGTGAAATACGAAGCAACGTACTTCCAGGGATTGCCCCCGCCGCCGAAGGAATCGGTCGTGGCGATATTGAGGGCAAGGTCCTTGACCTGGTCATAGGTAAGATTGTTATTCGCCGCAAGGTATTCATCAACCACGTGGGCCCGGTGGAAGGCGCCGAAGGAGTAGCTGGCGTTATTCCAGAAATTGGGGTACCCCGCACGCGACTTGTTGTTCCAGCCGCAATAATATCCCTGGCTTGTGTTGCGATCGGTCGAGCGCGGAATCAGCTTTGCCGGATCCCACTCAAGGGCTGCGCCAAAGGCGCCCTGCGGCATTCTCCATTCGCCGCCATAGGGACGTACGGGATCCCTGCCCGACATCCAGTAGGCGATGTTCCCATCCCTGTCAACATATGTATAGTGCTGCGACAAGGGGATATCTTCAATAGCCGCCCCGAACTGATCCATGCTGGTCGCCCGGGCCAGGCCAAGATACGCCTTGATAACCTTGAATTCATATCCCCAATGGGAATATTTCCAGGCAATGGGGGGAGCCGCGTTGATAACCGGCCCATGAGACGTCCGGTATATCGGCAGGGAGACATCCGCTGCGCCGGCGACCTTGATCGTTTCCGTCCTGTGCAGGGTCATTGCCGACGCCGGTTCCATATAGTAATCAACCGTGTGGGCGTGCCCAACCTGCATAGACCATGCATGATGCGGCGTACGGCCGATGACGATGGAGGGAAGCCCCGTGATGATCATCCCGGAGACATTCAGA
>CAZKHU010000163.1:0-4606 GCA_964552725.1 uncultured Syntrophus sp.
CGTTTCGTGAACCTGATCAAATTTCCTGCGGTGAAACCCGGTAAGGAGAAAGAATTTCGGGAATGGTTCGGGCGATCCAGCGAGCTTTTCGCCAAACATCCGGGCTTCATCTCCCGGACGCTCCTGAAATCGACAGAGGGAACGGAGCAGTATGCCGCCGTCGTCGAACACGAATCGAACGAGACCTTCATGGCGATGCACCTGAGCGATGAACGGCAGATGCTCTTCAAGAACGTAGAGACGCTGATCGATGGGATGCCGGAACCCCATTTCTACGAAGTGGCGGCTTCGTACCGGAAATAGTCTGTCTTGTCGGCTTGGTTACTTTAGAAATGTCGTGAAAGGGCGTACTGCTGACGGTGTACCATTTATTTACATTGAAGAAGGCGGCAGAGTGACGGCGCAGGAGACGTTGAAATATTTCTTGAATGATCGGGATAGTGAAGGAGACTTGGGAAAGGAGATCTTATGAAACCGAAAATAATTTCCGCTGTGGTTGGCCTGTTGTTTTGTGTTGCGTTGACCCTGGCCCCCGTATCTGGAGTCGCCGGAAAACAAAAGATCGTAATTTCAAAGGAGGGGAAGGCTTGTATCGAGTGCCATGAGGCGCAGTCGCCCGCGTTCGTCAAGGAATGGAGGATCAGCACGCATGCCGCAACGGGCGTGGACTGCTATTCCTGTCACAAAGCGGAAAAGACGGATCCCGATGCGATGGACCACAATGGATTTACCGTATCGATCCTTGTCACCCCCAAGGACTGTTCCCGCTGTCATCCCCGGCAGGTGAAAGAGATGACTTCAAGCCATCACGCAAAAGCCGGTAACATCCTCAACTCGCTCGACAACTACCTCGGCGAGGTGGTGGGCGGCCCGGAGGCTGCGACGGTCGGCTGCATTCAGTGTCACGGCTCCAAGGTCAAGGTGCTTTCCGATGGCAATCTCGATATCAGCACCTGGCCCAATACGGGGATCGGCCGAATCAATCCCGACGGGTCACTGGGATCGTGTACTGCCTGCCATGCCCGTCATGCCTTCTCGAAGGCCCAGGCGCGGGAGCCGGAGGCTTGCGGGAAGTGCCATCTCGGTCCCGACCATCCTCAGACCGAAGTTTACCAGGAATCGAAGCACGGGATTCTCTATGCGGCGAACAAGGGCAGGCTGAATATGCACAAAGACAAGTGGGTCGTCGGAAAAGATTACAGCGCCGCGCCGACCTGCGTGACCTGCCACATGGGCGCCACCGCGAACCAGCGGGCGACGCATGACATAGGCACGCGGATCAGCTGGACGCTCCGGCCGCCGGTTTCGATCAAGCTTGAAAATGCGGACAAGCGGCGCGAGAGCATGAAAGACGTCTGCGGCAGTTGCCATGCCGCCTCTTTTGTTGAGGGGTTCTACCAGCAGTTTGACAACCTCGTGGTCTTCTACAACGAAAAATTCGGCAAACCGGCAACAGCGATCCGAAAAGAGCTCATCGAGAGAGGCAAGCTCACGCCTGCCGATTTTGACGACAAACTCGACTGGATTTACTACGAACTATGGCATCACGAAGGCAGACGTGCGCGTCATGGCGCCTCCATGTCCGGCCCGGACTATGCGTGGTGGCATGGCATTTATGAGGTCGCCAAGAATTTCTATACGGAGTTTCTGCCGGAGGTAAAAACGGTGGCCGGCCCCGAGCTCTATTCCGAGCTGACAAAAAAATATCTCGAACCCGACATCCGCCATCAATGGTACCTCAAAGGGATGACCAAGGAGCAACTCGAAAAGATTAGAAAATATTCCGAAGAACGATACGGAAAAGGCGGAGTAACTGCAAAATAACGTAACAGAAAGGGGAACATAGGTATGGCAATGCAGATCAGGAACAACGTCTCCTGGATCGGCAAGATCGACTGGGAACTCCGGAAGTTCCACGGGGACGACGCCTGCGCTGCCTATGGAACCCCGAAGCGAAGAGCATTGAATCCTGCGTCGAATATGGGGGAAAGTTGGCCGGCCTCTTGAAATAAAACAGGTGCCCAATGGATGTGAATTGTTAGCCGCCGGAGGTGCTCTTACGGCAATACTGTGAGCATCCGCAACTATAAAATCAATTATAAAGGACAAGTATGAAACGCACAGTAAAGCCGAAAGTGGTAATTATCGGTGCGGGATTCGGCGGATTATGGGCTGCCCGGAGTCTCGCGAACAAACCAGTCGATGTTCTCGTTGTCGATCGGAACAACTACCACACCTTCCTTGCTCTCCTCTACCAGGTAGCAGCAGCCGAACTGGAAGCGGGGGATATCGCATACCCTGTTCGCAGGATCTTCTGGAATCTTCCCAACGTGGACTTTGTTTTGGCCAACGTCCGGCTGATTAACCTGCAAAACAGAATATTGGAAACCGACGGGGAGAAGATTTCTTACGATTATCTGATTCTGTCCACGGGAAGCATAACTCATTCATTCGACATACCGGGCGTGGAAGCCCATACCTATTATTTGAAGACCCTGGAAGAAGCAGTTACTCTGAAAAACCACATCATATGCTGCTTTGAGGGGGCCGCCCGAGAGAAAAATGAGGAAAAACGCAAAAGCCTTCTTACATTTGTCATCGTGGGCGGTGGCGCCACCGGGGTGGAGTACGCCGGGGCACTAAGTGAGCTTGTCCATGGTCCCCTTGCCCGGGACTACCATTATGTCGATTTTCAAACGGTACGGATTATTCTCCTTGAAGCGTCGGACAGGCTGGTCGCTAATATGCCGGAAACGGTGAGGAGCTATACGCTTGAGAGGCTCAAGAAAATGGGTATCGAAGTGCGATTAGGGGCGAAAGTCATGCAAGTAACCCCGGATACGGTGAGATTGATTGGCCAGAGTCAGATTTCCACACGGACCGTTGTTTGGACAGCCGGTGTAAAAGGAGAACCGATTGCTGCCCTATCGAGCCTGCCGACAAACCGGGATGGGCGCGTTCCCGTTCTGCCGACGTTACAGGCGCCAGGTCACCCGGAAATCTACGTGGTTGGAGATATGGCTTCCATCAGCGAGAAGGAGCGTGTGTTGCCTATGGTTGCCCAAGTCGCCATTCAATCCGCCATTACGGCGGCACAAAACATCTTCCGACAAATCAACGATACAGCGCCACAACCTTTTTATTACCGTGAGCGGGGATCGATGATCGCCATCGGTCGGAACACCGCGGGGGTGGCCATTGGTTCAAGAACCTATACCGGTTTTTTTGCCTGGTTCCTCTGGCTCGTTATTCACCTCTTCAACCTCATCGGTTTCCGTAACCGGATGATGGTCCTCATCAACTGGGCATGGGACTATCTGTTATACGAACGGGCCGTCCGCTTTGTCTTTCCCTCGGAGATGCGCTATTCTCCTCGGCCATCTTCCGGTGTCTGTGGGACCAAGGTTGACGATGACCTGTCTAAGGGATAAGCGAAATGGGAGTTCAATTGTGATCATTGATAACAGGGGCGGACGAGCCGAGGGGCCCGACCTACACCTGATTGGAAAGGGGAAACAATGACGAAAAAAGTACATATCGATGAGAATGAATGTATCGGGTGCGGCACCTGCGAGGGAATCTGCCCGGAGGTTTTTAAGCTCGACAGCGACAGCGGAAAGGCTAAGGTGATTAAACCGGAAGGCGGACCGGAAGATTTGATCGATGAGGCCATAGAATCCTGTCCTGCATCATGTATCAGTTGGGAAGATTGACGGTGATTTTTCTACGGAGAAAGAGAAACAATAACTTGACTTAAGTCAAGGATGTTTCGTTCTGTTGATGAGATGCAAAGCTTCGAGAAACGAATTGTGACGCAGTCATAACAAAGCGGAAACCGATTTCTGCTTAGGGGAGGCCAAGGAGCCCATGAAATTCTTATCCATTAACCGCCGGGTGCTGGCGCTCTTGGCGGTCGTCGTGCCGCTACTGGCCCTGTTGATCTACGTAGCGTTGCGCTCCGGGCCGCTGGCGCCCATCCCCGTTACTGTGACCACGGCGGAAAGCCGTTCCATCGCACCGGCCCTGTTCGGCATCGGCACGGTCGAGGCCCGCTTCACCTATCGGATCGGTCCAACGGTTGCCGGTCGGATCAAACGGGTGGAGGTGCAGGTGGGTGACAGGGTCCAGGCGGGGCAGTTGCTTGGTGAAATGGACCCTGTGGACCTCGACGACCGGATCGCTGCACAGGATGCCGCGCTCAAGCGCGGCGAGTCGGGTGTGCTGGCCGCCGAAGCCCTGGTAAGGGAAACGTTGGCGCGCAGGAGCTATGCCGAAAATCAGGCAAGCCGCTATGAACAATTGCTGCAGGCGCGATCCGTGAGCGAAGAGGCGGTTGAGGGCAAGCGTCAGGAGCGCCAGGTGACCGAGGCGAGTTTCGCCGCCGCCCGAGCGAATCTCGATGCCGCGCGCCAGGAGTCGTCGCGGATCCACGCCGACCGCAGGGGGCTGATCCAACAGCGCGCCAACCTGCGCTTGATCGCGCCGGTCCGCGGCCTGGTGGCTGCGCGGAACGCCGATCCCGGCACCACCGTGGTCGCCGGTCAGTCAGTGGTGGAGGTGATCGATCCCGCGAGTCTGTGGATCAATGTGCGCTTCGATCAACTGC
>CAZKHU010000164.1:0-2241 GCA_964552725.1 uncultured Syntrophus sp.
TCGGCTCGGCGTATTTCCCTTCGACTTTGGCGAAGGACCATCGGTAAACACCGGGCTTGAGTTCGAATGCTCCTGCCCATTCAAAAGGTCCCTCGGCATGGGGTTCAGCTTTTGAATGGGCATGACCATGGACGTGCCCCTCGGAATATTCGAGGGTGTCCTTGATTCTAATTGAACTGTCGATGACGGTGATTTTAGGATTGGCCTTTTTCACGGGAGCGCCGAGAAATTCCTCCATGCCAAGTCCGTTGACCACCAGGATGTCGGCTTTAGCCAGTTTCTGCATGTCCTGCGGCGTAAGCGCGTAGTCGTGTGGGCAGCCGAGTTGGCTCGGCAGCATGAGATCCACCTTCATGCCATCGTGGCCCTGTGTGACAATACGCGTGATCTGGTAAATGGGGAAGGTGGTGCAAAGCACTGTGCGTTTGGCCTCATCAGCCCTTCCTGTGCGAGAAAATGTGATTAAATATAGACAAAAACAAGCTGTTATTGTATATGCAAAAAACAGTTTCCTTTTCATGATTAGTCCTCCTCGTTTTCGGTGATGGACAACTCGTTTATCAATTTTGATAACTATGATCGATTACAGCAAAAACTCATAGCGATTCCAAACTACCAAGTAAACCCTACACTGGCATAAAAAAATCGACCCGGCTCGTTTACAATGGCAGGATTTGCCCCGCTACCGCCGATCACGTCCCACTCGTAGGAATTTGCCACAGTGTATTTGCGGTCGAACATGTTGTCCACACCAAGGTTAAGCGTGTAAAACTTGAACTGGTAACCCATGCGCAGGTTCATTATGTCCCACTCCGAGAGGTGCTGCTCACCGGCATCCGTGTCGATGTCATTTGCTGCATTGGAATGAACCCACTCAAGGGTTCCGAAGAGCCCGGCATCTTCCCGCTCGAACGGTCTGTCGTTGTTGTAGTTCACCGCCAGTCGCCCCTTGAGCGGCGCTATCTGGCCGAGGTCATCATCATTATTGTTGTCGGGGTGGCTATCTTTGCGCCCGCACTGGTAGGCAAGTCCGCCATCCAGGGAAAACCCATGCACGAGATCGATGCGGGCCTTGATGTCGCCCCCGTAGATATAGGCATCAATGTTAGTATAGCTCTGATACCCGGCGAGGCTTTTCTCTTGGTAGATGAAATCTTCGAGATCGGAATAAAATCCCTTGAGTTGGAACATCAAACGCCCGCGTTCGTACCTGAAGCCCAAGTCAACTTCCGTGTTGGCTGTAAGCTCAAGCTCGGGGTTGCCGAAGAAAGTGGGGCTGCCTTGTATGTATCGCTCTGTGGCTTCCGGAGTACGATAACTGCGTCCAATACCTCCGAAGAGCATGGCATCCTCGGTGAAAAAATACTTGGCCGAGACGTGGCCACCAAGAAGATGGTCGATTTGGCGATTTTCATCCGTGACGCTACTTGTGTATGCCAAGTCTTCATCAGCCTCCTGCCGGAAGCAGTCGTACCGGAGGCCCAATCCCAGCGACAACTTCTCGAACTTTTTGTCCATCTGGATGTAACTGCCAACGTTCAGCGTTTCCACGGAAGGGATCAGGTTGTCGTTGAGCATGGCACCGGTCAGGCTGCTGTAGACATCGCCCCACCAGTCCCGGTGGTACATGTCAATTCCGTAGGTGAAGGTCGCGAAATCCGTTTCAGTGACGTTCTGAATGCCACCGCCTGTTATGACCGATTCAACCTCGTTGTTCTTGGGGGCGGCCACGTCGCGGAAGTCCTGGAAGGGGTAGTGGTCGACCTCGTTACGATAAAAGAAGACGGTGAGCTTCTTCGACAGTTCGCCAAGAGCGCGCATTTCCAAGCTCGCCTTGGTCAGGTTGGTAATTTCCTTTTCCGTGTCGAACACGACCCGAGGCGTAAGAATATCCTTCGCCTTCCCATAGGTGTGTTCCAGCAGGATGGTGTGTTGCTCGTTGGGAGTGAACTGCAGCTTGCCCCAAACATCGTGCTTCTGAAACGATTTGGCGTCACGCCCGTCGTAATTGTACGGGGCGGCCAGACCCTCGCGCACTTCCCAAAGCTTGTCGCCTCCACCATCCTCGTACTGATCGGACTCGGAGAAGTTGTACCCGAAAAGCCCCTGCAGCTTGTCGTTGCCGCCGTCGCTCAAAAAGCCTCCGCTGTGAAAACCGTAGCTCCCGACCTTTCCAAGTATCTCGCCGTCGAATCCCGAATTCGGCTTTTTCGTGATTACATCCACGTATCCGCCCAAACA
>CAZKHU010000164.1:2251-4601 GCA_964552725.1 uncultured Syntrophus sp.
ATAACCAGCCGCTGAAGTGTCAGCATATTGATGTGTGAGAGAGAGAGGGATCTTTTCGGCTACCGCAGGCTCCCTCAAGTATACCGCCATCCAGCAGCACTTTCATATTTTCCTGGCCGAAGCCACGCATCGAAACCTCATTGCCGTAACCACTTTTGCGTATCATTTGCACTTCGACCAATTCGTCCGACAGGATTTCAGCCAGGTCAACCACCTTGTGAGACTTAAGAGTGCGGCTTTCGATTTCCTGCTTGTCATCCGAAATTGCAGCCCCAGTCACAACGATAGTATCAAGCTGAATTACCGTCTGAGCGGTCTCCCTTGCAGATGGCTCTTCGTTAGCTTTTTCTTCTTCAGCGAGTGATAGGTCAGTGCACATCATTAGGGCAATCCACACTATCAAAAAAAGTTTTCCTTTTGATTTCATACGGTTCCTCCTGTTATAGCACGTGAATTGTTAGTTATTGCAAATGCGAACGTATTTGCAAAAATACGCTTGCGTTGCCTTTTGTCAAGCTTAATGCGAAAATACTTGCAATAGCGGTTCTTAGCACTTATACTGGCAGGAAAGCGAGGTTCAAGCTATGAAGCGAAACACGACACAAAGGATGGCCATTGAGCAGGTCTTTCGCCAAAACGACAGGCCATTGGGGGTGGAGGAGATTCTTAAGGAGGGCCGTAATATCGTGGAGTCCCTTAACCAGGCAACGGTTTATCGGAATCTAAAGCTTTTGGTCGACAGCGGGTGGCTGAATCGGGTAACTCATCCATTGCTTGGGGCTTTGTACGAAAGGACCGGAAAGGACCATCATCATCATTTCCATTGCCGTGCATGCAACCACGCTTACGAGCTCCCTGGTTGTGCCCTGAATGAAGATGAAATAGCACCCGATGGGTTCGTAGTGGAAGATCATGATGTCTTCCTGTTCGGTATTTGTCCGTCTTGCGTGAGGTGATGCGGTGGGTGCTTTATTCCGTTATTGGACCACTCGCTTGTCAGGGATGATAGCTCGGTTCTTGTTGCCCTGGGCTGCTTATTTCGGTCTGTTCATCAGCACATCAAATTGTCCATGGTGTGGACAGCCTGCTTGCCCAACGGGTGCTGCTGGCATGGGGATTCTGGCAGGAGTTCTTGCCGCTGTGACCGGTCTTTTCAGGCGGCGACGGGTTGCTCGGCATGATGATTAATCGAACTTAGCCAGGTCTCCCGTAATTATTGATGAAGTGACCTAACAACCGCATCAACTCGGACTGGCAATTCCGCTGCGCTCGTGTGTCATGAAGAGAGGCGTAAGCCTTTCGTGCTGTATTAAAGATGAGAGCAGGTCTCTCGGTTTCGGCGACCAGAAGCTGGAATCAAACCGCCCTATGCGGCATTCATTAAGAGTGATTGTCGTGAGCGATAAGGGAAAAGGCAATCAAAGAATTGTCAGGTGCGTATTGGGGAGATGAACGCAAGTGAACCCCTGATGAGGTGTCGAAATGGAAAACGATACTGTCAAAACCTGATTCCGAGCGTAAATCAGGGATAAGTTTCAACGTGAACTGGCATAACGGGTGAGACGGCAGTCGGCACAAAGGGGGCATGAACTCAATACAGGCTTTAATACGGAACATGAGAACCTGTCGTTCTGATGATAAGGGAGAAGCTCAAGTGGAGACCCCACAAGGCGAGAGTACCGATGCAGAACACAGGGACGGATTAGCCCGTAGCAGTGAAGAAGTTTCTGTAATGGAAATGGAGCGAAGGGGCTAAATCATTCAGTTTGGTTTGATGAGTCAACCAGTTATGGGAGGAACCCATTGGAACAGACAAAACCTTATAACATACCAAAACGCCTTATTTATGAGGCATACAAACGAGTCAAAGCCAATAAGTGCAGTGCAGGAGTCGATGGACAAAGTCTAAAAGATTTTGACCAAGACCTCACAAACAACCTTTACAAGCTTTGGAATCGAATGTCATCGGGCAGTTACTTTCCGCAACCGGCCAAGCGGGTAGAGATTCCCAAAGCTGATGGTGGAATACGCCCATCAGGGATACCCACCGTGGCCGACAGGATAGCCCAAATGGCAGTAAAAATGCAGATAGAACCGGAACTTGATCAACATTTTCATCCTGATTCCTATGGTTATCGCCCGGACAAATCAGCGCATCAAGCGCTGGAGCGAGTCAGGGCGAGATGTTGGCAGCGAGCCTGGGTATTGGATATCGACATAAAAGGCTTCTTTGATGCCATAGACCATAACCTGCTGATGCGTGCGGTAGAAAAGCACGTCAAGGAACCATGGCAACGGCTGTATATCAGAAGATGGTTGCAAGATCCGGTACAGCATCCAGACGGTAGTA
>CAZKHU010000165.1:0-2313 GCA_964552725.1 uncultured Syntrophus sp.
GTTTCTCAGCGTCGCCTATGGGTCCTTCGACGCCCGGGAAACAATCTTTCTCATCCACACCTATCTGAGCATCTTCGCCAAGATGCTGGCCTACGCCTTCGTTTCCAACGACGAGTACCTGAGCGACCAGGAAATCAAGGGGATTCTCGACGGCAGCATCTTTCAGAAACGCAACATCGCCAATTTCGTCGATGATGACTTCTTTCACTGGGTCACCGGGGACCAAAGCTTCCGGAATCTTCGGAAGGCCTTTCGCCTCATCGCCCAGGAGATCTCCCTGTTCGATTTTACTGCTGTGGACGAGGACGTACTGAAAGGCGTCTACCAGGAGTTAATCGATCTCGACACCCGCCGCGCCCTGGGGGAGTATTACACCCCCGATTGGCTCTGCGAGCGGATCGTCGGGGAGTTCACATTCGCTCCCGACAGCGCCATTCTGGATCCCGCCTGCGGCAGCGGCTCTTTCCTGCGGGCGACCATCCGGCGGATCAGGGAATTGTCTCCCGACAGATCTGTCGAAGACGTCAATGACATGGTCTATGGCATCGACATCCATCCCCTGTCGGTCCAGATTGCCAAGACGACCCTCCTTTTAGCCTTGGGAAAAGGCGTCATCGCCGCGAAAAGGCCGATCCATCTGAACATTATCCTCGCCAATACCCTTTTGGCCCCCGAAGGCGTGGAGGATCTCTTCGGGAATGAGTTTACCCTGCCCATCGACACGGAAAAGTACGTCTTGAATACGAAGGTCTTCGAGAATGTCCACCTGTTCGACAACGCCCTGGATACCTGCGAAGAACTCTCCGCCTGGGGTCTGCATCAACCGAAGATGACCAAGAAAGATTTCGGGACCGTCCTGAACCGTCGGGTGGTCGGAGGCGTGAGCCGCCAGCAGGCGGACAGTTTCTACGAAATCTATCTCGGGTTGAAAACGGCCAAGGAACGGGGCCGGGACAGCATCTGGAAGTTCATCATCCAGAACAACTACAAGCCCTATTTTCTTTCCGGAAAGTTCGATTTCATCCTCGGCAATCCACCCTGGTTTACCTACAGTTCCATTAAAAACGAAGAATACCAGGACATTCTGAACGACCTGGCCGAACGGTACGACGTGAAACCCGAAAAGGCGGCCAACTTTCCCCATCTGGAGATCGCCGCCATCTTCCTGGCCCACTGCGGCGCGTATTTCCTGAAAGAAAATGGGCGGCTGGCCTTTGTCCTGCCGCGAAGCTTCTTTAGCGCCGATCACCATGACAATACCCGCAGCGGCCGGGCGCTGGGTTATAAAATCGCCCGCATCTGGGATTTGCAGGACGTCTCGCCCCTGTTCCGGGTTCCCGCCTGCGTCCTCTTTGCCGATAAGGCCGAGGGGGAAAAGAAGCGTAACCTTCCGGCGGCCGGCGTTCCGGGGGTCGTCATGCACGGCAACCTGCCCGCCCATAACTGCAATCTCCAGGCGGCAACGCCGCGGCTCCACGAAACGCCTGTCGTCTGGCATTATGCGAAACAGGGTCGGGCATCGGCCTTCTCGACGCGGAAGTCCAGGCCGGCAACCGCCGAAAATCCCTACAAGAGCCGGTTCCGGCAGGGCGCCACCATCG
This sequence comes from uncultured Syntrophus sp., assembly GCA_964552725.1. Classification (GTDB taxonomy): domain Bacteria; phylum Desulfobacterota; class Syntrophia; order Syntrophales; family UBA5619; genus DYTH01. The sequence continues at coordinate 1,602 of CAZKHU010000165.1, forward strand.
TTCCCCGGGCGTTTTACTTTGTCGAGCTGGACCAGGAGGCGCCTCCCGACTTCGCTGACCGCCTGATTTCCGTCAAAACGGCCGAATCCATCCAGGCCGACGCCAAGGCGCCGTGGAAGGGGATCAAGTGGAGCGGGAAGATCGAAAGCCGCTTTCTCTTTCGGACGGCCATTGCCCGGAGCATCCTGCCTTTTGCCCTCCATGATCCCTCACTGGTGGCGCTGCCCATAACCGCTGACCCCGATTCCCAGGGGGAAAAAAGAATCCTGCTCTACGGCCCCGACGAGCTCCTCCGCGAAGGGTGGACAAACGCGGCCCGCTGGTTCAGAAACGCCGAAAATATCTGGAAAATCGCCCGCACGGAAAAATCAAAGGATATGACCAGTAATGGCCGCCTTAACTATCAGAATGGTTTGACGAATCAGTCTCTGGACGCCCCGTGGCTCGTTCTCTACAGCGCCTCCGCCAAGGACGCCAATGCCGTGGCGCTGGGACGCGATAGTCTCGACCTGGATTTCTTCGTCGATCACAAAACCTACTGGCTCGCCTCCCACGACCCCGAAGAGGTGTTCTATCTGGCGGCCATCCTCAATTCCGCAACTCCCAACGCCTTAATGAAGGATTTTCAGTCCAAGGGCCTGTTCGGGGCAAGAGACGTCCACAAGAAGATCCTCGACGTCTTTTTCCCCCAATATGACCGGAACAACGCCGC
>CAZKHU010000165.1:2413-4481 GCA_964552725.1 uncultured Syntrophus sp.
TTTCAGGAGGCGGGACTAATACCTTTCGAGTGAAACGCAATCAGATAAATATCAGGAGCACGGAACTATGAAACAGAAAATGACCGGGGTAATTCTCGCGGGGGGGAAAAACAGCCGGATGGGATCGAACAAGGCGTTTCTGAAAATTGCAGAAGAAAGGCTGATCGACAGAAACATCCGTCTTTTAAGGAATATTTTCAAGGACGTACTCATTGTCGTCTCAGACCCGCTGGAATACATGCTCGCAGAGGCGACGATCGTGACCGATATCTTCCCGGGAAGAGGTGCGCTGGGCGGCCTTTACACGGGACTTTTTTTCGCTCCGGATAAATACGCCTTCGTCATGGCCTGCGACATGCCCTTCCTAAATCTTAGTTTTGTTGAATACATGGCAGAAAAGGCCGAAGGCTACGATATTGTCGTCCCCTCTCCCCCGGATGGCCTGCAGCCGCTTTGCGCAGTTTACTCGCGCGTTTGCCTGCCGGCAATAAAGAATCTCCTCGATAAAAACCGGCTGCAGATAAGAAAGTTCTACCCCGGCCACAAAGTCCTGGAAATTCCCGCCGCGAAGCTGAGTTCGTTCGATCCGGCGGGCAGGATGTTCACAAACATCAACACGCCCGAAGATTTCGCCGCATTTACGCAATCAGAATCTTCCGAAGCAGACTGAATTGCCGAGAAGCGCCGGCTTCAACTATTGATGGTCACTTCATCCTTCTTATCTTTATAATCCTTCATTACGTTATCCCAGCCCTTGATGCAGCCGTAGATGACAAAACCGATCGTGCCGAGGACAATGCCGAGGCCGAAAAACAGCATGGTATTCGCGGGAATGGTAAACATCTGCGTCATCGCATATTCTCCTTCTCATTGATTTAAGGCCCGATCAGCGACAGGGCTCCACAGGTCTTTATATTCGAACCATTTTCAGCAGGGGGTTCCTTTTCCGTATCCCTGCTATAATCTCATCCAAATCTTTATTTCTGCGGTGGCAGAAGAGATAACCGCTCTCCCTGGGCAGCTTAAGCTTGAGAAAACCGAATCCTCCGGAAAATCGGGATCCCTCTATTTCGCGGATATTTTTCGCCGGCAGCTCCAGACGCCGCCTCAAGCTTTTCAAAACCACCTGCCCCTCGAAATCGAGGGATATATGGTAAAACAAACCCAGGGACCAAAACCAGGTGAACAGATAGAAAAAGGCGATCATGAACGCGTAGAGCTTGTCTCCCATGAATTCACCATGCTGGAACTTCTGGTAAATCAGCGGTACGGTGGCGACGGTCCAGACCAGCAACACCCCGTAGAAAACAGCCATAAAAAGCACAGGGGCTTGAAAAACAGTCTTTTGTTCCATCCCTCTATCCAATGACAGCCCCATCCTTATTTTGAATCGGTGCAGCGGCGGGAGAAAAACCCGCCGCCGCACCCCTCGCTATCTGCAAAACGACTTGCGCCGACTGCGCGCCGCTCAGTTCCCCATGAGCACCTTGGGCACCCAGAGGATGATCTCCGGAAACACCATGCACAGAACCAGGCCCAGAAACTGGAGGCCCAAAAACGGGAAGGCCGCCTTCCAGACGTCCACCGTGGAGACCTCGGACGGAGCGACGCTCTTGAGGTAGAAGAGCGACATGCCGAAGGGCGGCGTTAAAAAGGACATCTGGAGGTTCACGGCAAAGAGCACCCCGAACCAGATCGGGTCGAACCCGAGCTGCCGGATGATCGGCCCGAACAGCGGGACACTGAGCATGACGATCCCGACCCAGTCGATGAAACAGCCGAGAAAGATCAGGATAAACATCATAATCCAGAGGATCGTCCATTTCCCCAGACCGGAGCCGATAAGCATGGCGTGCACAAAATCCCCGCCGCCCACCATGATGTAAAGCGCGATGAAGACGTTCGCCCCGAACATCGTCCACATGACCATGCCCGTGGCCTTGATCGTGTTCGTTGCCGCCTGAACAAGTTCATTCCAGGGCATGCGCCCCTTGATCTTGGCGATGATAAAGGCCCCCAGACAGCCGATGCCGGCCGCCTCCGTCGGGGCGGCAATGCCCATGACGAT
>CAZKHU010000166.1:0-636 GCA_964552725.1 uncultured Syntrophus sp.
TTACGAACCTGCCCGTCGAGATCCGGGACGAATGCCGCGGCAACCGCGCCTTCGGGAAGAAAAAACTGGTGGAGATTGCGCGAAAAAAGCAGCAGCGCGCCATGATCACGGCCTTCGCCAGGTATAAGGAAGTACTCCGGAAGGAGACGGAAGAGGTCGCCCGCACGCGGGTAAAACAGACCGCAGGCGCCGCCCTGTGCCGCTCCCTCGACCAGATACGGGAGCGGGTGGAAAAAACCGACCCCGCCGCCCTCACCGCCGAAGAGCGCCAGGCCGCCCTCGACTCCTTCGCAAGCCTCCGCGAAGCCATCGAGAATTGCCTCAACCCGCAGGCGGCAGGAGGCCCGGCATAAATCATGACCGCCGGGGGTTACCTCCGGGTTTCCCCTGGCGACGGTCATTCATGAAAACGTAAAATTTTCAACCGTCGTCAAAAATGTAGTTATAACGATGTGTTAATCAATGTTGCGGCTCAATGCCCTGATTATAGAAAATCGGGAGAAGGTGAAGCTGGGATGAACAAACTTTTTAAAATTGATAAGGATTATTCTACTTGGCTAAAAGAGCTTAAAAGCAAAATACGCTCCGTTCAAATTAAAGCCGGTTTAATGGCGGATTTATTGAGCGGGAAAAAGA
>CAZKHU010000166.1:646-4412 GCA_964552725.1 uncultured Syntrophus sp.
GCTCCGTTCAAATTAAAGCCGCAGTAAAAGTGAATACCGAGGTGCTCAACTTTTATTGGAACCTGGGTGCTGATATTGTAGAAAAGCAGGCCGCCACAAAGTGGGGAGATGGATTTCTTTCTAAACTCAGCCAGGATTTAATGGCGGAATTTCCCGATATAAAAGGGTTTTCAGAGCGAAATATTAAATACATACGCCAGTGGTTTTTATTTTATAGACCTCAACAGGGAATTGGGCAACAGCCTGTTGCCCAATTGGAAAAGGGAATCGGGCAACGGCTTGTTTCACAAATCCCTTGGGGGCACAACCTCGTTATCATCAGTAAAATCAAGGATACAAACGAAGCGCTGTTTTATGTAAGAAAAACCATCCAAAACAACTGGTCAAGAGCCGTATTGATCCATCATATCGAAAGCGGCTTGTATGCACGGGAAGGTAAAGCCATTACCAATTTCAAGGCCACGCTTCCTGAGCCTCAGTCTGATTTGGCGCGCCAGACCCTTAAAGATCCTTACAGCTTTGATTTCCTGATGTTGCGGGAAAAACACGACGAGAAAGAACTGGAAGATGCGCTGATTAACCAGGTTACCAGATTTTTATTGGAGATGGGCGCCGGATTTTCTTATATCGGCCGCCAATACCGTCTTGAGATAAACGGCGATGAATTTTTTATTGATTTGTTATTTTATCATATACGGTTGCATTGCTATGTCGTGGTTGAATTAAAAGCTGTGAAATTCAAACCTGAATTTGCCGGCAAACTGAATTTTTATGTATCTGTGGTAGATGGTATTTTGAAAACCGAACTGGACAATCCGACAATCGGGATTCTTATTTGCAAATCCAAGAACAAGACGGTTGTTGAGTATGCTTTAAAAGATATTCACAAGCCTATTGGCGTGAGCGAATACACCATTACCAAAAACCTGCCGGAAGAATTCAAGTCATCGCTGCCGAGTATAGAAGAGATTGAAGCTGAACTGGAAGGCGGGGATTTATGAAAAAGGAAAACTGAACGATATCCCGCCCTCACCGCCGAAGAGCGCCAGACCGCTCTCGACTCCTTCGCCAGCCTTCAAGAGGCCATCGAGAATTGCCTCAACCCGCCGGTGGCAGGAGGCCCGGCATAAAACCATGACCGCCTGGGGTTACTTCCGGGGGTCCCCTGGCACCGGTTATTCATGAAAACACGAAATTTTCAGACCGTCGTCAAAAACGTAGTTATCCCGATGCGTTAATCAATGTTGCGGCGCAACATTTTTTTGAGACCGCCCCACGGTGCCCTGGGATGGCGGCCATTTTATCGATTTTTGCGCCAATATTTGCTGATTAAATTGATCAAATTGTGTTGTTTTAAACTTTCAAACGTGGCAATTCCTAATGTGGACGCTTGATGCAATAGTCGGATTGAGTGCTGATAGCGACGCCATTACTATGGCCATTGCCGATGCTCCTCACACCCCGCTTACGACACCGTCGTGACCGTTATGATAATTTGACCTTCTGAGCGGAAATACCATTCAAATTGGCGTGATATACGGAAAGACAAAAAGAAATTTCGGCATTGTGCGAAAATTTCTAAGCGTATTTGGGAATCATTCGATAAAGGCCGATCACTTTTCCCCCACGATGCCGCTGGCGAGCTTGCCAAGCGGGCTGAAACTCTTTGTCAATTTACCCGGCAGCAAGTCGACAGGGCGTGGTGTCGGCTGGATACCTGGTACGATAATAGGACTACAAATGATTATCGGCTGGCAGTTGAGGACAGGAGTGAAATCCATCTAAGTGAAACCACAATTTTGAACTGGGAAGGTCTTGCGATAGAACAAGACGAAGGGAAATTGGCAAGTCAACTAAGAGAAGTCTTGAATAAGGTAAGTCATCGCCCTGTAGCTTATCCTAAATAGAAATTTAAGAACTTGGGTGATGTTGTTTCTCACTATACATATCCATGCACTTCAAGACTTAAGAACGAACGGTAACTACAACAAGCAGATGGTGACCACCCGCGATTAGCCACTAACATACATGGAGGAACCGAAATGCTTTCGAGAAAATAATAGGCACAAGGGTGATAATTGGCCGAATTGGAGTCGCGTAAAATCAGCCAAATAACCCAATATTCTCAATGACAAGGGGTGGATTTATGCGGAGGAGAGGAAGCCGCTGGAATTTCCATACAAGCAGATTGATAATGCATGAATTGGTAGCATTGAGTGTCACTAGTATTTGTAAATATCCGTCCAACAACCGCCTGCAACCGACCCGGTGCTTCGCGCCTCAGCGGATGGGCGTTCGGAGTTTTGTGTGGTTTCCGTCTCAGTTGGGGTTTAAGACCGACGCCGCGCCGGGCGACTGAAGCGGACGTTATATTTTCTATAGTGCCTCTCGGCCTGAACCGGTTAGGACACTACGAAGGAGAGATTTTTTATGCCACGACTGACTGAACAGGAACAGCAGGAGATTATCCGTTTTATTGAGGCGGACAGACCGGTGCCGGAGAAGTATCGGTTTCTGCTGTTTGAGGACAAGCGGGAGGTGGAACTGGTCTGGAACGGCAAGACGAGCGAGGTTTGCAATATTGTTTTGCCGTTCCAAGTCATCGAGCAGGTGGACGAGCCGCGTGCCGAGAAGCCGGGAGATAGCGATAAGCAAGGGAATCTTTTCGATTTTCGCGGCCGCCAGCTCAAGGGCTGGACGAACAAGCTGATCTGGGGCGACAACAAACTCATCCTCGCATCGCTGAAGAACGGTTCGCTGCGCGAGGAGATTGAGAAACAGGGCGGCCTCAAACTGATTTATATTGATCCGCCGTTCGATGTGGGCGCGGATTTTTCGATGGACATCGAGATCGGCGGCGACACCTTCACCAAAAAGCCCAGCATCCTCGAAGAGATTGCCTATCGCGACACCTGGGGAAAGGGCGCCGATTCCTTCATCGCCATGATCTACGAACGGCTGGTTCTGATGCGGGATTTGCTGGCCGAGGATGGGAGTATTTATGTGCATTGCGATACGAGAGTTAATACGTACATTCGTCTTGTGCTGGATGAAGTCTTTTCCAAGGAGAAGTGCGTAAACGAGATCGTATGGAAAAGGTCTGATGCACATTCTGATTCAAATGCCTATGGGAAAGTTCATGACACGATATTCTTCTACAGAAAAGGGAGTAAGAATACGTGGAATGCACAGTATGTACCTTACACCGATGAGTTCGTTGAAAAGCAGTATAGATATGTCGAGACCGGATCAAATCGCCGGTATCGTTCTGCTGACCTTTCTGCGTCAGGGCTATCAGGTGGCGGGTATGTTTATGAGTGGAATGGTATTTCTCGCTCGTGGCGTTGCCCGATAGAAACGATGAAAAAATATGAAGCCGAAGGCCGTTTGGATTATACAGGAAAAGGGCTTGTCAGATACAAATACTACCTTGATGAGATGCCAGGGTTGCAGATTCAGAGTATGTGGGGAGATGTAAATAAGATTCATCACTTGGCCGACGAAAGATTAGATTATCCTCCACAAAAGCCAGAAGAACTTATCGCACGAATTGTTAGTGCTTCCTCCAATGAAGGCGATATAGTTGCCGATTTTTTCTGCGGGTCGGGAACCACGGCGGCGGTAGCCGAAAAGCTGGGGCGCAAATGGATCGCCACCGATCTCGGCAAGTTCGCCATCCACACGACGCGCAAGCGGCTGATCGGCGTCCAGCGGCAGCACTACATCGGCGTCAACCCCAACCTGCGCGAGGCGGAGCAGCTAAAGC
>CAZKHU010000167.1:0-4380 GCA_964552725.1 uncultured Syntrophus sp.
ACGGCCGATGACGATGGAGGGAAGCCCCGTGATGATCATCCCGGAGACATTCAGATCGCCGGCGGGAGCAATGCACTGCCTGGCAAAATCCTCTTCTTTCAGAACCTGCAGGAGGTGACGTCCTGAGTGGTGTTCTTCCAGATGGAAATACACCAGGATGTTCAGTTGATCCTCAAAAGACATCTTCAAGGGCCGGTTGCATCCCGACTCTAAAGGTGTGATGTCGGAAAATATGTTGTTGACAGGTGTCATAATGTTGCTGTAGGACCTTCGCGTTTTCAAGGGTTTTCTGAAAATTAAAGTGTGGGTCATTAAATATTCTCCGTAATATCATGTAGTTACGGAAACAGACACACTAAATGCTTGATTTGTCAAGCATTATTTTAACATTAATGCATATTTTTTACCAAAACCTGACGGAAATGGTACACAAAAACTTAACCGACTATGCAAAATCCTAACCGGACACCGCTGATGAATTCTGGTTCTTCAGATAACAATTTTTCGATCAGCACTTTCAGAAAAGGATTCACCGCCGCCTGGCCCGTCTGCCTTGGATATGTTGCGGTCGGACTGGCCTTTGGCGTAATTGCCCGCAAGGCTGGTCTCTGCCCGCTCGAGGTTGGGTTGATGTCTCTGCTGGTTTACGCCGGCAGCTCCCAGTTTATCGCCGCCGCGATGATCGGCAGCGGCGCCGGATTATTGCCGATCGTTCTTACCACATTTGTCGTCAATCTTCGCCATCTGCTGATGAGCTCGGCTTTATCGCTCCATCTGCGCGAATTGAGTGGCCCCCAGACGGCGCTTTTCGCCTATGGCGTTACCGACGAGAGCTTTGCAGTGAACTCCGCCCTTTTTCGTCAAGGCAACTGGAACTGGCAGACAGCGCTTGTTGTCAACCAGATAAGCAACCTGGCCTGGGTGGCAAGCACGATTGCCGGCAGCCTGATCGGCAGCTTTGTGCCGGATGGCGCTTTGGGGCTCGACTATGCGCTGACAGCCATGTTCATCTGTCTTCTGGTATTTCAGGTCAGAGATTCGCTGCATGCATTTGCAGCCCTGCTTTCCGGGATCCTTGCCGTCGCCATTGCGCTTTTTGTTCCGGGCAATTACCATGTTATCCTTGCCTCATTTTTCGCGGCGACCATCGGCCTGATACTCCGGAGAAGAAAAAAGGCGCGTGAAAAGTCATGAATATTGAGATATTGATAATCATCCTCTGCATGGGCGCCGTCACGTATATCCCCCGCTGGGCGCCGCTTTACCTGCTGTCTCGCCGCAAGCTGCCACCCTGGTTTATCGAGTGGCTCGATTTCATTCCCGCAGCAATCCTCAGCGCGCTTATCCTCCCGTCCATCCTGACAGTCGGCGAACCAAGGCATTTGGATGCTCTGACCCCGGAGTTTCTCCTGGCACTTCCTACCCTTTTCGTAGCCGTCAAAACCAGATCGCTGGCAGGAACGGTTCTTGCCGGCATGGGCTTATTCTGGCTCGTCCAGAAATTTCTATGAAGTTGATTATTGCTTAAAATGCAGGTAAATGTTATGGCCAGCGCCATTAGGCAGCATCTCAAAAGGCTTCGCCCGGACAGAGTTTTTATCAAATAAGAGGTCTTAATTATGAATTATGTTGATTTAAGAAGCGATACGGTAACGCTGCCGACACCGGAAATGCGCAAGGCGATCTTTGATGCCGACCTGGGCGACGATGTTTTCACCGAGGATCGAACGGTGAACAAACTTCAGGAGCTGGCGGCCCAGCGCCTCGGAATGGAAGACGCGCTTCTCGTCTCCAGCGGTACAATGGGAAACCTGGTTTCCGTACTTGCCCACTGCGCCCGCGGCGAGGAGATCATCCTCGGCGACATCTCTCATATTTTTCTGAACGAGGCGGGCGGAATATCAGCGCTCGGCGGCGTTTTCCCCCATACCCTGCCCAATCAGCCCGACGGAACACTAAGGCTGGAGGATATCGAAAACGCCATCCGCGCCGAGAACATCCATTTTCCCCATACCCGCCTGATCTGCCTGGAAAACACCCACAACCGCTGCTACGGCGCCGCCTTGACGCCGCAGTACACGGCCTTGGTTGTCGCGCTGGCCCGGCGCCGCGGCCTTCATGTTCACCTCGATGGCTCGCGCATCTTCAATGCGGCCTGCGCCCTCGGCATTGACGTCCGGGAACTGACGAAAGGCGTTGACTCGGTAAATGTCTGCCTTTCCAAGGGATTATCCGCGCCGGTAGGCTCGCTTATCTGCGGCGGCAGGGATTTTATCGCACGGGCGCGGCGGATCAGAAAAATGGTGGGCGGCGGGATGCGCCAGGCGGGCATTATCGCCGCGGCAGGAATTGTCGCCCTGGAAACAATGGTCGCTCGCCTGGCCCAAGACCATGAAAATGCACGCATTCTCGCAGAAGGAATCGCAACAATTCCGGGACTGGCCGCGGAACCGGAACGGGTACAGACCAACATTGTCTATCTCGACCTTCTTGCTCCAGATTTCACTGATGATGAATTCATGCAACAATTGGCCGCAAACGGCGTCAAGCTGCTGCACACCGGCCCGGCCCGCTTCCGGATGGTCACCCACTACGGCATCGACCGGGATGCTATCGCAAGGGCATTGACTGCGCTTGGCAATGTAATGAGAAAAACGAGCTGAAATGGCGAAGAAGATCGACATCATTTTGACTTCACAGCCGTTTATCGGTTTCTTGTATCGTTTTATCCGCCTCTATTCGGCCACTTTGCGGCTGAACGTCGAAAATGAATCCCCCTGGCTGGATCATCTCGAACAGGGCGGACGGGTTCTTTTATGCGCCTGGCATCAGCAGTTCTTCGGGGCGATCCGTCATTTTCAGAACTACCGGGATTTGAAGCCGGGCTTAATGATTTCCAAAAGCAAGGACGGAGAGATAATTGCCGGTGTGGCACTCCGCAGCGGCTGGGAGCCGGTCCGCGGCTCCTCCTCCCGGGGCGGACGGGAGGCGATGAAGGAAATAGTCAATAAGCTTAAAGAAACCGGACTTGCCGCCCATATCGTTGACGGACCGCAGGGGCCGGCCGGAGTTGTGAAAAACGGACTGATCGCCATCGCCCAATACGCCGACGCGGTGATCGTCCCCTTTTACGTCTTTGCTGACCGGGCCTGGCATTTCAACAGTTGGGACCGCTTTTTTCTCCCGAAACCCTTCTCCCGGGTGACGATCCGGTTCGATGAGATAATCCAACTTGCCCCGGCGGAAGATGAAACGGAATTCGAAGCGCAGCGGGAATCTGTCCAAAAAAGGATGCTGCCGCATCTGCACCGCTGATCTCGAACCGCCCCCGTATGCGGACTCAACAATGTTTATGGTTCCAAGTTGTTTGTAATGGGTAGTCGAAAAGTGTTTGACGCACTCTCCCACCCCGAAAGGCGAAAACATCGGCAGCGCTTGCACTTCCTCCCCTGGAATCACAACGCGCTTCCTCACTTCAAGGGGAGAGCTACCATCGTGAACCTACCGGGGCCGAGAAGCACTGGAAGCACAACGCGCTCCCTCACCTTCAAGGGGAGGGCCGGGATGGGGATGGGTTAAACATTAAGTGGAAATTAATCGAGCTGTTATCGAACGGCATCTCCCTGGAGACGTTGCGAAATAACATGACCGGGCCAGAATTCTCCAGGCTTCCAGCTTGCGCTCGTACGAAATTGTCGCGTAGGCCGGGCTGGTCGAAGGCAGCAGATGGCAGGCCACCGTCCGGGATTCCAAAAGTGGTTTGACCCGCTTTAAAAAGGTCAGTTCGGCCTTCCTGCCGTTAAAGAAAACCGCCGTTATCTGAGGATGTTTTGCAAAAAATAATTCAAAATCATTAACAATTTCTGAATCTTTGGCGATGCCTGCGTCAAGGCTGCTTTCCCGCGTGCAGGACGCAAGCACATCCCACAGGGCAATCCGGTTGAATTTCAGAATATTCAGCCGTTCCTCATAGGGAATATCCGGAGCGGCGCCGAAAAGTTCACCCATGATCGGCCAGAAATGGTTGCGGGGGTGGGCGTAGTACTGGCCGGCGGCAAGGGACGCCCGGCCCGGCATGCTTCCCAGCACAAGCGCCTTGGCAACGCCGTCGGCAACCGGCAAAAAAGAGTGAAGCATTATCATCTCAGACCCAACCACATAAAAATTTTATGACAGGGATAAGACCTTCTCGGAACCGCCGGGGTTGCAAGTTCCAGGTCATTCGTAATAAGCAAATTTTGGTTCATCCGGTTGATCCTGTACTTTTATTTCTTTCACTAGTCAATGAAACTGGAAATCGTTCCCATCTAACGATTATTTATTGAAGAGGTAATTGCAAAACTCCCCATTCTGTCATTCCCGCAACGATTCTGAGCGGGA
>CAZKHU010000168.1:0-4301 GCA_964552725.1 uncultured Syntrophus sp.
TCCTGTCAAAATTTTTTAAATGCAATCCTTTTCCTCTCATTTCGCCTTAACCTTTTTTCTCAGAATTTCCAGGAGTTGTTCGGTAGTATTTTTGGAGAGAATCTCGCTGAACTGGGTTCGATAGTTCTGCACCAGACTGACATTTTCGATAACCACATCATAAACCTTCCAGACTCCGTTTTTCCGGATCATCATATAATTGACGGGAATCTCCTTGGAGGAGGAAACAACCCGTGTTTGAATCTCGGCAACCGTTGCGGAGAGCATTGTCTCCCGGTCGAAAAGAACCTTCTCGTCATTATAAGAAATGATTTTATCCCCATACGCCCTTTCCAGCACTTGCCGGAAAAGCTTGACAAACTCCTGACGCTGAGGAACGCTGAGGTTATTCCAGTTTCTGGCCAGCGCCCTTTTTGACAGTTCGACGTCATCGAACATCTTTTCGTAAACGGTCAATATTTTGTCGCTTTTTATATCTTTGGCAAATTCCGCCTTTCTGGCCGGATCCTTTAAAACATTGAGCACCTCGGTTACATCTTTCCGCAGCTTTTCCAGCGGTTCTCCGGCATGCGCCGCAACCGAGAAAAATAAAACGACAAACGCTCCCATCAATGCCAAACAAGCTCTCTTCATTGCCTTGTCCCCTGCTATCCCTTCACTCTATTTTTTATTGACGTCGCCAAAGGCGTACTTGCCGATCAAATCGGCGATATCTATCGGCGGATGGGTTTCAATGATCACCCCGCCGCTTTTGAGCAGCTCGCCGGAGCCGCCCGGGTCGAGACTCAGATAGCTGTCACCGATGAGCCCCTCCGTCTTGATTGAGGCAATTGCATCGTCATATACCTGCATACCTTTGTTAATTTCAATCTTTACGATCGCCTTCTGATTTTTCTGATCGATGGAAAGATCAACTGTCTGACCGACCCTGAGCCCCAGCATATAGACAGGACTGCCCTTTCTCAGCCCGGTAACCGACGAAAAACGGGCAGAAAGCGGATATGTTTCATCGGCAAAAAAAGAAACATGCCCAAGCGTTACGGTCATATAGGCGATCATTATCAAACCCAGAACGATAAAGATGCCGACCATCGTTTCCATTGCGTACTTCTTCATAAAACTACCTCCCCGCGCCACAGTGAAGACGCGCTGTTGTTGTTTGCCGGGAACGGGCGGACGCTATAACGGTTTCCATCTCATCCGCAGGAAGCCCCTGGGCTGCACCTATGAGCAGCGCAAATTCACCGCCCGCATTCGCCTGTTCATTTCCGGCGCCGGTCGCAGCCGACCCCCTGTCCATCTTTTTCTTCAGAGAATCAACAAAATCACGGGCAAGATCTGCCGCCTCCGCTATATCGGAATAGGGAAGAACAGTAACGAATTCATGAGTTTTCAGCCTTGTGGAAAACCCTCCCGCGGTGGTGAAATACTCGGCGATGCATTGCTCGATGCCTTTCAGAACCTCCTCATAAGAGTCTTTTCCGGGATTTGCCCTAGTCAGGTCATCCCCCTGCAAGGTATGAACAAGCACCGCGTACATGTCCCCCTCGCCGGTTCGTTTCATCCGGATATGGTTCTGCAGTTTGAACTGCCTTTTTGAGTACATCCCAGTCAGCTCATGCTGGAGCCCTTCCAGACTTCGGATTACCTCGGTCTGGAAAGGATGGTCGAAATCCTCAAACTCCTCGGGCGAACCCTGAAAAACGATCTTCTTTTGATATAGTGCAAGAATACGGTTGGAGATAAAATAGACATCCGGGATTTCGTGGCTGACAAGAACCGCAGTGAAGCCGAATTTTCTCTGATACTGGGCAATCATGCTCAAAATCGCATTCTTGCGCACCGGGTCCTGACCGGTTGTGGGTTCATCAAAAAGAACAACCTTCGGATCCGTTACCAGCACCCTTGCCAGGGCAGCGCGTTTCTGCATGCCCCCGGAAAGTTCGGAAGGATAGCGATGAGCCGCTTCGGTGAGCTCCGTCTGCTCTATCCTGGCTGAAACCTTCTTGTCTATCTGGGCCTTCGTCATATTGGTTGTTTCCCGGAGGGGAAGCGCTATGTTTTCATAGACCGTCATTGAATCAAAGAGCGCGTTTCCCTGAAACATGTAGCTTACCTGGGAGAGGGTCTTGTGCAGTTCATTCCTGCTCATCCCGCCGAGCGGTTTGCCCTCGAACAGGATAACGCCGCTGTCCGGTTTGAGCAAGCCGATTATATGCTTCAGCAACACGCTCTTCCCCGAACCGCTGAGTCCGATTATTGTTGTTACCTCGCCTTCGTGGATATTGAAACTGACGTCTTCCAGAACGGTCAGCGAACCGAATCTTTTGGTTACATCCCGGAACTCGATGAAAGGAGAGTCCATTATCCTAACCTATCAGAATGGAGGTCACTACATAATCGGAGACCAGTATCAAAACGCAGGAAAGAACGACTGCCGCCGTAGTGGAAAGGCCGACGGCCTTGGCGCCGTGGCCGTCGGTGCGCATGTGGGCGAAATAGCCCTGGTAGCAGCTTACCGTGGAGACGATAACGGCAAAAACGATCGCCTTGATAAATCCGTCGGCAACATCGCCAATATCCGTATTGGACTGAATGCGATAAATATAAGACGCCGAATTTGCCCCCATCAGCAAGACCCCGGAAATATAGCCGCCAAAGATTCCGACTACATCAAATATCGCGGTAAGGAGGGGAAAGCTGATAATGGCGGCGGCGATGCGGGGGCTGACCAGAAAGCGCAGCGGATCAATTCGCATGGTATAAAGGGCGTCAATTTGTTCGGAAATACGTTGAATCCCTATTTCCGCGGTGATGGCCGAACCGGCCCGGGCGGTTATCATGATCGCCGTAAGCACCGGCCCCAATTCCCTGATCAGCGTCAATGAAACCAGTGTGCCCAGCGCCCCCTCCGCGCCAAACTGGACAAGCGCGTGGTAGGACTGAAGCCCCAGCACCATTCCGGTAAAAAGACTGACGAGGGCGATAATGCCGAAGGATCTTGCGCCTATATAGTAAATCTGATGGAGGATCCTGACCAGTTGCTTCGGACGGAAAATGCCTGCAAAGGCCAAGAAGAGAAAAATTCCCGCGGCGCCCAGATTATTCACCAGACGCATCGCTCCCCTGCCAAGCGCGGCAAAAGGCAATGACATCATCCCAACCGGCGACGAACGGTCTCCCTGATTATCAGCCGTTCCGGTATCTTTGCTATCCGACATAATTTGCAATCCAGAACCATTCGCAGTCTATTTTTAAATACACTCACCGTGCCGCTGCTTACACTCTCCGGTATATTATCAGCCACGCAGGAAATGTCAATCGCAAATGGTAAAAAATGTTTATAAAAGCAGGATGCGCCTATTGAGGAGGCATTGAGGAATCGAACATCGTTTCCCGGTCTGCTCAAACAGCAAGTGTTAATATATTTAACATATTTCTACGGCAAAACAATGGCAGACCCCTCCATCAACCACCATTCGCGTATTGTTAACACCATGACATCAATCATCATTTATTTTTCCTTAAAAATATTTTTTCTATAATATCATGATATTTAAGGAACATTAATAATTTGCCAAGATTCCCTTCTATTCATGACATTTCCAGGTACTGTTAATATTTTATACATGGCTATGTAAATATAATTAACATTTACTGCTGTGTCTCTTGAACAATCTTCCCTACCGACAATGATCGATTAACGTAAATATATGTTTTTAAAATATAATTTTGACAATATCATCCATTTATCTTTTTTGGCACGGATGTTGTTTAACAGTAAGACAAGTGCGAAAAAAGATTTGAGCCGTCATCAATTGACGCATGAGCTGGCTCACAAGGAAATTAAAAAACGGCGAACAGAAATAGACCCTGAAAATTCAGCAACCATGGAAAAGGAGGTTATCATGAGCACAGCAGTCATTATCATTCTCTTGGCGTTAGGTTTAATCATGCCCCTGTTTTGGATTATAGGCGCCGTGACGTCTGTAGGATACATTGCGATATCCAGGGGGATGGACATCCTGGCGGGGAACAGGGAACGGCACAGTCAGGCCGGCGCCGCGGCTTTCAACGGGCAGCTTGGCGTAACGATGGCCGATGGTGGCGATTCAATAGAAAAAGAGAAAAAATAAAATTGCTCCATGTTCAGGATGCCTTCTGCCCGGTTCGGAGAAAAAGGCATGCGGCAGAAGGCGGGAATGGGAAGAGACAAATCTTGAATAGTTCCGGCGGAAACAAGGCGGAAGAACAAATTGAAAGGAAAAGGAGCAGGTGATTATGGGAATCGACAGGAGAAC
>CAZKHU010000169.1:0-4273 GCA_964552725.1 uncultured Syntrophus sp.
GCGAACGGTACCATCGCCCCTGCCACGGGCGCCACCACCAGCCTTCGTAGAAAAAAATCTCCACGTCCAAGTCCGTGGGGACATAGACATTTGATTCAGGCAGCACGACCAACTCCGGCGGCTCGGCAAATACGATAAGTGGAGGAAGAGAAATGCTGATGCCCACATCCACCCTCGCCACAGCCGAAACAGGAAGTGAAAGCCCTGCCGCCAGGAGAATTGTTCCCCAAAACACCTTTTTCATTAAAAGTTTCCCAATTTTTCGGACTATAGAACCAGGCAAAAAAACATAGTTTTCTCTCCAAACCCCCTCCTTTCGTGAACGAACAGTGATCAAAGCCCCAAATTCCCGTGACAATGGTTCCCAACTGGATCATTTTTACTGTCTTTTTATGGTACAAGAACACCGGAAATGCCTTGATATATAGTCCGATATATTGTATAATGGACTATATATCAAGGAGGTTTATATGGGTGTTCCTGAAGACATTCGTAGCGTGGAACGACCGAAAAATACAGTTGTCGATGATAGCGGCAGGGAAGGAGTCAACCGATATTCGGTACGAGAGAGGTCTGGAATTAAATATGTCAGACACGGAAACCCGCAACCCGGCAATGGCAGAGTCGTAGGCCACATAATAAACGGGATGTTCGTACCTGTGGCGGACAGGATGACCGATGTCCCTGACTCGCTTTCCTATGGCGCTGCCGCGTTTGCCAAATCAGTTTCCGATGATATTCTCAAAGATCTGCTGGCGGTATATCCAGCAAACGAGGCTGCCGAGATCATGGTGATTGCAACGCTCAAGGTTCTCAGGCCGAGGATTGTATCCACCAGGTACTCTACCCACTATGGACGGACTTTTGTGTCTCAATACTATCCCAACGTGGCGCTGAGCAAAAATACCGTAGGTGCACTCTTCAAGAAGCTTGGCATGGATGGCGGGAAGCGGAAGGCCTTCTATGCAAACAGGATCCGCCGGGTTGCGGCGGAGCACCACATCGCCATCGACGGAACATTGAAGCAAGACACCAGCACGGTGAATGACCTTTCGGCCTACTCTTACAAGGCGCGGGTGAAGGGGTGCAAGGATGTATCCGTGCTCTATGCGTATGACATAGAGGACATGGAACCGCTTTGCGCCGAGGTGTTTCCGGGGAACTGTATCGATGCCTGCTCATTTTCCGCATTCATCCACGACAATGGCATCGAAAAGGGCATCATCATCGCGGACAAGGGTTTTCCTGTCAGTTCCATTGCCGAAGACCTGAAGTCCCGACCAGATCTCCACTACATGATCCCCATCAAACGGGTTGATCGCAGAATCCGTGACAACCACATGCTGGACTTCGATGAGGTAGTCACCGGTACAGACAAGAATATTGTCGGTAAAAAGATGAAGCTGAAGGAAGGCAAGTACCTATATTCCTTCAGGGATGCCTATCTCGCGGGCAAGGAAGAGAGTTCCATGATCATCAGGTCAAAGAAAAAGGAAAACTTCGATAGCGGGGACTACCTTTCCCACAGGGATGTATATGGGGTGATTGTATTCGAGTCCGACCTGGATCTACCCCTCGGCAAGGTCTACAAGAACTATGAGGACAGGTGGCTTCTCGAGCTCTTGTTCGCCCAATACAAGGGAGAAGAGTGTCTTGACTTTACCGGTGTGCAGAGTGACTTCTCTCTCCTCGGTGTTGAGTTTGTGAACTTCATCGCCACGCTCATCACTTCCAGGATGGTGAAAAAAGCGGGGAATGCGAGGCTTCTGGACAAGATGTCCTATGGTGATCTCATGGAGGATCTGGCATCGGCCTGGCGTTATTCCGATGCGACGGGGAAGCCAATATCCTATGACAGGAAATGGGTCCACACACTCCCTTCCGTGTTTGACATGCTGGAAAGACTCGAGCTTTCTGAAGCGGTTGAGAAGATTTCAAAGAAAAGAGGCCGGCCCAGGGGCGAGGTTATCAGACCTGAAAAACCAAAGAGACCGCGGGGAAGGCCAAGGAAAAATTCAGATACCCAAGCTGATGGGAATTAGCTATAGTCCGTTTTTTTGGGAAACTTTTATTTCATTTTTCCACCTATATAGAAATCATTTTTTGACATTTACTTATTCTCTCCCTTTTACGCCCTCGACTGTTCAGGCCGAAGCTGGAAACAGGAACCTTCCGGTTTTGGGCTCGAACTCGTCACCCTGCGACCATTGCCCGATGATTCAGCAGAGAACCCTCCTGTCAGTCTTGCCTTGGAAACACAGAATCCTGCTTGACGGCGGGCGCCGCGCTCCCTCCAGGAAGCAAGCCGGCCGCCTATTTCACAACCAAATTATTACGTAATGATTTTACCCCTTTGACGCTCCAGGTGATTCCGACAGCTTGATCGACAGCCTTCTGGGAATTAACGAAGCCGCTCAGTTGGACGACGCCCTTGTAAGTTTCTACACTGATCTGGAATGACTTGAGAAAATCATCTGCGGAAAGCAGGGATTTCACCTTGGTCGTAATGACCGAATCGTCGACGTATTCACCTGCACTTTCGCGGGTGCGCGTAGATGCACAGGCGGCAAAGGCGACGATCATTGCAAAAAGCACTAAACAATTGATAACGATATTTTTTCTTTTCATGGCGGTTACTCCTTTCGGTATGTTTGTTGCGGATTGCGAAAGAACCTGTCTTGCTCCTCAATACCCTGGCAGAAACAGCAACGCTGGTACCCCCCTCCTTCCCTTGCACCCGGGCAGCAGGCAATCGTCTGAGACAACTCCACGCGCCTTGCCAATGTACAGTCATTTGTAGAATTGCGGGCATCCTGGAGACGTAACAGCAAAAGGCCTGCCAATTGCCGAGACAACACCGGTAAATTAAATTAATCATTCGATAACAATAGGTTGGATAAGAGCGAGTGGACGGCAGACAAGTAAGGAACGGTTGACTTAACCTCAATATTTGGCAGAACCTCAACATATTGAGGACAAGGGAATCATTTTGGACTTCTTCTACCGACTCAGTCCAAATTGGTTGACACGAGGCACCCGGGAACGGAGCAACACGGATTATGACCAGGACAGAGATGTGTTTCCGGGTGGTATCGGTTGCCGCTTTTAAAGCTTTTCTTCCCTGAAGAGCGAGGATGAATAAACACGCGATCGTTCGCCCGACGACAAAAATCCGGATTCAAACACCTGTCTCTCTTCAGCGTATCCCTCAATATAAGCACGCCCTCAAAATATTGAGGTTCCACCAAATATTGAGGGCAAACCCCTCTTTTCCTGTTTCCAAGCAGCCACTCACGCTATTCCAAGCATCCGTTATTAGAGGATAAAGATAAATATTTGTTTATCTATCGGCTCTTGGCAGGCCATTTGCTGTTGCACCTGTGCTTGCTTGATTATCATAGCTATATGAAAGGATAAGGATAAGATGACCGTGACGAGGGGCTCGAAAAAGCTGCAACCCTATTGAGAAAACGACAAAATTCTTCAAGCGTGTTTAAGGATGGAGGCAATTGATGCAAACAGAGCGCTCATTATTGAGCAGAAAAGGAGGAGTGGTTATGCAACGATTTAAGGCAATACAAATTTATCTTTTACTGATTTTAATTACGGGCGTTTCTTTCATTGCAGGTTGCGGGGGGGGAGAAGCAGAAACCGGGCATTGGCTGCCAGGCCGGGTGTTGTCGATCGCAGTAACGCCTGCAATGGCGTCAATCCCGATGGGCGCCCCCCAGCAATTTGTGGCGGTTGCCACATATTCCGATGGGACATCCCGTGATGTGACGGCAATTTCTAACTGGACTTCAGCCGTCACCGGCGTTGCCACGGTCAACAACGCATCTGGCCTTGCTGTCGGTGTTGCCATCGGCACATCGGTCATCACAGCCGCTTTCGACGGCAAGTCCGGTTCGGCAACCTTGACCGTGACCGCCGCGGCATTGAGTTCGATTGCGGTGACGCCGGCAACGGCCTCAACACCAATGGGTCTCACAAAAACTTTCGTTGCAACCGGCACTTTCACTGATGGCACTACCCGTGACATCAGCAATATTGCGACCTGGAGTTCGGGGACTGTTGCGGTTGCGACAGTCGTTTCGCCTGGCGTTGCTACCGGCCAGTCAATTGGTACAGCAACGATTACTGCAACCTCCGCCGGCAAGTCCGGCTCGGCGACCTTAACCGTGACCGCCGCTACATTGAGTTCGATCGCGGTAACGCCGGCAACGGCAACGACACCGATGGGTCTCACAAAAACTTTCGTTGCAACCGGTACTTA
>CAZKHU010000170.1:0-4234 GCA_964552725.1 uncultured Syntrophus sp.
TTCTGTCATTCCCGCAACGATTCTGAGCGGGAATCTGGTTCTAACGGCTTGAAAACCCATATTCCCGATAGAGGCATTCGGGAATGACAAATGGTTTTGCAATTACCTCAAGTTGTCAAAAAAGTCTTCGTTTTTTTGCCGTTCTGAACAGCATGTCGCGAAGATCCTGATCGATACTTGCCTCTCTGAGTCTGACCGGGGAAAAGCGGAGCAACACTAAAAGCCATTGCCTGTACAGGATTGTATACTGCATATATACGTCAGTAAAATGGATGGTGTCAAGAAAAAAAGTGTCTTACAAAAAACTTGACAGAGGGAAGGCCATTCAATATACGAAACAGCAGATATTTTCAAAATGTTTTTCAGGAAAAACGCAAGCGCCCGAAGAAATGGCAGGGGGGATTTTTCATGCTGCAAGCCTTTTCGCGGGGTTTTGAATCGCCATAAAACAACAGGAGGGATTTCATGGACGTTAAAAAGATTGTAGTTCTCGGGGCAGGCGCTATGGGGCACGGTATAGCGCAGGTAGCGGCGATGGCCGGTTTTAAAGTGACGCTGCGCGACATCAATGAAGAATTTGTGCAGCGGGGTTATCAGCGGATCAGGGAAGACCTGGAACGGCGGGTAAAAAAAGGGAGGATGTCGGAGGATCAGAAGAACGAACTGCTGGGCGCCATCACGCCGATTGTTGATCTGAAAAAGGCGGTGAAGGATGCCGACATTATCGTCGAGGCGGTGCCGGAAATAATGAAGCTGAAACATGAGGTCTTGACCGAAGCAGCGAAGTTTTGTCCGAAGAAGACAATCTTTGCAACGAACACCTCTTCCCTCAGCATTACGGATATCGCCAAGGTTCTGGACAATCCCGGCCGGGTGGTGGGGCTGCATTTTTTCAACCCGGTCCCGGTGATGAAACTCGTAGAGATCATCTACGGGGAGCGCACCGATGAGAAATCCGTGCAGATTATTGAATCTTTCACAAAAAAATTAGGAAAAACGGCCATCTATGTGCGGAAGGATGTCCCCGGGTTTGTCGTGAACAGGATTTTCGTGCCGTTTGCGAACGAGGCGGCCTGGGTATTGCACAACAAGGAGGCCGCCACTGCCTTTGAGGTGGATGCCGCAATCAAGTATCGGCTGGGATTGCCGATGGGCATGCTCGAATTGCTGGACGTCCTGGGAAACGGCGCCATCGATGTTCAATACCATGTCAGCAATTACTTTAAGGAAACAATTGGCGAGTCATGGAGACCGCCCACCAATCTGGCCGAACTCTTCAAGGCCGGCCTGCTGGGCAAAAAGAGCGGCAAGGGTTTCTATGACTGGTCCGATCCTGCGAAAAAGAATGAAATTCCCCTGAGCGCCGGACGCGCCTTTGACCCGCTCCGGGTGGTTGTAATCGCGATCAACGAGGCCGCCAATCTGCTTGTCGATAAAGTGGCGACGAGAGACGATATCGACATCGGCACATTGTTGGGTCTCGGTTTTCCCCGCGGCATCCTGAGAATGGCCGACGATATCGGTATCGACGTGGTGGTGGACGAACTCAACCGACTGTATAAGAATTTTAAAGAAGCGCGGTATAAAGCATCGTCATTGCTCGTGAAACTGGTAAAAGACGGAAAAACGGGCAGGAAGGCCGGTCAGGGCTTCTATTCGTCTGCGGAGCCTGAAAATATCAAATTTTCGGTTGACGACAGGATGGTGGCGACGCTTACCCTGAACAGGCCCCAGCGGGCCAACGCCCTCAACCTGTCTTTCCTGGACGAGATCAACAGCGTCCTCGATCTGGTGGAAAGGGATGTCAACATCAGATGTCTGGTGATAACCGGCGCGGGGAAGAATTTCTGCGCCGGCGCCGACATGTCCGGCTTTGCGTCGGGAATCGCCGGGGAGATGATGCGCTTCAGCAACCGCGGCCACGAAGTGTTCACCAGGCTCGAAACGCTGTCCAAGCCGGTGATTGCGGCGATAAACGGCGCCGCAATGGGCGGCGGCCTGGAGCTGGCGCTGGCATGCGATCTGCGGATCATGAGCAGCAAGGCGTTTGTCCAGTTGCCGGAGGTCAATCTCGGCCTTTTCCCGGGCTGGGGAGGCACCCAGCGGCTGCCCCGTTTGATCGGGATGGGCAAGGCGAAGCAGGCGATCTTCCTGGCGGAAAAAATCGATGCGCAAAAGGCCCTTGATTGCGGTCTGGCCAATTTCATTGTCGAACCGGAGGGATTTGCTGAATTTGTACAGAAGATTGCCGAAACGTTGTCAAAAACGAGCCCGCTCGGCTTGAAAATGGCGAAGCAGGTCATGTATTACGGGGCTCAGGCAGATCAGCGTACCGGGCTTTTTCTGGAGGGGGCGTCTTCAGGCGATGTCTGCACGACCGATGACATCAGCGAAGGCATCACGGCCTTTATGAACAGGCGTCCGGCAGTTTACAAGGGAAGGTAGCTTCGGCCTATGGAAGTGGCAGCGGCTGGTGTTTTGATTTACGGCTACAATGGCGAGGATGCGTTGCAAATCAAGTTGTTTCTTGATGCAGCGTTCGCTTTTCCCGTTTTCCTGACCAGCGCCTCCGGGAGGAACGAAGAGAGGCTGCTCGATATCCTGCAAAGCGCGACCAGTAATTCTTTTGTCGATGAAAAGACGAAGATTATGATGCTCCTCGGTTTTTCCGAGGAGCAGGTCAGGATGATTCTTGGCAGCTTTCCGTCGGGCGCGGAGGCGCTCCCGCGTCCCATCTTCTGCATGTTGACGGAGGAAAACCGGAACTGGCCGCTGGCGGAGCTGCTCGAACACCTGGAGAGGGAACGCCGTTACTGGGCTGAAAAGAAGGGCGATGCGTAGACGCGGCGGCCGGCGGAAGCAGTTTTTCTGGGGCTGCATAATTTAAATATCTTTTTATATTGAATAGTTGTGAAAATTTTAAAGGAGATGCGACAAATGGCTGGTGGCGCCGAAAAGATGGAGGAGCTTAAACAGGAGGAACTGGTCGGTCTGGTTGTCGATTTCCTTCACCGGACGATGGTTCACCACACCCTCTGGTTCAAGGAGGTGGAGCATCAGATGGGGATGGCCAAAGCCCTCGATATTATGGGAGCGGTTTGGGACAAGAGCAGCCGGCTGCAGATGCAGCGACTTGCCGAGGCCTTCGGTTTTGAATTGGAAAACGGCGTTCCCAAAAGCCTGGCCGCGCTGCCGAAAGAGAAGCTCCTGCAGATAATCGGCGATCTGGGTAAAAACTGGCTCGCCAACGACGGCATCTGGTTTCAGGAGGTGGAAAACCGGGACAGTCTCTTTGACGCCAAACGCTGCAACGATTCCTGCTGGGCCCGCTTTTCCCCATTTGAGGCGTGGTCGATAAAGCGTTTTCTGAAGCTGCCGGAAAATCCCGGACTGCCCGGTCTCAAGAAGGCTCTTGGCTTTCGTCTGTACGCCGGGATAAATGTGCAAGAGACGATCGAAGAGGGGCCGGACAGCCTGCTTTTCCAGATGAACAATTGTCGCGTCCAGGCGGCGCGCAAAAGGCGCGGGCTTGCCGATTATCCGTGTAAATCCGGAGGAATCGTGGAGTACAGCACCTTTGCCGCGCAGATTGATCCCCGAATCAAGGCGACCTGCGTGGCCTGTCCTCCGGACGACCACCCTCCGGAGTGGTTCTGCGCGTGGCGTTTCACAATCGGCGTCTGATCTTCCCCCGGGGGCGTCTTTTATTGCGCCCCGGGAAGAGGGGCCTGTGAAGCGCCCTCCCTTTTTTATGCCGGCGGAACGATGTCCCTTATGTACTGGATGATGTCTTCCGTCGAGGCGCCGGGCAGGAAGATTTCTTTTATTCCCGCTTCCTTGAGGCCGGGAATGTCGTCAACGGGGATGATTCCGCCGCCAAAAACGAGGATGTCGCCCGCTCCTTTTTCCCGGAGGAGGTTAACCACCTTCGGGAAAAGCCGGTTGTGGGCGCCCGAAAGGATGGAAAGTCCGACGATATCCACTCCTTCCTGAATGGCCGCACTCACTATCTGTTCCGGAGTCTGCCGGATTCCTGTGTAAATTACCTCCATCCCCGCATCCCGAAGCGCCCGGGCAATGACCTTGGCGCCCCGGTCGTGTCCGTCCAGTCCGGGTTTGGCGATGAGCACTCTGATCGTCCGTGCCATAAAATTCCCCTTTCAAAAAACCGTTTTATTATGGGAGGTAATTGCAAAACTCCCCATTCTTGTCATTCCCGCAACGATTCTGAGCG
>CAZKHU010000171.1:0-4150 GCA_964552725.1 uncultured Syntrophus sp.
CCGGCAAAGCCGACAAGACCGCGATCTTCAATAATGCAGCGCAAACATGGAACCATACATTTTACTGGAAAAGCATGAGATCGAAAGGTGGAGGCGAACCACCCGCAGCACTCAAGCAGAAAATGGAGGCATCCTTCGGCAGCGTGGACGCCTGCAAGAAGGAGTTGGCGACTGCGGCAATGGCCCAGTTCGGCAGCGGCTGGGTATGGCTCGTGCTGGATAGCAACAAACTCAAGGTGGTCAAAACCAGCAATGCAGATGTTCCGATGACCACTGGCATGAAACCGTTATTGACCATCGATGTGTGGGAACACGCCTACTACTTGGATTATCAGAACCGCCGCGCGGACTATGTCAACGCAGTGCTGGATAAACTGATTAATTGGGATTTCGCGGCAGAGAACCTTGGCTGATGGCGGCCTGATCAGATGCATACCTAAAAGCCTAACGAGGTGCTCAACCCACCGCGTACCACTACGCAGCCCGCGTCTGATAGATTTTTCGTTGGGCGGAAGCCCGATAGGAAGTAAGAAAGGAGAATAAACATGCCGGAGTTCGGATCGCCCTTTTCAGGGTTGGCAAACGACAGGAAGCTTACGGATGAGGAACTCGTCAGAGCAATTCGTTTCATGGTGGCCGCAGAGTACGAAGCGATTCAGTTGTACATGCAGCTTGCCGAGTCAACCGACAACAAGCTCGCCATGGAAGTGCTCAAGGATATAGCGGACGAGGAACGCGTACACGTTGGAGAGTTTCTGAGATTACTCCGCGAGCTTGCGCCCGATGAGGAAAAGTTCTACGCCAAGGGGGCAGGAGAAGTGGAAAAAGAAATCAAGAAAATAAAGTAAATGATTCCGGTGGGAACCGCCCAATAATTGCTTCCAGCGGACGGCTTTGCCTCGCTATGCTTGGCTCGGCGCCGCTGATCCTCGCCCCGTGATGCGCCACCCACCAACCAACCGTAAGGTTGGAAAGTGCCGCGATCGATTTTGTGCGCGATGCTTTCGGTCATCTCAAGGCCATCGCTGCCAACAAAGCGGCCAAGTGCTTTTGAAAACGGCAGATGTCGGAAAAGACACGGGCGTCATGGATGCCTACGACAAAGACGCATTTATTGCTGCGACAAAGACGCGCCAATGGGACCGGGAGAAGTCCCTGCGAACATTGGCATAACAGATAAAGGTATACAAGTCATGAACCCGGACGGACGTGGCTCAACCATTAACCGAGAGCGGATATGCAGCGAATCATATAAATACCAGACCCGAATAGGAGGTTATTATGAAGACACCCCAAACAGAGAAAGAAAAGCAAAACAAGGTGGAAAAGGTTATGAAAGAGTTCAAGGAAGGTGCTCTTAAAAGTTCTTCGGGAGACAAGGTAGAATCACGCAAGCAAGCCGTTGCGATAGCACTTTCCGAAGCGGGAAAATCCAAAAAAAAGAAAAAATTATAGGGTAAAATATGGACATTAACTTTTCTTAGAAACGAGGGACAACGCCTGCAGAGGTTTTTCTCATCTCTTATCCGGCTCCACCTGCAAGTAGGAGGTCTGGACGGCCTGACCGACAGGAGTGAAACTATGTCAAACACCACAGTTATACAAGGGATGCTCTACCGAATGCTCGGCAGCACGGGAGAGACAGTTTCGGCGATAGGGATAGGGGGCTGGCATATCGGTTTGCACGGGGTGGATGAGCAGTTGAGCCTCCGCATCATTCGCACCGCCGTAGACCGCGGCATCAACTTCATGGATAACTGCTGGGATTACAACGATGGGGCCAGCGAGAGCCGCATGGGAAAAGCGCTGCGCGACGGTTACCGGGACAGGGTATTTCTGATGACGAAGATCGATGGCCGATCAAAGAAAGAAGCGGCGCGGCAGCTCGACGAATCGCTCCGTCGCCTCCAGGTCGATATGATCGATCTCGTCCAGCACCACGAGGTGCTCCGTTACGATGACCCGCACCGGATCTTTGATGACGAAGGGGCCAATGCCGCGCTCGTGGAGGCCCGGGAAGCGGGAAAACTCCGTTATATCGGTTTCACGGGGCACAAGGACCCAAGAATCCATCTGCATATGCTGCAAGTGGCGGCGGATCACGGTTTCGCTTTTGATGCGGTCCAAATGCCGCTCAACGTCATGGGCGCGCATTATCGGAGTTTTGCAAAAGAGGTGTTGCCGGAACTGGTCAGGCGGAAAACAGGGATCCTCGGGATGAAGAGCATGGCGAACGGGATTCTGCTGAAGTCTAAAACAGCGACGCCGATCGAGTGCCTGCATTACGCGCTGAATTTACCCACTTCCGTGGTCATAACGGGCATCGACGGCATGGAGATTCTGGATCAGGCCTGCGAAGCAGTGCGGACGTTTCGCCCGATGAGCGATGAGGAGGTACGGTCCCTGCTGTCGAAAACTACCGTGGCGGCGGCGCGCGGCGATTTTGAGCCTTTCAAGACCACATCCATATTCGACGGTACCGCCCGGAACCCGGAGTGGTTGGGAGAGGAGCCGCAACGCGTACAGCAGCTGATGCCGAAGTAAGCCGAGGAAGGAATAAAAGGGTCACAAATACGGAGGGAATATGAAAGCCTTGATTATAAGTGCGGACAATTTTGAGGACTCCGAGTTGCTGGTTCCCTACTACCGCCTGAAGGAGGCGGGCATCGAAGTGGAAGTGGTCTCCCTGAGCCGCGGGGCCATCAAGGGCAAGCACGGCTACGAAGTGGCCGTGGATAAAACCCTTGACGAGGTCAACCCTGACGACTATGCAATCCTGATCCTACCCGGGGGGGCGGCGCCGGCGTTGGTAAGAAAAGAGCCGAAGGCGCTGGAGATCGCCCGGAGCTTTTTTGCTCGCAGCAAACCGGTTGCCGCCATCTGCCATGGGCCGCAGATCTTGATCAGTGCCGGTCTTTTGCACGGGCGACGCGCCACCTGCTACAGGTCGGTAGCTGATGAACTGAAAGAAGCCGGCGCGCTCTATGAGGATCGGGAGGTGGTTGTTGACGCCAATCTGGTCACGTCCCGGCAACCGGCAGATCTCCCCGTGTTCATGCGCGAGACCATGAAACAGCTCCGGCTTTAGCTTGCCATTCCGGCGAAAAAGGAGGGAGAAGTCATAAGCAACAGTTCAACGCCGCCGCAGCCAGACGCATTTCATGGCGGAGTTTAAGGCGCTGTTCGCGCCGGCAACGATGGAACTAGTAGAGAAAGGAGACATCGATGAAAACAAAAGTGGGTTTGTGGATTGACCACAGGAAGGCTGTTATCGTGGCTGTTACGGACAAAGAGGAAGAGATAGAACTGATAAAATCGAAGGTTGAAAAACAGCTCCGGCGTTCGGGTGATTCACCGCTTGAGGGTCCCCATGAAACACTGCAAATACCGGCAGATGATAGCCGCCAGAAAACGTTTATGGGACATCTCAACATCTACTACGGTGCGGTAATTGCATCTATTCGTGATGCAGAATCTATTTTGATCTTTGGTCCTGGTGAGGCTAAGGATGAACTGAAAGAACGTATCGAAGAAAGTAGCCACGTTGGACGTGTTGTAGGTATTGAAACAGTTGACAGGATGACGGATCGTCAGATCGCGGCGAAGGTTCGACAGCACTTTGCCGAGTAGTGTTCGGCATAAAAGAAGTGGGGGGCATTACCATCGCGCAGAAGCTCGACACAGCCGGACAGCCAGATATGCCTGAGAGCGCAATCGCAACCGGGTGTAGAGATTTTGTTCTTTCACCAGAGGGCATTGCTCGGGAAATTATACGAATTGCGCACACGGTGCCTGGGCAGGGCCGTGGCGTTCCTGGGTCTCCGCCCGAGTACCTTAAGGGCGAGGATGCATAAGCTCGGGATAATCTGTCCGGAGACAAAAGAACCGGATAAAACTTTCCACCTCCCTGCAAAGTACCCCTCAATATGTTGAGGTTCCACCAAATATTAAGGCCAAACGGATCATTTCATACTTTTCTGCTGTTCTCTCCTGTTAGTATAATCTACTGTTATTAAACGACTATTCGACGCTTCTGATTTTCTTTCGCTTGTTGGCAAGCCACTTGCAGTTACGATCCGTATGACCCTGGTCATCATACGAATGAAGGTCCTTTCTGAGAAGCGCATGGAGTTGTCACAGACGATTGCTT
>CAZKHU010000172.1:0-4105 GCA_964552725.1 uncultured Syntrophus sp.
TTCCTCCCGTCACTATCTCGCTGGTGAGACATACTGAACTTGAACCTCTCTACAACAGTCTCGTTAATCAGCATCATTATCCCGGTTATCGCCAGATCGTCGGCCAGCATCTCAAGTATATGCCCTTCATCGGCTGGGACAAGCCCACCAGGGAAAATAACCTCGCCTTTGTGGTCAATAATACTCGCTTTCTCATTTTGCCCTGGGTGTCCATCAAGTGTCTCGCTTCCAAACTATTGGCCATGAATGCCCGCCGCATCGCTCTCGACTGGATGGCCGTCTATCAACAACCCGTTTATCTTCTTGAAACGTTTGTGGAAAAAGAACGTTTTCCGGGAACCTGCTACAAAGCCGCCAACTGGATCTGCGTGGGGCAAACCAAAGGTACAGCCAAAAGGGGGCATGATCATCTCGTCCATGGTCTGATTAAGGATGTCTTCCTTTCTCCTCTGCGGAAAGATTTTAGAGCGAAGCTGATAGCGGGCAGATGAATTTTCATTAGTTGACCCGGGCAGAAGCTTGAACCTCCGCCCGGATCGGAGGTAAACGTGAACGCCCTTCACAAATTTACCATCGGCAGCATAGCGAAAAAGCTGATCAAGATCAACGAAAATGTTTCTGCTCGAAATCGCCAGTCAACTTGCTTGCAGTTGCTCCCGGAACCTCATTTTCTCCTAAAATCGCCATCGCCAAAGCCATGTTCCACCTTTTTCGGCACAAATGCCGCGTATCAACATCGCGATACTAAATCACCTCGTCATTACCATGTCCGTCATCCCCGATAACGATATTCGGGAACGAATACAGCCTTTGATGAACTCGCAACAAGACGTCACACCGACGAAAACCGGTGTCCAGTTTACCTGTAAGATCCCTGAATTACAGGATTCCTGCTCAAATACTGCCGGAATGACAATCTTTTTCGTAGTGCTGAATCGTTACGTTACCGTTTCAGAAGGCCGGAAAGCAACTGCCCGATGCCGGCAACAATCCGGTTCATCGTATCCGGCTCCGGCATGGCGATCTTCAGATAACTCTTTCCCGTGGCGCTGTCCCGTTCGATCGCCCCATGAAGCGCCTTCTGCAGGACATCCATGCCATCGCCCGCAGTTTTTGATGGCGAGTCGCTGTTCTTAACGATACCGTCCGGCGCTCCGGCGGGCGGCGCAAGGGCGTTGCCGAGACTCAGCAAAAACTGTGCGCCGCCTGCAAGGAGAGCTTGCAAAGCATCTTCGCCATTGCCGACGACTGGCCGCGTTGCAACACCGGGAACTGAATCGATCGGCTTTTCATCTCTGGAGACGTCGGCATCAACCGATTCCGGCTCTGCTGCGGCGGCGCCCCCCGTTTCCGCGACCACACCGACGTCGGCCTTCGCTGCGGCATCCATCGGGACGTCCGCCTTGATGTCCGGACGGACAGGACGGGCAGCGGCCTCGGAAAGCCCTTCTTCATCAAGCTCCCCGTCTTTCACGGCCGCCTCTTCATCCGCCTTCTCCTCGACAAGTTCCTGACGTACCCGGGCAAAATCGGGGGACGCAAGCGGAGTGACGACATCTTCAACGGCGTTGATCAACTTTGCCATGCCGCCCTCGCCCGCCATCACCACATCGGCGCCATTCTCGTCCATGGCGCCCTCAAAGAGCGATCTCTTAAAGCGCAGCAGATCGAGGATGCGCTCCTCGATGGAGGCGCGGCTGACAAAATTCACCACGCGCACCGTCCGGTTCTGCCCCATCCGGTGCACCCGGCCAATCCTCTGTTCGAGGATGGCGGGATTCCAGGGGATGTCCATGTTGACGATCACGGAACCGCTCTGAAGGTTCAGGCCCACACCGCCTGCATCGGTCGAAAGGAACACCTTGCAGTCCGGATCGTCCTTGAAGCGCTTCATCAGCGCACCCCTGTTTCTGGACGGAATACTGCCGTTGAGATGCGCATAGCCGATGCCGTTTTTCTTCAGCATGTTTTCGACAAGTTCCGCCATCCGCAGCCACTGGCTGAAAACAACCGCCTTCTCGCCGCCCTCGACCACAAGCTCGTTCAACAGTATCTCCAGCTCCTCGATCTTCGGGCCATGCACGGTAACATGATCGACAAGGTACGTGTTGTCGGCGGCCATGCGCATCATGGCAAGCGCAATCTGCATGCGCCGCTGATCGGCATCGCACAGAAACTTGTAGCGCCTCCACTTGGCGACGAGTCTCGCCACTATTTCCTTGTGTTCTTCATGAATTGCCTCCTGCTCCGGCGTGAGCGGCACCAGAAAGTTCTGGTCGATACGCTCCGGAAGCTGGGTGAGAACATCCCTCTTCTTCCGCCGGATCATCACCCCTTGAAGGGATTGACGCACCTTGTCCAAATCCTTGTAGCCGACCACCTTCCCGCCCGCGTCCGTAATCCGGTGGTTGTGGACAAAACGGTAGAGCGGTCCCAGGCGACGTCGATCCACAAACTCCATGAGGGAATGAAGCTCCTCTATCCTGTTTTCAATGGGCGTGCCGGTCAATACAATGGCAAAGGACGACTCCAGTTCTTTCACGACTTTGGCGGTACGGGTCTTCCAGTTTTTGATGCGCTGGGCCTCGTCAAGGATGATCAGATCGGGCGCCCATTCCCGGATGTGCGCGATATCCCGCGCAACAAGCTCGTAGTTGATCAGTTTGTAAAAGGAATCGCTGCGGTACATCTCCCGCCTCTGCGCGTTCAACCCCTCGACAACCTGGGCCGTCCGGTCGGAGAACTTCTCGATCTCCGTCTTCCACTGGTACTTTAGCGATGTCGGTGAGATGATCAGCACCTTTTCGATAGTGAACATCGCCGCCATCAGCTCGGCGGCGGCGATGGCCTGGATTGTCTTGCCGAGTCCCATGTCGTCGCCGACGAGAGAACGCCCGGCCTGGACGGCAAAGAGCGCCCCCTCTCGCTGGTAGGGGTAAAGTTCCGTTTTCAGCAGACCGTCGAAAAGCGGGCTGTCTATCCCCTCCGCCAGACGTTCTGCCACGACCTCCTGCCGGTGGGCGGCATCCTGGCGCTCGGCGACGTATGCCAGGACATCGTCGTAGCAGCGCACCTCGTGACGGCTTTGAATCGGGACGGCATCCAGAAACCCGGGAAAATCGATAAAGCGCTCCTCGCGAAGAACTCCGCGGCTGTCGAAAAACTCGGATGTCAAGCCGGCAAGTTCCGCAGGGAAACCACGTCCGGGACGAAGACGTATCTCGCGCCTCAAACCATAACTCAGCCACACCTCGGAAAAGTGAGGGCGCCAGCCGTTTTCCAGCAGCCTTTGCGCGCCGGGCTGCTGCGAAAGTTGCGCCAGGGCGAACTCTATATGTTTGCATGTCCCAAGGTTGTTAATCTGGAAATCGGGGCAGGAACAGTAGTTCATCCCCGGCTGATCGCCACGGATTGCAACCTTGTAGGTTTTCTGCGATTCCGGATTGGTCACGGAAAAATCGGAAAAAAGATGGTGGGCGCCGACATTTCTCAGCACGAAATTCTGTTTTGCACCGAACTGCCGCCGCAATGTCCGCTGCCACTCCTCCAGAGAGACATCTTCCGGCTTGTAAATATGGGACATTTTCGGCGGCGCGGCCGCCTTGCGGCTATCGAGCTTCGTTTTCACATTTCCTCCCTCCGCTTACGTCCGGGGATGTTGATTTCACGTTCATTCAGACTACAGGCCCGCTTGCTGCGCCACTTTTCATGCTTCCTGACCCTCATTTCATCATTCCATTTAAATCAAACGCCAGGCAAAGGTCATAAATATATTTGAAAATGTCAGCCGTATAATCGGTTTGAGCATACCGCTTACCACCTCGTTTACAGTAGATGGCAAGGCTTATAGGGATGCTGATTTTACTTGTCAAGCAATAATATCTGGCTATTTCAAAAGGCTTTCGCCCGCCTGACGTAGAGATGCTTTTCGACCAGGGCGACCGTTTTCCCCTTTTCATCGATGACGGCGGCCCCGAAAGTCGGCGCAACCAGGCCGGAGTCAGCCCGTGAGCGCCCATTCCGCTATCGTTTCCGACGGAATGCTATAGACTGAGGTAATTGCAAAACTCCCCATTCTTGTCATTCCCGCAACGATTCTGAGCGG
>CAZKHU010000173.1:0-4089 GCA_964552725.1 uncultured Syntrophus sp.
AGGGGACTTTCACCCCATAAATTCACGCCCGTGCCGGGCGTACACAAGGCAATCCAGCCGACCTCGTAAACTCGGCGGCTGATTTTTACGTTCGGCCCGAAAGAGGCCGGAAGGGAGCGACAGATGACTGCAAAGAATCCAGAAGACGTGTTGCGTGCCTTCGAACATTACCAAAGAGACCTGAGTCAACTCCTACAGGCGCTGAAGTCAGGAGGCAAGTCCGGGACCGCCCTTTCCCTGATGCAGTCCCTAACAACACAAGACATCGGAATGCTGTGTTGGAGCGTTCCACCGGACTGGCAGTCCGAAGCGTCCGATTTCCACAGTCGTCTTGAAGCAGTTCTCAGCAGCATTCAAAGCGATGTCGCCGTACTCCGAAGTGATTTCGCAACTGCCGAAGGCGGACTTCCAACTCTATCGATGATGGCAGACCAGATTTCGGCTAGCGTATCAAGAGTAATTGCAGCCAGGCCTAAGACCGGGCAATCTTCCCAACCCTTGCCGCCTTCAACCTCGCTCTCACGAAAGGCGACATCGCCCCTGGCAGAGAAATGGAGTCTGGCGGCAGCCAACGCCAAGTCTTGCGCAGACCAGGTCAAACACGTCGCAGATATATTCAAGCGTCTCGCAGTGGATGCAGTGGAGAATATCTCAACACATATGACGCAGCGGTGTGCAGAGTGCGCACAGCAGGCAGCAAGTCTTGCGCAAGCGGCAAGTCAAGCCACGGGTGCCAACATGGCCAAGTTAGCGGCGGAGTCAGCCGATGCCGCGGAAGGTGCAGCCCTCTATGCGGAATTCCTCATCTCTGATTTTGATAAGGCAATAACGCAAGATCCCGCGGCTGAACAATCGGGAGGAGTAGCTTTGTTTGGCGACCCGGTAAACAAATGGCAAAAGCTGCAGCAGGTCGCCAATGAGTTGTTCGAGCTGTGCATAGTTACCGAAACAACGAATGGCTGCAAGGTGTCGCGAGGGAGTGTGTCCCCGGGGGGTGGCGATAGCAGAATGCTCACTGGTGATACGATGCTGCTGAATATCCCAGCCCCAGGGTTTGAAAACCTGCCAGTTCAGTTTAAGCGTTTCACTATACGCGAAGCGCGAGGCCAGTTAGCATCTGAGGGTGCTAGCGACACATCATTCAACGAATGGCTTGACCGGATCGTTGGTGTAATCGGGGCGTATCACGCCGGGCAACAACGTGCCGCCCAGAGTCGTTGCTTCATAGCAACCGCCGCCTGTTCTACCGCCCATGCTCCGGACGTGGTCACACTTCGGCAGTTCCGAGAGGTAGTCCTCTGTCAGTCTTTTGTCGGGAGGCTGGTATCCTCCATTTACGAAATTGTTTCGCCCCCTGTTGCGGCCCTAATTGGGCGATCAGAGATGCTGAAGTTACTGACGCGTTATCTTGTGGTCAGACCTGTAGCCTATCTTGCAAAACGCCAGATGGGGGGAAGATCGAGAATCAGGACTGCCGAACCCTTATAAGGCGCTTGAGTGGACAGCGGGAAGCGTGAAAAGCGTTTATCGGCGTTGTCCGTGGCCGCCGCCACTTAATTTACTCCAGCCGACCGCAGAATCGCAGCGGCTGATTATGCCGTTCGGCCAAGCGGGAGAACTCCTGGGGAAAACCAGCGTCGACAGAACGCGAATGAGAGGCAACA
This sequence comes from uncultured Syntrophus sp., assembly GCA_964552725.1. GTDB lineage: Bacteria > Desulfobacterota > Syntrophia > Syntrophales > UBA5619 > DYTH01. Next base: position 1,665 of record CAZKHU010000173.1, read on the forward strand.
TGAAGGGAATCATTAAGGTTTTATTTGGAATCGTTGTTGCCGCTTGCGGATTCATAAGGGATCCAGAAACGGCACTAACTGCCGGGGGCATTGGCCTAATATTGGGGATTGGCTATGTTATTGCTCCTAGTGCGAACGCAACAGCCTATTATGATAGTTCGGGCCGATGGGTTGATCGCAAAGGCCGCCCCATCTCAATTCTCTTTAGCATCTTATCAGGCCCTTTAATCTTTACTTTTGGCTATGGCTGCTATGCCATTGTGGGATGGATCTTTCGGTATTGAACATCTCTGAAATACGACGGCCTATGCGTGCAATGCGGGGTGTCCTAAGAATGGCCGAACAACGGCAGGCAGACTATAACTCACCCTGGCGTGTTCGTTCAGTCTGCTGCCGAGCGTTGAAGCTGTAGAAAAAGTCCTTACCAAAATATTAGTGAGAGGACGAGCAAAAATAGGCTTCGTAAAATGAGCTGTATTGAACGATCTCAGATCGTCGAAGGGGTAAGAGACCCCCCCCAAATTCGGTGATTTGGATCACGGGGGACTTTTTCTACAGACTCGTTGGGCGAGGAGGATCAAATGAAAGAACAGCCATTACAGCGGATGCTATCCGCGGACATGGAGCTCACCGATGAAGTGCGCGATATTGGTAAGAAACACTACGTCAGACCCATCTATTACTGGGATGAGACCGAGGCAGGGCACATCGGGGCTGGCTGGCTCATTGAGTACATCGTTCTGGGTGTCGGAATCGGGGCCGGTGTTGCAACGGCAAGCTTTCTCAAGTCATATTTCACTGAGGCCGGAAAAGCGGCTTGGCAAGCCACAGTGAAGCTCTTTCGACATGTAGCCGAGAAACTTCAGCGGAAGAAGATGTTCTTTTTCGCGCGGACTCAGTCTAAATCCTCTGAGGTCGTAGTCTGGCTTGATGACAGCTTGCTCAAGAGACAGGATGTTCTTGATCAGGCGTATGACATGATGGCGAAGTTGCTCTTTCTTATCGAAACAGACGACGTATTCATCACTCAACACTGCCGAGGAACATTAGTGATTAAGTATGACGATCGCTGCAACGACCTCATGATCTACATGTGGGGCAGCCATTTGAACCTTCCTGAAGCAGTACCGATGATGCCGTACTCGTGGCTTTTTCACGACGGTTCCTATGCGAAAGAGGAGTTTACGGAACTCCATTTTCTTTTCTTGGCACGTGCCATTTTCCACCGAAGTCTGCACGAAATGAAACAGGCAGAAGAATATTTCCGGAACGCAATCAGCGCGAAGCCAGAATTCCCAACAGCGTATTTCCAAATGGGAAACATGTTCTTCTTAGACGAGCAGTACCGTAAGGCTATCAACGCCTGGGACAAGATGATCAGTATGGAAGGCGACCGGGGAGCATATGTGGACCAAGCTTATTTCAACATTGCCTGTGCGTACTCAAAGATGGGAGACTTCGATGCGGCAGCCGAGAATCTGAAGAAGGCTGTCGCTGCCGGTGTTGATCCCTATCTGGTCCAACGTGATCCAGATTTACAGGAGTTCAGGCAGGACAAACGGTTCCAAGAAATAGAACAGACACTCTGAGACGAGCAGCCCAAGGCACCGGAGGCGACGCAGTAACACGCGCGCCTCAGTGCCGGTGTTTGCAAAAAGTAAAAGAAAAGCATACGCAGTTTTGCCATGGCCTTTATTCATCGAGGCGCGATTATTTTGCGAAATGAAATCGTGAAATCGAGAACGGCATAAAATGCAATAATAATTCAAGAAGAAGGAGTGCATGAAAATGAAGAAAGCCGACCAAGCACCGGCAGAAGGAGCGTCCATGACGGAGAAACCACTATCTCCACTTGCCAGGTGGGTGATCGTACTCGTGGTGTTCCTCGTGGCGTGGGCGCTTGCTACTATCTATTTCGCATACATGGCTGGGCATAACTTCATAGTGGTGGGGGATCTCATCAGCGGTTTCGTGTGGCCGGCGATCCTTGCCGCGCTGCTGTACCGCTGGCTCAGGAAGCAGCCCAAGGTGAAATAGAACCGTCTGCCTATGGGTCCACATCGTCGGACTGCTTCACGGTGCCATGGAGCTGAAGCAGTGCAACATAATGGTTACCTGAAGGAACAGCAAGCAAATCAACGCAATGATGCTTTGCGCGATGAAATATGGTTATCCGAAGGAACAGCAAGCATCTGTGATAAGGCGCAGCAAAGAAAAACGACCTCCGGGGCAATATCGGGTAGAGTAGAGAGATGGTATATGCGGTTTTAGGTTCGGCCTATCTGTTTCCGCTTCTTTCGTTAAGCGGTGCCTCATTATCCTAACCATGACTGCCTCAACCATCCCTCCCTCATCAAACCGTGCATGCGGTTTTCCCGCACACGGCTTTCCGATGTTCTTCACCGCAAGGCATGCGCCTTTTTCC
>CAZKHU010000174.1:0-4069 GCA_964552725.1 uncultured Syntrophus sp.
CATTATGAACATTAAGCTTCGCTTTCGGGAATGACAAATGGTTTTGCAATTGCCTGCATTTATATGAGGTTTCAACTGTTCGCCGACTCCCCGTAAGGATTCTTCAGTTCGTCGCTGACTTTGCCTTTGCTGTGTCAGATAGCCGCCCGCATCCGGTCTTGCCCCGAACAGGGAACACGCCTCCCTTTTATCTGCTCCGTCCGGTTTTTATGGTTCCTGCCTGAGCCACGCCATAATTTCTTCCTTCTTCGGGATTTTTCCCATGGCCTTTACCTTGCCGTTCACGACCACAGCCGGCGTGCTGAGAACACCGTATCCGACGATTCTTTTGATATCGTCAACTTTTTCGATATCGGCTGCAACGGCTGCCGCGGCTACGACCTCCCGAACCAGTTTTTCCACCTTCTGGCAATTTGCGCAGCCAGGTCCCAAAATTTTGATTTCCATCGCTTAATCTCCTGCTGTGTAAAATTTCATCTCCGCGCCGGGCGGGTAATAAACAAGGCTGAACAGATACCCAACCGCCATAAGGCCGGAAGCGAAAACAGCGAGCCTCGCCCCCTATTGCTCATTATCCCATATATTTCTTTCTGACGATATGTAAATTCAACTGTGGATGCCGCAGAGATCCTCCCGCCGGAGGGATGCGCCTTTTTCGATCAGGTTGCGAATCTCCGGATCATCGGTGAGCCAGTGCCTCAGACTGCCAAGCAGGCTTGCCGCGTAGGGACTTCTGCCGCCATCGGTAAGGGAATAGTTCACCCAAAGCCCCTCTTTCTTCCGGCCCACAAGACCCGCACCTTCCAGTATCTTCAAATGTTTGGAGACGGTGGGTTGGGCAATCCCAAGCGCCGCCTGTACTTCGCAGACGCACATCGTTCTTTGCTGAAGCAATTTGATGAGCTTGACGCGATTTGGATCGGAAAGCGCCCTCATAACCTTAGTGAATTCTTTCATCCCAATCTCCATATATCTATTTGTGGCAATATACTCCCCATACCAACCACGGTCAAGAAAATTTTTCAAAATCGTCCGTTGAAAATCCCCGAGGGAGAAACTTACTGATTCGGTAAAATAATCAAGCGCTGGAAGAAGGGTTGCGGCGCTCTGCCTCCTTTACATTCCCGTCGTCTCCGGGATTGCCTTTCAATCCGTCTTTTCTTTTTCCAAATGAACCAGCCCGCCGCCCATCCCGTTCAAGGCAATCCTTAAACTCTGCGCCGCCGCCTCGGCGCTGAGCCCGGCCCGCGCCACCTTATCCTGATCCACAGTCAAATTGATCTTGGGCTGATCCTCCTCCACGTACCAGTCGACATCGACCACGCCATCGGTTTCGGTAAAGACTTTTTTGATTTCCCTGGCGATTTCAATCCTCCGTTTGGCATCGGGACCGTAGATCTCCGCAACCAGGGTGCTCAATACGGGCGGTCCGGAATGAGACCATTTTTTTCATGCCCTTGAGATACTCTTCCGCCTCTGCCGCCTGGCGCACAGCCTTGATCTTCTCATGCCTTGTTCTGGCGCCGTCAAAAAGCTCCCAGCGGAGAAAGGCCATCGCCTGCCAACCCTCGCCCTCGCCGCCCAGCGGGTGGCTGTGGTCATTCAACTGATAGCTTCCGCCCACCCCCACCATCGGGTAATAACCTGCTTCGGCCAGTTTGATCTGGTTCCGGGCGTTCTCCGTCCGCATCTCCAGGGATTTGACATCCCTGCGGGCCAAAGCCTGGCTGCGCAGCGATTCAATCCCCTGACCGGCAGAGCGGGCGGCATCTCCTCTTCAACCTCGACCGCTTCCGCGGAGCCAATCATGAGTCCCAGAGCCCGCTTTGCCACGTTGAGATTTTTTTCCGCACTGACGAGCCGTTGCCGGGCTTCCGCAACCGCCGTCGCAGCCCGCAGCGTATCGGAGTAAAGCCCCAACCCCGCCGCTTAGCGGACCTCGGCAAGTCTTTGATGCTCCTGCGCGTCCTCCAGAGCCGTTCCAGCCACCCCAACATACCTGCCCGCCGTTTCCTGCCATCAGATAGTACTGAACCACCTTGAAGGCCACTTCTTCCTTCTTCTTCCGTTATGGCGCTGATCCCTGATTCGCGGCGCAGAGACTGCAAATTTCCTTTTGTTTCCCATGGTTCCTTGTGCTAAATATCTCCCGTTCTTTATCTATGAATACACTCGACGACATTCATTGTCATTGATTTGGATCAACAAGGAGTATTTTTATGGACATTCTGAAGCAAATGCAGATGTTGGCTCTATTTCAGGGAGTTCCGGTCGAAAAACTGAGAACGCTTGCGGAACACGCCCGTTACAAGACCTACAAGGCGGGAGAAATGTTCATTGGCGAGACTGATCAAGCCCATGCCTTTTATGTTATTGCCACAGGCCAGGTGAAACTCTATAAAAGCTCTCCCGAAGGCAGGGAGCAGACGCTCAATCTGCTTGGGCCGGGAGACCCCTTCGGCATGTGCACTGCCTTCGCCATCGATTCATTTCCAGCCAACGCGATGGCCCTCGAAGAAAGCGGCATCCTCCTGATTCCCGGAACAGTCATGGAGGCGGTTGCGATGAAGGAACCGCGCCTGCTGGTTAACATCATCCAGGTTCTTTCTGATCGCCTGCGGGAATCTATGAGTCTCATCGAGTCGTTATCGCTCAAGGAGATTCCCCAGAGGCTCGCCTCCTTCCTGATCCATGCCCTGCGGATGAAGGGGGCACAGGCCAACCAGTTGAAACTTACGGTCACACAGAGGGAACTGGCCAAGATTCTGGGCGCCACCCCGGAGGCCCTTTCACGGGGAATTCGCAAGATGAGCAACGCCGGATTGCTGGCAGTGGACGGCCGGTCGATCCAAATCCTGGATCAACCGGCGCTTCGCGAAATGGCGGAAGGGGACTGACCGATCATTGCCTGGCTGCAGCTTGATCGTAAAAAAGCGGTCCCCGCAGCATAACGAAGGCAAAGGGATAGTTCACGAACGGTACGCCTTAATCGGCTTCATCTTTCAGCGATCTTCAGGCGCCTGCCGATGCGCCTTTATCGAACAACCTTCCGAAAATCCGGACGGCGGAACGCCCAGCGCCTGGATCAATCGCGCCCAGTAATTGACCTGCGCGGCGGTGCTTGCCAGCACAACTATCTCCCGCTTTCCGGGAAGGGAACCCGCACAGGCGTTGATGTTGATTATTTCTTCTTCATCGGATCGCCCTCATAGCCCAGGGCTTTCCAGTCCAAGCGTCCCTTGGAACCATGACATTCCATGCATTTGAGGGCCTTCGTCTTCGGAACGACCATATGGTTTACCCGCCAGACCATCCGGGTCTCCACGAAACCGTATTTACCGCTGTACGGCATCCCGGCGGCTTTCATCCCATCTTCGATGGCCTTCCCCCAATCGAAGTGCTTCCAGTAACCGCCGAAGAGATGAATATAGGCCATCGTATTGTTTCCGGCATCGTATGGCTGTTTCCCCCTCATCACCTTGAACGGGGAGATCTTTGCGTCAGGGTCATTGCGGTCGCCCAGCGGACGATTGAACTCAACCACCTTGTTCGGATCGATCTTGTCGCCGGGAAGGTTCCGATCGACCTTGCCGTTGTACCACAAGTATTCAGGGGCAAAATCCTTGTTCCACTTAAACTCCCCTTTGATCTTCGCAAAAGTGTCCATCCCGAAGGCATCCTTCTCCTGTTTCAGATCCTGACCGGCCTTCGACCAATCCCACCAGACCTTGGTCGGCAACACCCTGGCGATGGTCGGGATATGGCAGGTTTGGCAAGCCACCTTTTTGGCATGCCTGTTCAACACGGCGTTATTGTGAATCTGGGGCTTGTTATGACAATCGGTGCACTGTAAACGGGGTTTGTCCCCCTGCGAAACCAACAGCGACTCTCCCCGAATTACATGGTTCTGGGTTTTATGGCAGTCGGTGCAACCCATCTTGGCCTTGCCGCCCATATGAACGTCGAGCCCTGCGGTCGGGTCCGTCATCGAAGAATCGAGATCTCCATGCTTTATATGGTCTCCGCCTCCGCCGTAGAAGTGACATGAGCCGCAAGTTTTCCGGGAGCT
>CAZKHU010000175.1:0-4066 GCA_964552725.1 uncultured Syntrophus sp.
ATACGAATGAAGGTCCTTTCTGAGAAGCGCATGGAGTTGTCACAGACGATTGCTTTACTGTCCGGTTCCATAAGAGGATGGAGAAGGGATGCCAGCGCAGCAATCAAATAGAAATCCTAAAGGAGGAATACCATGAAATCGAGCATTAGGGACAAGGCGGAAGGAACGTTTCACGAAGTGAAGGGAAAGGTCAAGGAGGTCGCAGGGAAACTCAGCGATAATTCTGAATTGGAAGCTGAAGGTACCGGTGAAAAGATAACCGGCAAAGTTCAGGAAAAGATCGGTCAGGTCAAGAAGGTTTTGGGGAAATAGTGGGGGCGGCGGTTACTATTGGAGGAGACGACGGTAGGTGTCACTTCTCACATTATTTTGACGCAAAAAATTCACGATAGTTTGAACAGAAGGATGAAAGGAGAAACCCATGAAAAGTTTTAAAATATTTCGCAATCAAGAAGGAAAAATTGGTTATATCCTACTGTGGCTGTTAGGCATTCCGATTCCTATTTTGATTGTGATATTTCTGGTGCGTGGTTGCACGTGACAGGAGCGAAACCCCTGAAGGAAACACTTTGATCATAACTACACGATTTAGTTATAATTTATATGCATACGCCTTTCTTCTTGGTAATGCATAATCAAACCATTCAGGAAGAAAGGGGGATGTAGGAAAATATGAAGATCAGCAAAGCGAAAAGAGCGGCCAAAGGTTTCAACTCAACTCAACAACTATCAACGAGAGGCTAAAGGAGAAGGCTATGACAACAGTAGCGAGCAAGAATACAGCGGAAAAGTACGGTGTCGTCTCGGCATCCAAAATCATCGGCGAGGCGGTAGTCAATCGCCAGAATGAAGATCTGGGCAAGATCCATGAACTGGTGATCGACGCCAAGGAAGGTCGCCTGGCCTACGCGGTTCTCTCCTTCGGCGGCTTCTTGGGTATGGGGAACAAACTGTTCGCCTTGCCTTGGAAGGCATTCGAGTTCGCCAAGACTGAGAACAAACTCATCCTCAACGTGGACAAGGAGAAGCTGAAGGCCGCTCCCGGGTTTGATCCAGACGTCAAGTGGCCAGATTTCGCGGACAGGACTTGGGGAAGCACCATTTACAAATACTACGGCTACGACCCTTACTGGAACCTATAGGATAGACGATTCGGGCGCTCGCTGATTTCGATTACCTCTGAATCGGCGAGCGCCCTTCCAAGCGTGAGGCAACCAAATCTGTCCCTCCGAGACAGGTGCACAGCGCCGCCACGGGCCGGAGTTCGAGCGGATCGAGTCGCACCAGATCGAGTCATTGAAGCATCTGACGGATGGTGGTATTTGTTTTGGAGAATGAGGGGATATCGCTCACCGAAAAAGGGAAGAACGGAGAATTTAATATGGGAGAGCATGAAAAACCACAATGTTATTTGTTCATGGGATTATTGATTGGAGGCGCGCTGGGCGCATTGGCAGGCATTTTCTTCGCACCGAAATCCGGGAAAGAGCTGAGGTCTGATATCAAAGAGAAAGGGAGCGAGGTCTTAAAGGATGCAAAGGAAATTTATGCCGATGCCGGTACAAAAGCAAAAGACATCAGCGAGGAAGCCAAGCATCAAGCGAAGGAGTTGAAGAAGGAAGCCGAAGGTACCGGTGAAAAGATAGCCGGCGAAGTTCAGGAAAAGATCGGTCAGGTCAAGAAGGTTTTTGGGAAGTAGTGAGAGCGGCGTATCATGCACTGGCGTGTCCTTTGTGCCCCCGGCTGTAGTTGCATGATATACCACAGCCAGGACTCCGAATGGCATGAGTTCTTTGGATTAAACACGGTAAATTTGTTCTGCACGCAACAGGACGGGATTATTAGACTTTCTTTTTTGCCCACTTACGTGAAATCAGTTGCTTGCGTAGAGAACAAAATCACCGTGTTGGATTAAAAGAGTTCAAAAACAACAGTAGCAACAATAAAAGGAGAACCTGCCATGAAAAAAATATGTTCTATCTCTCTAATGGTGGCAGCGGTAGCCCTGCTGATGCTCAGTGCGCCTGTACCCGCCTTTTCACAGATGTTAAAATCGTCAACTGGAGGAGTTGCTATGAAAGGTTATGTGCAAAATATCGAGGACATTACCGTCAAGAATGAAGAATTTCGCCGGGTGCTTTACACGGCCAGGAACTGTCAGCTTGTTGTCATGGCGTTGAAACCCAAGGAGGAGATCGGGATGGAAGTCCACAAGCTCGATCAGTTCTTTCGCGTGGAGGAGGGTTCCGGTGAGGCGGTTCTCGATGGCGTTCGGACGGCGATCCGAGCGGGCTTCGCGGTAATCGTCCCTGCTGGGACGAATCACAACATCATCAATACCGGCAGTGTTCCACTGAAGCTCTATACGCTCTATGCGCCGCCAAATCATCGGGATGGCGTTGTCCACCATACCCGCGCCGAGGCGGAGGCCGACAACGAGCACTTCGACGGCAAAACGACGGAATAGAGAAAGGTACGGATGCCAACGAAAAATATCTGCTAAAAAGGAGGAGTCTTCATGAGAGCAGTCGTTTATAAAGGTCCTCGCGACGTAGTCGTCCAAAAAGTCCCGGATGCCAAGATTAAAAAAGCAACCGATGTGCTTGTTAAAATTACGACCACGAATATTTGCGGTTCAGATCTGCATATGTATGAAGGCCGGACTAATATGGAACCCGGCAGAATCTTAGGGCATGAGAATCTTGGAACGGTCGTCGAGATCGGCAGCGCGGTAGACCGCGTCAAAGTGGGAGATTGGGTCTGCCTGCCGTTCAATATTGCTTGTGGCTTTTGCGAAAATTGCGAGCGTGGGCTCACAGGGTTCTGCCTTACTACCAACCCCGGCAACGCAGGCGCAGCATATGGCTTCGCAGGTATGGGGCCATACAGCGGCGGGCAGGCAGAACTGTTACGTGTACCCTATGCCGACTTCAACTGTCTGGTACTCCCGCCCGATGCCGAGGAAAAGGAAAATGATTACGTTATGTTGTCCGATATCTTTCCGACCGGTTATCACGCCACCGAGCTCGCAGGCGTGCAAGCAGGCGATTCGGTTGTCATTTACGGCGCTGGGCCGGTAGGTCTTATGGCGGCGTACTCCTCGATCATCAAAGCGGCCAGCAAGGTCATGGTCGTGGACATGCACAAGGACCGACTGGCATTGGCAGAAAAAATCGGTGCTATCGCGGTCGATGACTCGGATGGGTCTGTCGTGGAACAGGTCCTGGCGCTGACCGCCGGCCAAGGAGCGGATCGCGGGTGCGAATGCGTGGGCTATCAATGCTGCGACCACAAAGGGCATGAGGTGCCGAACCTGACGATGAACAATCTAGTAAAAACGGTGCGCCCGACTGGCGGTATCGGGGTTGTGGGGGTTTTCATTCCGGAAGACCCTCACGCCAAAGATAAATTGGCCAAGCAAGGTCAGATTGTATTCGACTTTGGCCAGTTTTGGATCAAGGGCCAGCACATCGGGACTGGCCAGGCAAATGTAAAAGCATACAACCGCAAGTTGTGTAAGCTGATCGCAGAGGGAAAAGCGAAACCGTCCTTCATCATCTCACACGAACTGCCACTCGACCGGGCGGCCGAAGCCTACGAAAACTTTGATGCGCGCAAGGAGGGCTGGACCAAGGTCGTTCTTAAACCGGGGCATTGATACCAGAGTAAACTACCACCGACCTTGTCGGTGGCTTTAAAAGTGGCAAGACTTCGGACAATGTCCTTCACCTCGCTCTACTTGGCCCGGTACCGCTGAAACGTAAGCCGTTAGGCTTTTATGTCACCACATAGGAGGAAAAATGATGAACAATGACAAGATTGAAAGTGCATCACCGCATATCCTACCGTCCCTGCCCTACGCGAATAACGCGCTGGACCCCGTAATCTCCGCGAATACGATAGGCTTCCATTACGGCAAGCACCACAAGGGATATGTCGATAACCTGAACAAGCTGATAGCAGGAACGGAGTTTGCGGACCTGCCGTTGGAGAAAATCATCACCGCGGCAGCCGGCAAAGCCGACAAGACCGCGATCTTCAATAATGCAGCGCAAACATGGAACCA
>CAZKHU010000176.1:0-4032 GCA_964552725.1 uncultured Syntrophus sp.
TGGCATAGCCGAATTCTTTGTTCGAGAAATACTTTAAAAAACAATCTTCGTTTATACCGGCATATTCTTTTGTTCGTTTCCACAATGATGCCAATTCGTCGTTAATGATCGCTTCTATCTCGAACTCGCCGATAACCTTCCGCACAGGAGAAGACGCATAAACAACAATGGCTTTCACATCAGGATTCTTAAAAACAGAACGACGGAACTCGTATTTTTTTGTTCCGGAAAATATCATTTCGGCAAATTCCGGTTTAATCGACAACAATACTTTCATCAGTTCGGGTCTCCCTCATTATTATATTAAACTGGCTGGTTGTTATTTTTTGAAAACCGCGGGGTGCAGAGTCCCTATTCTTAATAATGCCAAGACCAATCGCAGGCTTTTCCTGCACCCCCAGCAAAATCGTACCGCCATCGGTATTGGCCATAGCGCAGTAGGATTTCCAGACATCCCCGGGCAATTCACCACGGCCATCCCTCCCTTGTGCCTCCTTGCATTCCAGATCGACCGATTCGGCCATCACGGCCAGATCTTCCAGAATCTGTGAGCTTTGTTACGCAAATCACTGGTTGACGTCTATTTCTCTTTTTCGGGAGGTTTTTTCAAGAAGCGAGGCCACGTCCGCCACTGTCTGAAAAACGGATTCGAGATCAAATGCATGGAAGTCCCGCGCCCTCAGGACGGGCTTCAATTGAGAAGCGAGTTGCTGTCGAAGCTCTGTCAGGCGGCTGGCAGAGACATCAATACGCTCGTTGCCGGGAACGGCGAGCTTCCGGTAAACCATCGCGATGAAAGAGCCTTCCCGCAGATCCAGAGCCAGTCTGCGGACGGCATAATCAATATCGTAGAAATCGCGAATCGCCACTTCGCGTCGTGACAGGGCCGCACGCAGCTTTTCCGCCATGGCCTCTTCCATAGAAATGCAGGAGACGGGAAAAACCGGCGCCAGCGGCCCGTCCGAGATGGGATTCAGCAGAAGCGTCCTCGCCATGCCCTTGAAAACAGGCGTCAGCAGCGGCTCGCGGAGCCCCACCTCAATCTTGATGGTCTCCTCCCGGCCGCTCAAGAGCGATGAATAACCGACGCAACCGACGTATTGGATCGAGTTGTTCGCGCCTCGCAACGGCTCGATGATCCGAAAAGGCTTCAGGTCTGCCTCGATTCTTCCGAATGCCTCCTTGAGGCAGGTCGCCGATGTGCGCCGCTGGGCACGGGCGGCATCGGTCGGCATGGGGATGACGAAATCGAGGTCTTCGCTGAGGCGGTAGAATTCGGCATACACCTTGGCCAGGCATGTACCGCCCTTGAACACCAGGGAGCCATCCGCCGCAGCCAGATAGCTGAGCAGAAGCGTACAGAAATAGTCCTTTTCGATCAGGCGGGGGAGAAACCGGGTCCGGGCTGCCGTAAAGTTTACGGCTTCCCGGAAGAGTACGGGATCTTCATGGGCCCGGATGGGTGCGGTCATCTCATGCCTCCTCATTCATCACGACGCCCCAGCGGCGGCTGATTGTCCCCCTCTTCGGTTTGACGGGGATCCAGGGGATCAGGCCGGTGGAGGGTTCCAGCGTCGCTTCCAGCTTTTGCAGCAGTGTCGCTTCCGCTCCCTCTCTTTCCAGCAGCAGGCCGATCCGCCGGATCGTTCCCTTATCGCCGTACTGCAGGGCAACCCTCGTCAACTCATGGGCAGTCACCCGGGATGCGGCCAGATCGCCGAGAATCCAGTTGTAGGCGCGTGGCAGGCTGTTGAAGCGCGACCAGTCATAGACGGCATCGACCAGCGTCCGCACCCGGGAGCTGTAAACGACCGAACAACCTTCCGGGTTGCTTGCCTCCTCCGTATCGCCCAGCCGCCCGTCCGCCACCTTGATCAGGGTCAGAAAAACCGCGCCGATGGTTCGGTCCCCGGATATCCGGTTGTTGTAGGCATAGATGCGGGTCGGAATCTGTTCATCGAAGCCGTACCGGTTGAAGGTATTGGGCCCGCAAATCTGATAGCGTCCCTGCCGGTCCTCCATCAGGGCATTGAGCGCGAGGAACTCGTCGGGGCTCCAGGCGCCGCCCAGGGGAAGACGATCCGGAACGAGGTAGAGGCCGTTGCGTACACGGGCGATCAGACCGCCCCGGGCCATCCGGCTGAACAGTTTGCGTTCCTGATCGCGGCTCAGTTGGAGGGGCCCGGTCAGCTCTCCCGAACGGACGGTTCTCCGCTTGCGCATCTGAAGCCAGGCAAGCAATTGCGTCTCCTGCTTTCCAAGGGTGGTTTTCATGTGTGCATTGTATTTATTGTTTATACTTTGTCAAGGAATTTATGAGAAATAGAATGTACACGTCCCGCGTCGCCGTTTACTTGAGTTCATGGGTTTTAACGACTACCGCGACCTTTCCAGCCAGTTGATAAGTTCCTGAATTTCCCTGCCATTGAATTTACGGTTTATCAGCTCGCTCCTGTTTTCGACTTTGGTTAGCGTTCGACAATGCGGCCTGCTCGCTTTGCTCGCGGAGTTCGGCCTCGATCTGCTCGACCGTAGGCAGCGCCGACTGCAAGCCTTGCGGCAGCGCCCGCGTCAGTTCATACGTCGAGATGCCGATGGGCTTGTCTATACCGGCGAAGCTGTATTCCGCCAATATTCAAGGATTGGGCAAGGGGCTCTTGCATGATTTGAGCAGGCAATTTCGCCACCGCCTGTGGCGAAAAGTCGGAAGGCTCCGAATACGCCCGGAAAAAAGCGATCATGCGGTCGATATTCCGTTCCGAGAAGCCTTTAATATCCGGCAGCTCATTACGCAATTCACGGGAAAGCCGGGGGATAACCGCCGCACCCCAACCCTCCTTGCGTTGCCGCTGAGCAATGATCCGGCCGATGTCCCGGTAGAGCCTGACGAGTTCGGCGTTGACGGTCAGCGCTGCACGGGTTTGAGCCGTTTGAATGCGGTTTTTCACATCGGCGAGCAACGCGCCGATGTCGGCCGGGACAATGATCTTCGCTGATTTTTTATCCGCCATACCCGATATCCTCCCGGTTTGCCCGGATGATCTGATTGAGCTTCTCATCCTGCCCGGTCTGCTCACGCAACGCAGTTGTCAGACGGGCCATCTTTTCCTCGAACGGCTCACCGTCGTTCTCGACCTCAGCCGCGCCGACATAGCGACCAGGTGTAAGAAGGTTTTACAATGGCAATATGTTCCCATTGCATTTGCCGTCTGTGGACTTTCGAAACATTGCAAGCAGGGGAATTATTGGCTGTGACGTATAATATCGGGACAGCCATTTATCAAGCATCTGCATTTGGAATTGCCACGTTTGTAAAGTTTAAAACAACGCCATTTGATCAATTAAGTCGGCAAATATTGACGCAAAAATCGATAAAATGGCCGCAATCCCAGGGCGCCGTGGGGCGGTCTCAAAAAAATGTTGCGCCGCAACATTGACTAACACATTGTTATAACTACATTTTTTACGACTGTTTGAAAATTTCGTGTTTTCATGAACGACCGTCGCCAGGGAAACCCGGCAGTAACCCCCGGCGGTCATGGCTTTATGCCGGGCCTCCTGCCGCCCGCGGGTTGAGACAATTCTCGATGACATCGCGGAGGCTGGCGAAGGAGTCGAGGGTGGCCTGGCGCTCTTCGTCGGTGAGGGTGGCGGGGTCGATTTTTTCCACCCGCGCCCTGACTTGGTCGAGGGAGCGGCACAGAAAGGAGCGCACCGCCGCGGCATTCGTCCCGGATTTATGAACATTAAGCTTCGTTTTATGAACATTAAGCTTCGCTTTCGGCGGGAAGGTTCGTAAGCGCCAGGGCTTCCGCCTTTTCCTTCCCGATTTGTCGCTGTTTTACCCTTTATATTCCCGGAAGGCCTCCCGCAATTGCCGGAATGAAGCCGGCTTGTATTTTTCGAAGCCCTCTTCATCGACGTAAACGAAACCGTATGCCGCGTCTTTCTGGACCCGGTTGACGTCTTCACACCATTGCGCGAGCCGCGCCATCTTCAGCGGCACGTCGAGATCTTCCCGCCCTTTGGTCT
>CAZKHU010000177.1:0-4016 GCA_964552725.1 uncultured Syntrophus sp.
CTGGTCCTACCAGACCCTGATGGGCTTCGAGGACGACATCTTCAAGATCACGCCGATGGCGATCGACATCAACGACACCCGCTCCCTCCACGTGGCGGAGCTGGTCCGGGACGCCCTCCGGAACATGGGCAAGATCGTCGCCGCCTCGAAGATCGCCCTCCTCGGCGCCTCCTACCGGGAGGACGTGGGCGACACCCGCTACAGCGGTTCGGAGATCGTGGTGAGAAAGCTCACGGAAATGGGCGCGGAAATCGTCATCCACGACCCCTATGTGAAGCACTGGTGGGAACTGGAGAAGCAGGACAACTACCCCGCCCCGGGCCATTCCTGGTCGCGGTTCTTCCGGAACCAGGAAAAGCTCAAGGACAGCAAGGTGGAAAATGATCTGAGCGCCACCCTCAACGGCGTTGACGCCGTCATCCTCGCTGTCCGCCATGAGGCCTACCGAACCCTCGACCCCGATGAAGTCATCAAGATGACCGGCCGCCCCGTCGCCGTGATCGACTGCTTCGGCATCCTCGATGACGAAAAGATCAAGCGCTACTTCGAACTCGGTTGCGAGGTAAAAGGCCTCGGCCGCGGGCATGTCAAGCGCATAAAAGACAATGTAAAGCAGGAGAAAGGATAAGGAGATCGCCATGCAAATCGAAGTCCAATACGAAAATAGATATTTGAAGCTTCCGGACATGATAAAATTCAAATCAGGTCTCAGGAATATTGTGATCAATGTTCCTGATGATGCCCTGGAAGAACAAAACCCTCCCTTCGACCCCGTACTCAATAGCTTATATAAAATGTTGGGCACGGATTATAGATATCGGTCGTCTGGAAAATCCGACAATGAATTGCTGGGAGATGCATTGGAGGAAAAATATTCGAAATGACTATTAATGTGCTCTTGGATGTAAATATTGTACTTGATTTGCTCTTAAAAAGAGGACCTGATTATTATAAAAAAGCTGAGCTATTCGCTTTCTTGCGTCAACAAGAATATCTACTCTTTTTTGCTGCGTGCGCCCTGCCAAGCCTTGAATATATTCACACCAAAGAAATAAAACGCCTTGTTAACGAAGGGCTTATCAAATCCAACCTTCCTCCCCGAGAACTGGCAAGTCGGCAGTTAACCAGGTTTTTGGATGCAATCAAAATCACACCTTCTCTGGGAACACATTGGAGACGCATACCGGAAAATCACCCGGATCGGGAAGATGGTTTGATCAGTCTTTCCTCTACTGAATTGCCGGGATCGACTTTTATCTGGACGAGCGACGAAGATTTTCGCCCTGCCGTTTCAGAAGTAGCATTTGGAGATAGCCTTGCACTTCAACAATACCTGGAGACCAAAGCTCAAAGAAATATGCAGTTTGTTGATCTCGGGCATCAGCAAAGCATAATTCGCGAGCATTTGGAGGAAGGCATTTTTCGCGTTTTAAAGCACGGCAGCTACATCATGGGCCCGGAAGTCAAGGAGCTGGAAGCGAAACTGGGGGGCTATGTCGGCGTCAAGCACGCCATCGGATGTGCCTCGGGAACGGATGCCCTCCTCATGGCCCTCATGGCCTACGGTGTCGGCCCAGGCGATGCGATCTTCACGACGCCCTTTACGTTCATCGCCACAGCCGAGGTCATCAGCCTCCTCGGCGCCACCCCAATCTTCGTGGACATCGACCCCAAAACCTACAATATCGATCCTGCCAAACTCGCTTTGGCCATTCAAGCCGTGCAAGCCAATGATCCTTCTATCCACCCTTTACCGTCATACAACTCAAAACTGAAAACTCAAAACTCAAAACTGACGCCGAAGGCGGTTATCCCCGTCGACCTCTTCGGTCTCCCCGCCGATTATGATGCCATCAACGCCATTGCCAAGGAGCACGGCCTTTTCGTCATCGAAGACGCCGCCCAGTCCTTCGGCGCGGAATACAAGGGCAGAAAGGCAGGGGCCTTGGCCGATATCGCCTGCACCTCCTTCTTCCCGGCAAAGCCTTTGGGCTGCTACGGCGACGGCGGAATGTGCTTCACCGATGACGATCAATTGGCAAAAACTATGGAATCCATCCGCGTCCACGGCAAAGGCTCGGATAAATACGACAATATCCGGATAGGCATCAATGGCCGCCTTGATACTCTCCAGGCAGCCATTCTCTTGGCAAAATTCTCAATTTTCCCCGAAGAAATGACATTACGTCAGGAGGCAGCCAATCGCTATACTGCCGCACTCAGCACTCAGTCCTCAGCACTTGTTTTACTCAGCACTCCTTTCATTCCCGAAGACTGCCAGAGCGCCTGGGCGCAATACTCCCTGCTGGCGGAGAAAGAAGCGCAGCGGGCGGCGTTAATGAATCAACTCAAGACGGCGGGCATTCCGACAGCCATCTACTACCCCAAACCCCTGCACCTGCAAACCGCCTACGCGTATCTGGGTTATGCGCCCGGTGCATTCCCCGCGAGCGAAGACGCCGCCAGCCGGATATTCAGCCTCCCCATGTACCCATATCTTCAAAAAGAAGATCAAACGAAAATTGCAGAAATCATGAAGAGCGCTTGCTAATGCCTGAAAAAAGCTTCATAATCAGACTCAGCGCAACTGCATTCATCTTCGTTTATTTTGTTACCGAGCGAGGCAATGTCGGGAAGTTCGTTGCCAAATTAACTATTATACGGAATGGCAAGTATATTGAGCTTGCACGCTATGACAGTGGACTCCATGAACCGCATCTTGATATCATCGGGCCGGACGGTGATAAAAAGCGCGTTATCGATTACAGTATTCTTGAGAACGATCAAGCCTTAAATGTGGCCATCCAGGATTTTAAGAACAATTGGAATGTTTACAAAGAGAGGTGGAGCAAATGGCAAGAAGAAAGAAAATGAATGCCGAAGAAATGGAAAAATGGTTGTTAAGCCAAGGCGCCACGCCCGTCACTGAGGAGATGAAGAAAGAGCCCTGGTATGCGGAGGTATCGAAACTACCTCCATGCATGACGCTGGAAAAGAAACAGCCCACCGACCGGCAAAATGACGTCGCAAAACGCTAAAATACAAGACCGGACCCCCATCATCAAATGAAAATAGCTACCATCATCGGCGCCCGGCCCCAATTTATTAAGGCCGCCGCGATATCCCGCGCCATCTCCGGGCATAATCGGAACAATTCATTGACCGTCATCGAGAAATCTGGAGACATTCCCCCCGTCATCGAAGAGATCCTCATCCATACCGGCCAGCACTATGATGATGACATGTCCGCCATCTTCTTCCGGGAACTCGAGATCCCCGAGCCGAGGTACAATCTGAACATCGGTTCCGGCTCCCACGGCAGTCAGACAGGCCAGATGCTGGCGGCCATAGAGGATGTTCTTATCAAGGAAAAGCCGGATTGGGTGTTGATTTACGGCGATACCAATTCCACGTTGGCAGGCGCGCTTGCCGCGGCGAAGCTCCATATACCCATTGCCCATGTGGAGGCAGGCCTGCGCAGCTTCAATCGCCTGATGCCCGAAGAGATCAACCGCGTCGTCACGGATCATCTTTCCGCGCTTCTTTTTTGCCCGAGCCAGGCTTCCGTTGACAATCTCATCGCGGAGGGCATCGGGAAAAATGAATATAAATGGGGACATCTTAGGGAATTGCGAAGCAATTCACAAGGTGTCCCCATTTATCCACGGGTTGTCATATCCGGTGACGTCATGGCCGATGCCCTGCAATTTGCCGCAACAAAAGCATCGAACAATTCAGATATCCTGAACCGACTGGATCTTCAGCCACAGGGATATTTCTTGGCGACCGTCCACCGCGCCGAAAACACAGACGATAAGCAAAGACTCTCGAATATTTTGTCAGCCTTTGCCGCTTTGGATGAACCGGTTGTCTTTCCCGTGCACCCTCGGACACGCAAACTATTACAGAAAATCGGTTATCAACCGCCGCCAAATGTCAAGCTGATCGGCCCCGTCGGCTATTTCGACATCATCGCCCTCGAAAAATCGGCCCACATGCTCCTCACCGACTCAGGG
>CAZKHU010000178.1:0-4013 GCA_964552725.1 uncultured Syntrophus sp.
AACACGATGATCGGTGAATGGGACATCGAAGCCGAAACCCGATCCACCTATCTCAAGAACTATTCCACGTTACTTGACTTCTACCGCGATAGAACAGGGATACCTCTGGATGTGGCCCGTGCGATTCGACCTTTTCTTGAGGGAATGCTGCGCAACCATTTTCCCGGGCAATTTCAAGCCACTGAATGGCTTGGGATTTTTATCGACAAGATTCGGAATGCCGACAGCACAAGCGGGCTGCAACATGCACAAATAGACCTTCCAGAAATTGAAGACATAAACAGTTATTCCAAAAAGTATCACCACGATCAGAATCAGGGTGCCGACTCGGAACCTTTGTCTTCAGATGAGTTGCATGGGTTTGTGAAGCGGACATTACGTTTGGTTGGTGGGTGTTAAGGAGTTGCCCAATGGCAAAGGATTATCACGAATAGAACATTTTCGACATCTAACTCATAAAGGCAAATCATGGATCGGATCAAAGCGTTAACATTGCTCAGGGCTGCAATTTCTGATGAAAAGGCCGACTTTCGCCAGGGTCAGTGGGAGGCCATTGATATTGTAATAAATCAGCGAAAAAAACTCCTCGTGGTGCAACGGACCGGTTGGGGAAAGAGCATCGTGTATTTCATCAGCACCCGCATCCTCCGTGACCGAGGTTACGGTCCCACCATCATCATTTCGCCGCTCTTAGCCTTGATGAGAAACCAGATTGCAGCAGCGGAGCGAATTCATATCCGCGCCGTTACCATCAATTCTGCTAACCGGGATGACTGGGAGGCTATCAAGAAACAGGTCCTCGAAAACCAGGTCGATGTCATGCTCATTTCTCCGGAGAGACTGGCCAATGACGAATTTATTGAAAATATTCTCCTGCCAATTGGTCAAAAAATCGGCCTTCTGGTAATCGACGAAGCCCATTGCATTTCCGATTGGGGTCATGATTTCCGCCCCGACTATCGCCGAATTGTCAACGTTCTTCGTCAGATTCCGCCCAATACGCCTTTACTGTGCACAACGGCCACAGCAAACGAAAGGGTAATCAGGGATATATGCGATCAGTTGGGAGACATCCTGCCCATACGCGGGCCTCTTATTCGGGAAAGCCTTTCACTGCAAAACATCCGACTGGCAAACCAGGCAGAGCGACTCGCGTGGCTGGCTGATCAGGTTCCTCTAATGAAAGGAACCGGCATCATCTACGTTCTGACGAAACGGGATGCAGACAACGTGGCGGGATGGCTTCAACGGAACGGCATCCAGGCAGCCGCTTACTATTCGGACGTATTGAATTCAAAATTTCCGAACTCGGACAGTTATAGAAGATGTTTGGAAGATCGGCTGCTTAGCAATGATTTGAAGGCGCTGGTGGCCACTACAGCGCTGGGGATGGGATATGATAAACCGGACCTCGGGTTTGTCATCCATTTCCAGGCGCCCGGATCGGTCATCGCGTATTATCAGCAGGTGGGCCGAGCCGGGAGGGCTATCGAACAAGCACATGGAATCCTCTTGTCCGGCTCGGAGGACGATGAGATTCATGAGTTTTTCCGGAAATCCGCGTTCCCGGACGAATTCTATGTGCGGAAAATTCTGACGGCACTTGAAGCAGCGGATGGATTGACCATCTATCAATTGCACAATCAGGTAAATATAAAACACTCTCAGATTGAGCAAACTCTTAAATTTCTTCGAGTTGAGAACCCAGCACCCATTCTTCTGGAAGGAGGAAAGTGGTATAGGACGGCTGTTGAATATGAAATGGACCACGAAAGGATTGCATTTCTGACAAACCGGAGGCTGGATGAATGGAGAGAAATTCAGGAATACATCGACCATAAAGACTGCTTGATGACATTCCTCCGCAATGCCCTGGATGACCATGATGACTTTCCATGCGGAAAATGCGCCAACTGTAACCCCAAGCGGTCTCTGTCGGCTGGATTCTCTCCTGCGCGATCCGTCGCGGCGGTTGATTTTCTGAAACAAAGTGAATTTCCATTGCAACCCAAGAAAATGGTTCCCAAGGATGCTTTTGTGACATATGGATTTCGCGGCAATCTTTCTACCCAAGGGCTTGACTCTGAAACAGGTCGCATCCTTGCGCGTTGGGGTGATGCGGGATGGGGACAGATGGTCGCCGACAACAAGCATAACGGGTATTTCGATGATGCCTTGGTCAATGCTGCCGTGGCCATGATCCGGGGGCGATGGAAACCTGTTCCGCCTCCACAGTGGGTTGCCTGCGTATCGTCCTTGAACCACCGTGATCTTGTTCCCACATTTGCACAGCGGGTTGCTGCCGCTCTGGGAATCCCGTTCCGGGAAGTTGTTTTCAAGATAAGGCCCAATGAAGCCCAGAAACTTCAGAATAACCGCTATTACCAATGCCGCAACCTCGACGGGGCTTTCCAAATTCGGGGAGTTATCCCGGCTGATCCCGTTCTGCTGATCGACGACATCGTGGATTCAGGCTGGACACTTACCGTCGTGGGTGCGCTGTTGCGACAGGCAGGCTGCGGCCGGGTCTATCCGATGGCCCTGGCAACGACTGCGGGAGGATAAAACTTATGTCTATAATCAACAACGATGCAATGGCTGCTTTACTTCTCACATCTCACTTGGGGAGTATGTCCAGAAACGATATGCAGCCACTCGGTGCGATGGAATGGAGCCGATTTGTCCTATGGCTTAAAGAAAAAAATGCGCAGCCGGCTGATTTATTTACCGGTGATCCATTGGTTCTGCTGCGCGGCTGGAATGAGAAGCGATGTCCGCAGGAGCGTCTCATGGGATTGCTGAACAGGGGTGTGCTTTTGGGCGTGGCTCTTGAGAAATGGGAGCGCGCCGGATTGTGGGTGCTGATCCACACCGATGCAGACTATCCGGATAAGCTTAAACAACGGTTGAAAGAAAGCGCACCCCCAGTATTTTTCGGTTGCGGAAACCGCAGACTGTTGAACGCAAAAGGCGTTGCCGTTGTCGGTTCCAGGAATGCAAGCCCAGAGGATCTCGCGTTTTCTGCTGACATTGGGAAAAAACTGGCTCTGTCGAGCAAGGCGGTGATTTCCGGCGGCGCTCGCGGCGTAGACGAGGCTGCGATGGCAGGGGCAATCGCGATTGAAGGCACCGCTGTAGGCGTGCTCGCCGACAGTTTACTGAAGGCATCGGTCTCCCAAAAGTATCGGTCGGCGCTTCAGCGGAAAAATGTGGTACTGATCTCACCGTACTACCCGGAGGCGCCGTTCAACGTAGGAAATGCCATGGCAAGGAATAAAATCATTTATTGCCTTGCCGACAGCGCCATTGTCGTTCATTCCGGAAGAGACGGAGGTACCTGGAACGGAGCGATAGAAAATCTCAAGAAAGGGTGGGTGCCCCTCTGGGTCAAGCAGACCTCAGACGCAGAAGCGGGAAACGCAGAACTGGTCAACCGGGGAGCCCGGTGGCTGTTAGACGAAGCGACGGAAAAGGCGCCGACGATGGCGCATGATCACCTTTCTGGAAAGGAAGGAACGTTTGATCGGATGTCTATCGGGTCAACCATGGAACCGCACCAAACTTACGGTGCAATAGGAAAAGAAGCGATTGTTTCCGATAAGACAAAGGAACCATTAGAGCAGAGCGCTGCGTATCTGGATCTATCATTTTATGAGTTGTTTTGTCGGAAACTATCTCGCCTGCTGGACAAGGGGGGCATGCAACCTAAGGATATTGAGAATGGTCTTGGTCTTACAACGGCCCAGGTCAAGTCCTGGATTGAGCAGGCAGTAGAAGACGGATTGATTAAGAAAAGGAGTAAACCGGTGCGGCCAGTGAGGTATGAGCTTGCCGCGGGAAAGAAAAACGAGGAGCAGGGGACCCTCTTTTAGGAATAAGTTGGCGTTGGCCCGGAGCTATTAAACTGGTTATTGTTGAATATGAACACTTCTGAGAACACAGTCGTTCTGAACTCGTCCTGGCGTGATCAGATTCTCAAGGAATTCACACCGCAGGTTTCGCGCCTTACCCTG
>CAZKHU010000179.1:0-4001 GCA_964552725.1 uncultured Syntrophus sp.
CCCGCTCAGAATCGTTGCGGGAATGACAAGAATGGGGAGTTTTGCAATTACCTCTGTTGATTGTTATTTTACTTGTAACCGTTCCGGACGCTACGAAGCGCGTCCCTCCAATTTTGAGAACAGCGTTCATGCTTCTTTGTGACGGTGTGCCGTCATGAGTGTTTCTCTTGTCACAAAAAAAAAGGACTCCTAACAGCAAGCCCCTCTTTCCAAGTTCATGTGTCACCAAGCTTTTTAAAGAGCAAAGCCGGGGACAGGATTTTATGATTTTCTCACGTTCTGCCATTCAGGCAGGGCCATCCGATATCTCTTCCTGTAAGCCGAAAACCCGATCATTCCGAGTCCGATAATCATGAGCGCCCATTCGGCAGGTTCGGGAACAACGGTGACATTTGTCGAGTAGTTAAGGTCCTGAGATATATATCCAGAGGTAATTGACTGGCGCATCCATATGGCCAGAGCTCCGCTCCCTGCAAAGCTGAAATTAGTCAGGATGGTATCATTAACATAGTACTTCAACTGGGCCAATGTCTCCGAGCCTGCAAGCGTATTAGGAAATTCAGGTTCGGCAACCGCTTCCCAGGCAATATTCCCGTTGACAAGGTCAATCGTTTTGGCCAAAACCTCTCCCTGAAAATATACAGTACCTACAGCGTCATAGGCGTAAATAGTTGCATTCATAGGACTGCCGTCTGAGTTAGTCAGATCCCAGACGCCGGTCGTTCCTATTTCGTTTTTCAGTTCGTAGCTGAAGGCTCCCCCAGGATAGTCCGTCGCAATGTAACTCAAATTACCTACAATCGGATCCGCTACAGGGCTGGAGTAAGAGGAGGAACTGATCGTGCCCTCGTTGAAGGTTAAAGTTCTTACTATTGAACTATTTATGTTTTGCCTGGCAACGCGCAACTCCATCGTGGGCTTATCATACCCACCCCCAGTTCCCACGCTGTAGTATATGTCGGAATACGCAAAAACATTGGCACTGACAAGAAGCGCCGTTATAAATACCAGAAACATAAATAATTTTTTCATATCTATTTCCTCCCTTCTTTAGACAACATCCTTTCGAGTTCCCCCTGCAAGGATGTGCCTGATAACGCGCCGATCGCTTTTTTTGCCTCGGATGTGGCCTCTATTACTTCCTTCTTCCCAAACAGCGTCATGGCAAGGTGACCACGGACAACTGCATTTTCCGGATCTATCGCCACCGCTTCCCGCAGGTAATATTCAGCTTTCTTCAAATCGCCTGTTTTATAGTAATACCAGCCAACTGTGTCCTTCGCGCCTGCGCCTTCACTCTCTGACTCAAGAAGGACGACAAGTTTTGCGGCCCTTGCCGGCTCCTTTTTGATCTCAATGTAAAACCAGGCGAGATGATTGGCAAAGAGCATGTTGCGTGGAAAACGCCTTTGGAGTTGAGCGTATATATCCTCTGCATCTTTGTCAAGATTTATTTTTTCGTACCGGGCGGCAATATTTATCATGAAATTGACATCTTCCGGTCGCGCTTTCAACGCCTGACGATAACTTTCCCCCGCGGCGGCCGAATCTTTTTTCAGGGCGTAGATGTCGCCCATCATCAGTTTTATCAACGAGATATTGCCTTTTTCCTGCGGATACCCTTTCAGCAGCGCCAAGGCGTCATCAAAGCGCTGGCCTGCCACCAACACATTGACATATCCGCCCAGGGCGTTTATGTCCCGCGGCGAGCTTTCGAAATATTTTCTGCTGAGCCTGTTCGCACCTTCCCGGTCCCCCGCCACAAGCCGCGCCCAGGCGAGCTTGTTCTGGATAAAACCTGCCTTCGGGTTAGCTGCCGCCGCCTTTCGGTAGAGGCCCTCCGCCTTATCCACCTTGCCGGTGTTGAGAAACGCATCGCCCATCTGGAGCATCAACATGATGTTGCCCGGCTCAACGGCCAGAACTTTTTCGTAATAGGCAAGGGCCTTCGGGAAATCGCCGCGGCGATAATAGATATCCCCCAGCATCGTCCAGGGGGGCGTTGTTTTCTCGCCCAGGGCGATGGCCCGCAGGGCATGTTTTTCCGCGAGCGCGACCACCCCTTCGGCGAGATAAAGCTCCGCCAGCAAAAGCTGGGGGCGGGGATCTTTAAGCGCCTTCGTGGCAATCTTTTTTAGTGTATTAATGGCTTCTTTGCGATCCCCGGCCTGGATTTGCGCCTGCACCTTGAGCCGCAGGCCAAGAAGATCATCAGGATTGCGACTGAGCATCCCCTCGATCAGCAGCTCCGCTTCCTTCAGGGCGCGCGCGGCGAGCAGGCTCTGGCCGGCGCGATAGAAGAAGATTGTAAAGCCGGGCATTATCTCCGCCGCTTTTTTGTAGTACGCGGCCGCATCCATGAATTTACCCGCGGAAAAAAAATACTGCCCGTACAAGTAGTTCAAGTCCGCGTTCTGCGGATATCGTTTCAAGCCCTCCTTCAGTAAGGCAACTGCTTCTTTCTCCGCATTTACCAAAAAATGGAATTTGACCAGCTTCACCAGTCCCTCGCCGTCAAGGGCTGCGGAATTGAATTTACCCATAATCTCTTTGGCCTTGGCAATCTCGCCCTTTTGAACATAAAGGCTGGCCATGTAAGCCGAAACATTTATCGTCGGCGTACCTTTGGATTTTTTGACGGCCTCCTGAACTTTGGCAAAGGCCATATCGTACTTTCCCTCCGCCGCCGCGATTTGCGCCTCCATAAGGTATCCGTCCGACAGGTGATCCGGACTATTCAGCAACTGCACAACCCGGTTCTTCGCCTCCTTGACATCGCCATAAAGCAGGTAAAGCTCTCCCAAAACCTGATTGACCTCCGGATACTCCGGCTGCAAACGGAGCGCCGTCTGCATCTGCTCGAAAGCGTTGGTTATCTTCCCCTGCCGCAGGAGGGACAGTCCCATCAGATAAAACGCCTCCGCATTGGAGGAATCCCTTATCTGATATTGCTGCAGATCCTTGATAGCCTCCCCGCTTTTGCCCTGTTCGAGAAGTCCGCGCACGCGGGAAAATATTTGTTTTCTTTCCTGATCGGTAATCTTTACGGTTATTTGAGGAACGACCTTTTCGATAATGGTGCTTTTCGGTACAGAAGGTCGATTTACCCATTTGACAATGCTGTCAAAAAACAAGACAACCATTACAAAAAGGACAAGGCCGAGTTCCAGAGCCATTTGCTGCCACATATCTTTTTTACGCAAAGCCCTCCGGAAGCGGACCAGAAGCCCCGGACGATGACTTTCTCTTGATGTGTCGCTATCCATTTTCCACCCTTCTTATTCAAAAGAGCCAATTGCAAAACCATTTGTCATTCCCGAAAGCGAAGCTTAATGTTCATAATGTTTATATGAAAATGGAATCTTTCCTTACAATATCAACGTGTTGCGCAACCATGTTTTCGCAGGGGCACGGCATGCCGTGCCCCTGCACCGTGACTTCGTATCTACGAATTTTCATCATTCGTTGTGCCCGCGCCGGGCATGGGGGTTTATAGGTGTTTCAGGGGTGTGGCTTCTTCATATTTACGGATTTGTGATAGACTGAATTTATACATGTCCATTGTGTTGGGTATAGAGTAGAATTCTTTTTAAAAGTCTCCATCAGCCGGTCGAGATCGCGGATATCTCCATGAATATGAGTTATTTTCTCCCGGAGCTTCGTAGCCTCAAAATTGTTGGGTTCGCTGGGCGGATCAAGGGAATAGCCGACGACATCCGCCCCCAATTCCTTCAGCCAGATCGCCAACCACGAACCTTTGAAGCCGGTGTGACCGGTGATTAAGACTTTCGAGGTAATTGCAAAACGTCTTGTCATACCCGAGTGCCCTTATCGGGTATCCATAATTTCCGGTAGTTACAATCTGGATTATGAACATTAAACTTCGTTTTCCCGCCCAGAATCGTTGCGGGAATGACAGAATGGGGAGTTCAAGTTTGGGGGTCAGCAAGTTTGGGGGTCAGGTCTTTAAATTTAGCGTTTTGCGGGGGGGCCTCTGGCGT
>CAZKHU010000180.1:0-3986 GCA_964552725.1 uncultured Syntrophus sp.
ATGGGTCAAACTGGTCGAAGAGGTTCATAGGCTTCTCTACGCCGGCAGCGACGTGCATCAGATGATGCTTGTTGTCGGCGAGGAAGGCATCGCTCTCTCCGACCTTGTCACCTATCTGAAATCCGAGATTGTGGATGCCGTCTGCCTCCAGCAGGATTCGTTCGATGTCGTGGACCGTGCGACGTCCCTGGAACGCCAGGTGACGGATTTTCTACTCCTGATGGATATGGTGCACCATCCCTTCACCTTTGAAAACAAGGAAAAGGCGCGTCTGGAAATGACCGCCCTGCATAATCGTTTCTTCCAGATGAAATACTGTCCCTACCAGGGGGAAACCTATCTCAAATACCGCGGCGAGATCGAGTCCATATTAGCCGGACAAGGAGTAATCAGCCCATGTTAACAGAACACTCTCATATCATCAGAATCCAGGGCGACATCATTGCCGTACCCGCCAGGGACATCGGCTACGGCGAATTGGCGCAGGTGAAAAGCAGGCACGGTTCGTCTTTAGCCCAGGTGATCCGTCTCAAGGGTCATGATGTCTTTTTACAAGTATTTGCCGGGGCCCGGGGCGTATCCACGGGCGATCAGGTCCGTTTTCTGGGACGCCCCATGCGCGTGGCCTTCGGCGACGCCCTCCTGGGCAGAATATTCAACGGTTCCGGCGAACCGATCGACAACGGACCCGATCTGACGGCTTTGCCTAAAATTGAAATCGGCGGCCCTTCGGTCAATCCCGTCCGGCGCGTCATCCCCCGGGGATTTATTGAGACGCGCGTTCCCATGGTGGATGTTTTCAACCCCCTGGTGGAAAGCCAGAAACTGCCGATCTTTGCCGCGGCGGGCGAGCCCTATAACGATCTTCTGGCCCGCATCGGCATGCGCGCCGACGCCGACGTGGTCATCCTGGGCGGCATCGGCCTCAAGTATGACGAATATCTCAAATTCCGGCACGCCTTCGAAGAGGCGGGCGTTATCTCCCGTTCCATCATGTTTGTCCATACCGCATCCGACCCCGTCGTGGAGCGTCTGCTGGTGCCCGACATGGCGCTGGCCGTGGCCGAGCAGTTCGGTGTCCGGGGAAAGCGCGTGCTGGTTCTGCTCACGGATATGACGGCGTTTGCCGATGCCTTGAAAGAAATCGCCATCTCCATGGATCAGGTTCCCTCCAACCTCGGCTATCCAGGATCACTGTATAGCGATCTGGCGTCACGTTATGAAAAGGCCGTGGATTTTGAGGGCGCGGGCAGCATTACCGTTCTGGCCGTGACGTCCATGCCGGGCGACGATGTTACCCACCCGGTTCCTGACAATACGGGTTATATTACAGAAGGGCAATTCTATCTGCGCAAAGGGGTCATCGAACCTTTCGGATCTCTCTCCCGTCTCAAACAACTCGTTATCGGCAAGGTGACCCGGGCCGACCACGGCGTCATCATGAACAGTATGATCCGCCTTTTTGCCAAGAGCCGCGAAGTGGAGCAGAAGCTGGCCATGGGATTCGATAGAACGGAAGACGACGAACGGTATATCCGCTACGGCAAGCTCTTTTATGAACGCTTTATGGATTTGAACGTGGACATCGGCCTCAATGACGCCCTGGATTTGGGTTGGAAAACTCTGTCGGAGTGCTTCCGGCCCGACGAGGTCGGCATTAAGCAGGAATTTATTGATCAACACTGGACAACCAACAGATGCTAAGAGATCGGAATCATGGCAGAGCGGATCAAACTCAATAAAGTCTCCCTGAGGGAGCAAAAACAAAAAATGGCTCTCTACCAGCGGTTTCTCCCCGCCTTGGAAGCGCGTAAACAGCAGTTTCTCATGCAATTGGGAGTCGTCCGGAAAGACATCCGCAAGCAGGAAAACGCCCTGGCTCAGCTGATAGCGGACATGGCTCTTTGGGCGCCTTTGGTTCGGGATATGGAGGGCCAGCTTAAGCCGTTCATCAAAATCCGGCAGATCCGGGTTGCGCTGCACAACGTGGCGGGTTTGAAGATTCCGCTTTTTGAGGAGGTCGTTTTCGAAGACCCTTCCTACAGTGTCTTTGCCACATCCTATAGTTTTGAAATCGTCCTTGAGCGCCTGCGTGAAGCAATCCGCCGGCGCGAGAAACTGAAAATCTTACTGGAACAGGAGCGGATTCTGGCGGACGGTTTCCGCAAGACGAGCCAGCGGATCAACCTCTATGAGCAGCGGCTGATTCCCGAGTGCCGCGAAGCCCTGCGCAAAATCGCCGTTTATCTCCAGGACCAGCAGGCCGCCGCCGTGGGCGTGGCCAAGGTTGCCAAGCGCCTGTTGGAGGCGGGTTTATGATGGATAACACTGTTAAACGGCCGTCCGGCAAAAAGACGGGCAAAGAGAGGTCTTGACCATGGCAATTGCGAAAATGAACAGGATATTTCTGGTCGGCCCTTCCGTTCATAAAGAAGAAACCGTGCGTTTTCTCCAGCGCGCCGGCGTTGTTCATCTGGAACCGGTCCAACCCCTTGCCGGCGCAAACGAGAAAGAGGCTTCCGCCGCGCTGCTGCGTCTGCGCAGGGTCGGGCAGGTTGAAGAGGCGGTAAGCCGCTACAGCCGCCGCGAAAAACGGCATCCTGTCGATTGTCCCGATGAGGAACTGGTTCGTTTTGCGGAAGATGACCTGGCGGCCCTTCAGGAGATTGGCAACCGCAGACTGGTTCTCGAGCGTCTGGCCGACGATCTCGCCCCCTGGGGAGATTTTGATCCCGAAGCGTTGCGCCGTCTGGAAGAAGCCGGTGTGTATGTCCGGCGCTGGCGCATGGACCGCAAGAAAGGCGCCGAACTGACCATTCCCGATGGAATCTTTGCCGAGATGGTTTCGGTAAAGCCGATGATATTATTTTATACCATTTCCCTCGACGGACCCGTCGATATTCCCGTCGCCTCG
Organism: uncultured Syntrophus sp.; assembly: GCA_964552725.1. Taxonomy (GTDB): domain Bacteria; phylum Desulfobacterota; class Syntrophia; order Syntrophales; family UBA5619; genus DYTH01. The sequence continues at coordinate 2,915 of CAZKHU010000180.1, forward strand.
CCCCTGCCGATGCCGGAAATGGGTCTTTCCGCAGCCGCAAGTGAAATCGAACGGCTGAAGGCGGAAGAAGAGTCTCTCGCCTCTCGCCTGGCCGGTATCGCCCTGAGATCCGATGTTTTGAAAGCGCAGGTGACATCCGCCCTCAACGAGGCGCGCTATCTGGAGCAGATGGGGACACTCTACGCTGAAAATTATCTCTTCGGCCTTCAGGGTTGGATTCCCGAGGATCACGTCCATGATTTTCTCCGGGAGATCGAAAGGGAACACCTGCCTCTCCAATGCGAGATCAGAGACCCCCTGCCGGAGGAAGAGCCCCCGGTTCTTCTAAAAAATAACTGGCTGATCCGGCGCATCGAACCTCTTCTAAAACTATACGGCAATCCCAAGTACCGCGATCTCGACCCGTCCTTTTTCTTTGCCCCTTTCATGATCCTGTTCTTCGGGGTCTGTTACAGCGATGCAGGATATGGCGTTATCTTCTATCTGGTTGCCCACTTAATTGGGAAAAAGTGGGGAGAACGGGTGGAGGGGTTGCCGCTGGTCGTCAAGCTCTGTAAGGCGTTTGCCCTTGCTGCTATTTTCATCGGGATTATCACCGGATCTGTTTTTGGCATGAACTTCGACAACCGCGAATGGATACTCCTCGATGTGGCCGTGGGTGTCGGCGATCCGATGATCCTCTTCTATATCTCCCTGGGTTTGGGAGTGATTCATCTGAGCTTTTCCTATCTCCTTGGGATGATGCAGGCCGCTTCCTGGGCGTCGAAGTTGCCGAAGCTGGGACTGCTGTGCGTTTTATGGGGCGGCGTCTTTCTGGTCTCCCGGAATATCTGGTTTGCCGCACCGGCCGCGACGCTCAACCAACCCCTGACCTGGGGTGGTTACGGTGCCCTAGGAATGGGGCTCCTGTTGACGCTTTTCTTCTCCAGCAACCACAAGAACTGGGGAATCCGTCTGGGACTAGGTATGTGGAGCATTTACAGTTTGACCGGTTTGGTTGGGGATCTTCTTTCCTACGCCCGGTTGTTCGGTCTGGGAATCGCCACCTCGGCCATTGCCTCGGTCATGAACC
>CAZKHU010000181.1:0-3965 GCA_964552725.1 uncultured Syntrophus sp.
TTATTTGTTGTCAAGCCCACACGTTCGAGGACTTTGACCGGGATATAACAGATTTCTTCTGCAAAACAGCAGAGCCAATTGCAAAACCATTTGTCATTCCCGAATGTTTCTATCGGGAAAGCGAAGCTTAATGTTCATAATATGGTTTTTCAAGCAGTTAGAACCAGATTCCCGCTCAGAATCGTTGCGGGAATGACAAGCATGGGGAGTTTTGCAATTACCTCAGCAGACAGAATTTCATTCGCCGGGTTATCTCCCGGCAATGACCTCAGGATGTAATTTTGGGAGCCCCGCCTATCACCTGCTGCAGATCCGCCACATAATTTTTCAGTTGCTCAGCCTGGGCGTTCAATTCCTCCGCGGCGGCAGCCGATTCTTCGGCATTGGCAGCCGCCTGCTGGGTAACTTTGTCCATCTCCGCAACCGCGATATTCAACTGTCCGATCCCCTGCGACTGCTCCTGCGAGGCCGCGGCAATTTCATCGACCAGTTGTTCGACCTTGAGCGAGATCGAGGCATTCTCCTTAAATGCCTCCTGTGTCTGGTGGGTCAGCTCATTGCCGTGCCCAACCGCCTTGATGGTGCCCTCGATCAGCTTCCCTGTGGTTCTTGCAGCCTCCGCCGCCCGCAGCGCAAGCCGGCGCACCTCATCGGCTACCACGGCAAAACCGGCGCCCGCTTCACCAGCCCGCGCCGCCTCCACGGCCGCGTTCAGAGCCAGCAGATTCGTCTGGAAGGCAATTTCGTCAATCGTCTTGATAATTTTGCCTGTTTCCTGGCTGGAGCGCGTAATTTCGTCGATAGCCTTCACCATGTTCTCCATCTGCTCGTCCACCTTGCCGACTATCTTCCTTACCTCGCTCATCATCGCCTTGGCCTGGATCGAATTGTCGGCATTCTGCTTGGTCATGGAAGACATCTCTTCCAGAGAAGAGGAGGTCTCCTCCAGCGAGGCGGCCTGTTCCGAGGCGCCCTCCGCCAATGTCTGGCTTGACGAGGAGATCTGACCGGCTGCCGATGACACCTGATCGCCGCCCTCGGCCAGCGCCGCCGCCACCCGCTGGATAGGCCGGATAACCACCCGGCCAAGCAGAAAGTTGAGCAGCAAAATCTCCAGAACAATCCCCGTGCCAAAGGCAACGAGGGAGTTCCAGCCGATCGCTTGCACCGCCATTGCAGCGCGGTCGGCGCGCAGGGATACGGATACCGCACCCAGGACATCGTTCTCCTTGGCCGTGGTGTGGCAGGACAGGCAGCGCTGCACGGCGATGATGGGCAGAATAAAGCGGATAAGGTCTTTGTCGTGGTCTACATGGGACTGCTCTTTCCCCTTGGCAAGCACCAACCGCTCCATCTCATCGCGCGGCTGCCCCCCCTGGCGCTCCTTGAACTGGGCGGCGACGGCCGGATCTCTTACGGCATGAACGCCTTCGATATCCCTGCGAGAAGCGGTGGCTTTCAGAAACAGCCCCAAACCATTCATATCGCCCGTTTCGCCATAGGCCGTCACCGTATCGCCGATCGTAACAGCGATCTGCCGGGAAGCGCTGACGGCTTCGGCATCCATGGCCGCCCTGGTTTTACTGTAGATCTGATACGAGGAGGCCCCCAGAATCACGGTAAGACTGATAAAGACGAGAAAATTGATCTTTATTTTCAATGAGACATTGTTCAACATCGGCTGTTACCTCCTTCAGGAAGCCCAATTCCGCAGGCGCCGACAGCCTTTCGGCGAGGCCCCCGCAGATGAACCGCGTCAAAACAAAAACATCAGACAAGCATTCACTTCTGCCGTGTCTTCGAACAGATTTACTCAAGCATGTCAAGCTCTTTTTAACAGACAGCGGCCCGACGCCTTACATTTTATCCACAATGCCATTCGCTTCATCGGCACAGCTCCCGTTTATTGCAATTGGAATCAGCCAGCACTGTTGCCAATATTAAAAACGAGCGCTCGCTCTATAAACTTGTTGACACCTTTTAGACGCTGTAGTAAAAGTACCGACATGGGAACTATCTACATGATCCGCCACGGACAGGCATCCTTTGGAAGCGATGATTACGACCGTCTTTCGCAAAAGGGGATAGTGCAGTCCCGGGTGCTGGCCGAACACCTTTCGACAGTCGGCATCTTAGCCGACGTTGTTTACTCGGGAGAGATGAAACGTCAGATAGACACGGCTCAACAGACGTTGGAAATGTATGAAAATGCCGTTCACGCCCCCCGGAGTCTCCGAAAGGACCGCGCCTTTAACGAGTACGGCTCTCAGGAAATCCTGCTGTCGTTTGCAAGGGAAGTTGTCGACAGGGAGCCCTCGTTAAACGATCATTCCTCTCTGCCCTATTCGGACAAAAAGAAATTTCAGGAATTATTCGAAAAAATCTTATCCGGCTGGGCAAACGGAAAATACAAGAAGGAAGGTCTGCCCACCTGGGAGGAATTTTCCGGGGGAGTCTGGAGCGGAATAGAGAGAATCATCAAAGACAACCCCGCGGGCAAAACAGTCCTTATATTCACCTCGGGCGGGCCTGTTTCCGCGGCCCTCCAGAGGGCGCTCGGCCTGACCAACGAAGAGACGATCCGTCTCGGCTGGCAGATAGCGAACGCCTCGCTTACCAGGTTTCTTTACAAGGATGATCGTTTTTCCCTGGCAGCATTCAACGAAACGGCGCACCTGGCGCTGCGGAGAGGGCAGGAACTCGTCACGTACAGGTGACGGCATCTGTTTTACAATGTATCAAGGAGGCAATGATGGATTTTTCGCTATCGGACAAGATGCAGGCAATAACCGGGATGATCAGGGAGTTTGTCGACAGGGAATTGATCCCGCTGGAGGCGGAGTATTTAAGGAAAAACTTCCGGGAGCTGCTCCCCGTCCTCGAAGAAAAACGGGCGATGGTCAAGCGGATGGAGCTCTGGGCCCCCAACCAGCCTCGGGAATACGGCGGCATGGGGCTGAACCTGCTGGAACACGGGCTTGTTTCAGAAGAACTCGGCCGGACGCCGATTGGTCACTATGTGTTCGGCTGCCAGGCCCCCGACGCGGGCAATATGGAAATACTCTATAAATACGGCAGCGAGACGCAAAAGGAACAATGGCTGAAACCCCTCGTCGCGGGTCAAATCCGGAGCTGTTTTTCGATGACGGAGGTTAATCTCGCCGGCTCCAACCCCGTCATGATGGATACGACCGCAGTAAAAGACGGCGACGACTATGTCATAAACGGGCAGAAATGGTACACCTCATCCGCAGACGGCTCGGCCTTCGCCATCGTCATGGCGGTGACCAATCCTGAGGCCCCGCCGCACCTGCGGGCCAGCATGATTATCGTTCCGACGAATACGCCGGGCTTTAACCTGGTGCGCAACATCCCCGTCATGGGACACGCGGGTGACGATTATTTCAGCCATGCGGAGATACTCTATCAGTCCTGCCGCGTGCCGCAGAAAAATCTGCTCGGTCCCGAGGGGATGGGCTTCGTAATCGCCCAGGAACGCCTCGGCCCGGGCCGCATCCACCACTGCATGCGCTGGCTCGGGGTTTGCGGCCGCGCTTTCGATCTGATGTGCAAAAGGGCATCGGAGCGGATTATCACCCCCGACGGAAAAACCCTCGCCTCCAAACAGATCATCCAGGCGTGGATCGCCGAGTGCGCCGCCGAGATTCAGGGGGCGCGGCTGATGACGCTGAATGCGGCGTGGAAAATCGACAATCTGGGGGTAAAAGAGGCCCGCGAAGATATTTCGCTGATCAAGTTCCATGTGGCCGGAGTGATGCAGAAGATTGTCGATCGCGCCCTGCAGGTGCACGGCGGTCTGGGCATGACCGACGATGTCATCATCCCGTTTTTCTACCGTCATGAACGGGCCGCCCGTATTTATGACGGCGCCGATGAGGTGCACAAGCTGTCCGTCGCCCGTCGGATATTGCGGGAATACGCCGGTAAAACCGTTAAATAGGGAA
>CAZKHU010000182.1:0-3961 GCA_964552725.1 uncultured Syntrophus sp.
CCCCGGCCAGCGCTTCGCACTTTTCCTTGGCAACTGCGTACTCGGCTTCGCGTTTGTCCTCGGCTGCATCCTTGCGCGCCTCGCCCACTTTCTTGCTGGCTTTCGCATCCGCATTGGCCGACTTCATCGCGGCCTTTGCTTCTTTGACGCAGACATCTTTGAGGTTGTCGCCCTTGTCGTCACACTTTTCAATGGCAACTTTGTAATCGGCTTCCACTTTTACGTCCCTCACCTTGCGGCGTGCCTTGGCGCTGGGCTTGTAATTCGCTTCGAGTTCCGCATTGGCAACTTTCTCCTTGCCGGTGGCCTCTGCCATGCAAATATCCTTGGCATTGCCGGACATTGATTTGCAGTTGTCTTTATCAAACTTGTACGTTGCCGCTATCCTGGCCTTTTGCTCATTGTACCCGTTTTTGGACATATTCTCCGCACTGGCGCCGCTGCTGAGAGCAAGGCCGACGGCAAGGGTAATAGCAAACATTTTGTTCATTTCATGCCTCCTTTGGTTAGTGGTTGAAAAATCGATTCGCGCACGCCCCCCGCCGGCCGTGCGTCACAGAGGCTTTCGCCCTCTAATAACTCTGATGGGTATCACCCCAGTTCCCGGGTAAGATGCTCATAATCATGAGCATGTAATAGCAAATGGCCGGCCATTAGCCGAAGAAAAATTATAACATTTATTATTCCTTTACAAACATGTAGTTCTACTAATAGTAGGGGACAGTAGAAAAGCATGAAATGATTAGTTCGACCTCAATATTTGGTGGAACATCAGCATATTGAGGGATAATTTTCTTCCCGCGGTAAGCGCCGCCGATTCCCCTTTGGTTTTACCCGCTCACCGCTTACCTGCACCGGTTGCCTCCTTGTCAAAGCTGGGAAGAATCGCTTTGAAAAATGCGTTTTTGATGAGTCCGACGACGATCTGCCAGGTGCTGGTTTCCGGGTTTTTCAACGAGCCCGTGATATTTGCCTTGGTGGCAACCTCTTGGCGCGACCTGTTTTCAAGCAGTTTGGCGACCCCGCCGACCAGCATCTCGTACGCTTGATGGAAGACGCCTTGCCCCTTATCCTTGCGCCTGTCATAGACCTTTATATCTTTGAAGAACGGTTTGATATAGCCGGAAATGGCGTTATTTTTGACGTGCACCTCTGAGGTGAGGGAAAAGGCCCCGGCGGAAACATCAAAATTCCCGTAGGCGCGCAGCAAGTCGTTCATCGCCGTCAACTTGGTATTCTCGATTTTTACGTAGAGATCGAAATCAGCTCCCCCTTTCTCCGGCCGGAAACTCCCGGATGCAGTCGTGATGCCGCTTCCCATGAATTTAGCCTTCAGTCGCATTTGCGCAGGTCCCTGGGAAAACTGATTGGAAAAGTTGCTCATCTGCAAATCGGTATCGGCAAGAAATGCGCGGTACGGTTTGCGCGCCGCCTCATTCACCATACCGAGGTTGCACCCCGTAAGCTCCAACTGATCGGCGCGTATCAAAATCCCGGGCTTGTTGGTGAGCTCCTTGGCGGTCTTTTCCACTATGGCCGCGCGTTTTTTTTCGGCGCCGGCGGTGCGTTGCGAATGGATATAGTTGAGTGTCATCCCCTGGATCGTCAGATATTCCAGGTGGGCGCTTTTCACATTTGGCGCATACTCGGCGTCGCCGGCGGCCCTAAGCACTCCGCCATGTATGGAAAGGTTCGAGCGGGCAGCCATCGTATTGAAATAATCGAGCGGAACCTTTTCCAACTTGAGGCGGCCCTTTATGCCGGGATACGGCTCGGAGAGGAAATTTGCGTCGCCATCGATACTGCCGTGCCCGGTGTCAAAGATTGACGTATCAAGATGGAACGAGGAGGGATAGACTTGGTCTGGAAGGCGGACGTTGCGGATATTGGTTGCCTGGAGGTTCAGATGGCTCAGGGCGAGCGGTCGTTTCGGATCCTGGTCGATATAGGTGATGTTGGCGTCCCTGATCTTCACGGTGTTTATTTTTAGCGGGTAGATGTCCTCCACCGCCTTTTGCCAGCCAATCTCCTTCAGCGGGACCTTACTGGCCGCCTCGTTGCGCAGTTGCAGCAGGTTGATGTTGATTTTCGGCTGGTCCAGCCTTAATTCGGCGACAAGCCTTCCCAAAAGGATCTCCCGCCAGTGGATGCTGGCCTTGAGAATGGGGAAATAGGCAATAGGAGGATTAGGATGCGCCTGCTGCAAGACGGTCAATCCTTTCAAGGTCAAGGAAAGGCCTATCAACTGGACATGCAACCCCGGCAACCGAACCGAATACCCTTTCAGATCACGGTTAATTTTTTCTTCCGTGATGCGGCGCAGAGGCTCATCAAGGAAAAAAGATGCGACATAGATAACCAGGACAAGAGCGACCGGTATGCCGATCCTCCACAAAAACGTCCTCGAATGCCACAGTTTTTTTGCCAAAAACTTTTCTTTTATATTCTCCGCCATGAGTTTATCCAAAGCCACCGGTTTTATTTGCGTATGCTAACAATGTAGATCGACAAAATTGCCGACCAGCAGGGAATGGAGCTTCTCGACATGCATTAAACTCTTCCATCATCCTACAGCAACCTTAACACCCATCTTTAGGATTTCGATTTGATTGCTGGGCGGGCATCCCTTCTCCATCCTTATGGAACCGGACAGTGAAGCAATCGTCTGTGTTAACTCCATACGCTTCTCAGAAAGGACCTTCATTCGTATGATGACCAGAATCACACGGATCGTATCTGCAAGTGGCTTGCCAACATGCGAAAGAGGATCACAGGAGGTTCCGCCTCGGTCCTCTTGTCGAGCACTACTCGGCAAAGTGCTGTCGAACTTTCGCCGCGATCTGACGATCCGTCATCCTGTCAACTGTTTCAACACCTACAACGCGTCCAACGTGGCTACTTCCTTCGATACGTTCTTTCAGTTCATCCTTAGCCTCTATCAGTTCTATCTCTTCCCCTTTGCCCGTAACAGTCACGATAACTGCCTTCCTATGGTCAACAAACCCCCTTTTGGTTCCATCGATTTCTCCTTTCTCTACTATTTCCGCCGTTGCCAGCGCGAGCAGCGTCTGAAACTCCGCCCTGAAATGCGCCTAACTGCGGCGGTCTTCGCTGGCGTTGGACATGATTTCACTCCTTCTGGCCGTGGCCGTCGGGATCTCCTCCTTTCAGGGGGTAAATATAGAAAAGAGAAGGCCCCACGGCAGCGGTGGTTATGCCAATGTTCGCACGGACTTTTCCCGCTTCCATTGGCGCGTCTTTGCCGCGGCGATGAACGCGTTTTTGTCGCTTACATCCACAACGCCCGCGTCTTTTCCGACATTCGCCATTTTCAAAAGCGCCTGGCCGCCTTTGTCAACGGCGATTGCCTTGAGATGACCGAAGGCATCGCGCACGAAATCGATTCCGGCGCTTTCCATCGACAGGGCCTTTGCCCCTTTATCGGAGAGGATGACGGCGACGGCGTCGAATAGCACGGAAGGCGTACCGGCCAGTTGCCCGTCAACCGCCAGCATTGAACCATCGGCAAGCTTCGCGCCGCCCACTTTGGGCGCGACGATCTTCACGGTAGCGCCTGCATTGGTTGCGGCTTTTTTAATCTTCTTGATGACAGCGCCGTCTGAACCATCCGCGATCAGGATGCCCACCACGCGCCCCATGAGCGTGTCTTTCATCTTGCCGATGATCTGCAATGCGGGCGAAGGCTTCATCTCCTGCACGGGCGTTGCGGACACCGGCGCATTGGGCATTTTGTCGAGTCCAAGACCCGCGGCGACCCGCTTGGCCAGGTCTTCTTCGACATGTCGCAGGTGACCGACGATTGCCTGACGAATGTGCACATGTTCAACCTTGGAAAGTTCAAACACCAACGCCGAGGCGATGTGCGCCTGCTCATAGGATGTTTGACTGAGATAGAACTGCCGCGCCTGGCTGTAGTGGTCGGCGAAGCTCTCGGCGCGGA
>CAZKHU010000183.1:0-3877 GCA_964552725.1 uncultured Syntrophus sp.
GAGGGCATCCTCAACGGCGGATTGGTCCAACCTGGCCAGTGACGCCTCTATGAGATCGCCCTTGAGGGTAGTTTCAAATCCCAATCGTTTGAGCACGCCTGCCATGTATTGAATGCGCAGGGAACGGCCGAAGTAGGCTCCGGCTCCCCCTGCAAAGTGCAGGCTGATATAGTTGTGCTCTGCGTCCGCGCCGCACAGGGCGTCCACTGTTGCGAAATGATATCCGAAACGGGCGTTCAGATTCATGTAGTCGCCGGATATGAATGCATAGCTCGCCCCGCCCAACTGATTGCCCTGTTGCGGCATGGCCCCACCTACCATCAAGGACATGAAATTGTGCATGCCCACGGAAATAGTGCTGGTCCAGTTCAGGCCGGGATGGGAAAGCCCCCGCCACAGGGCCAGGAAGGGTGAGCTAACCACATCGTAGGCGTTAATCTCGTGACAGGTGGTCACCCCCTCGCGCAACCCGCCGCCCAGGTCCATGGCAAAAAGCTGAATGGGGATGCTCACCTTCAGTCTCACCGCGTTTCGCGCACGTCCCGCGGCCTCGCCGAAACGGAACATCTCCCGCACGGAAATCTCGTGACAGAATCGGATAATGTCATGGGTCGTTCTGCACCCCTCGGCCGCGAATTCCGTGGAATTAGGATTGGTCGGATTCAGCGGTGAAATGAGATCCAACAGGCGCTGCATTCGCATATGAGCCGGACTGGCGAAGATAGGGCGCTTAATGGGACGCATGCCGCACACCAGCCCTTCCACGACGCCCTGGTAGACCCTGCACTTGCCGGCCCATAAGGTAATCTCGTCGCCATCCTTCAGCACGGAAGTGGCAATTTGGGTGTCGAACAACGCCGGAACCCCGAACTCCCGGGCCACCGAGGCCAGGTGACTGGCGGTGCCGCCGATGTCGGTGATGAGACCCTTTAATTTTCCGATAAGCGGAGTAATCGCTGTAGAGGCGGTGCGCGTAACAAGGATGGTATCCGGATCGAGCTGCGGCGTGATGCCGTCCGTCCCGGTGTTCTTTAAAACCAGAACCCGGCCGGCGACAACGCCGTTTGCCGCACATTTTCCGCCTTCGATGACAAGCGGGTAGCCGGGATAGTCGTGCGCGGACTCGGGCCTTTCCTCGTCCGTTTCAGGAAGCACCAGCAGCGGCCGCGCCTGCAACAGATACAGTTTCTCTGACCCGTCCAAAGCCCATTCGATATCCATGGGACGTTGAAAGTGATTTTCGAGCCTGATGGCGGACTCCCACAGCGTCCTGAGAAACTCTGCATCGGCTGCGGGATCGCCGGAAGAGCACTCTTCTATCTCAACTCCGGCCGCATCCGGAACTCTGAATGCGCGTTTATCAATTCTGTAAGCGCGCTGCGGCGAGGTGTCCCCGCCCACCAAGGCGTCGCCGAGCCCGAGGACAGCGCTTATTCGAATGCTGTCACGATCCTCGCCAATCGGATCGGCTGTGTATATGACGCCGCTCAACCGTGGCTGAACCATCTCAATCACCAATACGGCCATGGGGGTCTCACGGTCATCCAGGCCGTGGTGCATGCGGTAGGAAAGCGCGGGAGCGGAATACTTGCTCGCCACCACCTGCTTGTAGGCATTGGCCAAGTCTGCAATGGCTACATTCAGGACCGAGGTATATTGACCTGCAAAGGAGATTTCGCTGTCTTCGCCGATGGCGCTGCTTCGCACCGCAAAACGCAGATCACAAGATGCCCCTCCGGCCAGTTTTGCAGCGGCTTCCTCAAGCGCCAGGCAGATCGATGCCGGCAAAGGGGTTTCCATGATCCGCGAACGGATCTTGCGGCCGGTGGCCTCCAGGGACGCCGGATCGTCGGCGGCCATCTCCGCCAGGGCATCATCAATTTCCACGGAAAGGCCGGTTTCCCTTAAAAACAGATGATAGGCGGCGGTGGTGACGGCAAACCCTTCGGGCGTCGGCAAGGCCAGTTCCCGGCGTATGTGCGCCAGGTTGGCGGCCTTGGCGCCCACGGCTCTGCCGTGATCCGATTCAATTTGGTCGAGTGGGAGGGTTAATCTATCCGTTGCCAAATGTATATCAGCGGCCAGTTCATCTCGCGCATAGCGGCGCAGGCTGTTCAACAACGTGGACAATCGCTCGTACTTATTGCCGGACATGCCTGACAGAGATTGAACCATTGCCTCGACTTCAAAGAGCAGTTGATTGCACTTTCTCTCCACGAGCTGGAGAGTGAAGGGACGGTTATCATAATAAGTTTGCTCAAGATCGGCCATCAGGTTAAGGGCTGCGCGGTTGTGGTCAAGCAGCGCCCTGAAGTGCTGATAGCGGGTGGTTTGTTCGGCATCCATACTTGACAGAGGCCTGCACGCATCGCCTGTCTTGGAGCGTTTTGAAATAATTGCCATGGTGATTTTCTCCCTTTCTTTTAAACCTAGGTCTTGCAGATTTCTCCGTCGCCGACTTGAGACAAGTAAACACCTCGAACCTGAATCAATGAACTCCGAACCCGTAAACAGATCCCCAATCCGCACCGATCAGTAGAGAAACTGCACTCCAATGTAGGACATAAGGTCAACATCATCTCCTTCGGAATTGTGAAGGCTTCTCCCTGCGGATGCATTCAGGGTCAGATGATAGCTGACCTGCCATCTGACGCCAAGATTGAATACAAAATCATGCTCATTGAAATCCCTGAGGGCAGTCCCGGCTATTTCTCCCATAAGCTTGAACCCATCAAAGATTTCATATCCCAATGCAAGGCCGCAGAGCCATTCATCCATATCGTGCTCTATGAAAACGTATCCCAGCTCCAGGTTTAAACCGACCGGCCCAAATCCCTTTTCCGCCTGGAAAGGAAGAACAAATTGGATTCCTTCATCCACAACTCCGCGATTATCTGATGAAGATCCCGGCGTGTTGAACTCAACCTGCGGATAGCAGGAGACATCAAAACCATTGGGTTCTTCATCGAAAAACCGCCACTTCACACCCAATGCAGAGTTTCCAAGCCCGCTTCTTGTGCCGTTTCCTTCCTCATGAAGTATAGTCCAGGGGATTTCGAATTTGAGCTGGATATGATCTCCCCATCCGTAATTGACATCAAGGATCGGCGCCTCAAAACTTGATTCCGACTCCCGTCTCTCCACGGCAGCGGCAAAATTGATCTCCCAGTTGCCGTCTCCTGGAGTGCCCGGATCATCGGTTATGAGCGGAGGCCCGGCAAAGGCCGGGCCTGCAACCGAGGCAAGCGCAACCATAATGGAACAAACCGTGATAATAAACCGGCGCATTCTAATATCCTCACTTTATCTTGATTGTGAGAGTTGCACTATTGATTTCGGTCTGGTCATCCGCAAAAGACCTGCCGTTATATCGGTTGAGGTCGTAAATCAGGCGGGCTTTAACAGTATAAGCGCCGGCTTTCAGGCTCGGGGTCCAGGAAAGAACGCGCTCCTCTCCGGCGCGGATGATCGGCTCGTGAGGTCCCTGGGCATCGGCCTGTATGGCGGAGATGCTGTCCGGACGGGTTTTGTCTTCCTCCAGATATTTCCTGTCATCCGGCCTGGGTCCATACCAGGGGGCGAACAGCCATTCCTTTTGTTCTATTCTCTTGCCGGCTTTGTCTAGGATTTCTGCATTCATATAGACGGCGCGGCGGTTTGAACCGGTCGGCACTGAATGCCCGGCGCCGATGTTGATGACATGAATTGCCAAATTCGGTTTTTTTTCATCCTGTTGACTGATCGCCATACTGAGTGCGCTTGCAAGACGCTGTTTAGAACGGCCGCCGGTCCACAAATGCCTTGCTACAGCACGTTCAGGATTTTCGAAATCCTCGGCAACCTTGCGCACGGTGCGCGGCATGTGACAGTCATTGCA
>CAZKHU010000184.1:0-3847 GCA_964552725.1 uncultured Syntrophus sp.
AATCGATCAAAGTCTGGAAGGAATTAGGAATTCCGGAAAATAAAATTTTAAAATACGGACCGGAGAAAAACTGGTGGTCAAGGGCAGGAGTTCCGAATCCAATCGCAGCTCGCGCCTCATAAAGAGTCCGAAGCTATACTTCCTCGACACGGGACTCTGTGCCTGGCTCGCCGGATACACATCTCCGGAGACCCTGGCATCCAGCCCGCTCAGAGGGGCAATTTTCGAGACCTGGTGCGTCGCAGAGACACTCAAATCGTGGTGGTACGCACTCAGGGAACCGCCGATTTACTACTTCCGCAATAAGGACGGAGCGGAGATAGACATGATTTTCGAGACGGACGGGGCTCTTTATCCCGTTGAAATAAAGCTGGGCGCCACTGCGCGAAGGGATTGGACGCGCCACTTCACCGCGCTTGCCAATCTCGGACTACCCGTAAAGTCGGGAGCGGTCTTGTCGCTTGTCCGGGAAACCTTCCCGATTGACCGGCAGAATGTCGCTATCCCGGCAAACTGGATATAGAAACCGGGGTCAGAGACATATTATTTCTCTTGATTCTTGCCTGGCCGCCCTGATTTCCCCGGCCTCACCCGCCGCGGAGAAACCGGGGTCAGAGACATATTATTTCTCTTGATTCTTGCCTGGCCGCCCTGATTTCCCCGGCCTCACCCGCCGGGTCAACGCACGTTCAATAGTATCCTTGAACAGGTCGCTTCCCACTACTCCGCCTCGGTTTGTCTCACTTCGGATATTCCTGATATCGTCAACGTTGTCGATACGATCGTCAACAAGCCCCTGATACGCCTTGGCCCGCTCCTTCTCATCTTTCCCCAGTGCCGTGTAAACCGGATGATCTACAATCAAATCACTCGGCAGGCCGTGTGCATGAACACGATAGCTTGACCATCTATAGTCCTCTGCCTGCTTCACCATGCCGGCGCGCACAGGATTTCGTTCGATGTACCTATAACAGGCGAGCAGATAGCGCTCTGAATCAATCAGGCTTGATTTATATCGCCCCTCCCATAGCGTTCCAGTGCGTCTGTGGACGGCATTTACATATTTTACATAATTCCGTCCGAGAGATTGCATCAAGTTCGCAACGGCACCCACACCGTCGGGGGTGATCAATAGATGAACATGGTTAGTCATGAGTACATAGGCGTGAATGGCGCATTCACACTTCTTCGCTGCCTTCCTCAGGCATTCAAGATAATACACACAGTCAGCATCCACAAAAAAGCAAGCGGTGCGGTTATTGCCGCGCTGGATCACATGCGTCGGAACTCCGGCCATATCAATTCTTGGTAAACGGGCCATTGCATTAGCCTCTCAAGGATTCAATGTGGGTTGTTCGTAACGTAATGTTCGAACGAGTTTAGTATAATTTATCCTCCCGGGGAAACAATATCTCTCTGACCCCGGTTTTACCCCAACTTCCCTTTTAAATAGGAAAACCCTTGACTGCGGTAATAATTTCTCCATTCAGGCGTTAAAAGGCTGCCCAGTTTCACATCCATGTCGTGCTTTGTGAGGCTTTGCAGGCGGTTTTGCAGCTTGTTGATGATGTCCGGATTCAGGTCCGGGTTGACGCCCCTGCGCATGATAAATTCAAGGTCGAAGACATCGCGGATTTCTCCCCGATCAAGAAATGCGTTTATCTTGTTTTGGGCCATCTGCTGCAACGTAAAACCGCGGAGGAGCACCTGGACGCTGCCCGCGGTAGAAAAAGCGATTTTTTCTTCTGTGCTTTGCGGAAGCGCAATCTCTTTGCGTATTTCGATCTTGAGCCGCTGCCGGCCCGCCTCCCGCTGGATTTCCAAGACAAGCGTAAAACGTTTCTCAGCCGCATCCGTAAGAATGTAATCTTTCTGCAACGACTTGGTCAGGTTGTCGAAATACAGTGGATAATCCATATTTCTGTAAAACCAGAAATCAAGATCAACCGAATAACGGGGAAGTTCATGGCACAACCGAAGCATGGTTCCGCCGCCGAAGACAAGCGGGGCCAGAAACCGGCGGTTTTTAAGCCACTGCAACACGCCGATCTCAAATAGCTCATGCTCATTCATGCTTTCCATAATTTCTCCATTAATCCGACCGCCTGTTCGGGGAAACTCGACGCCATGTCGTCAAGGATTGCTTTTTTTATTTTGTTCAGATCGAGGGCTGCCACATCAAGGGCGTATCTCCCCAGGGACTGGAGGTACACCGCGTCCCAGAGGGCCTTTTCGGGCGTGGCTATAAAGATGCCGTCCTGCCGGACAAACCCAAAATAAAGATCTTTTTTTATTTTGAAATACCGAAAGATTGTCCCCTGAATGTCGTACTGATTTTGCTTGAGGGCTATCAACTCAAAATAGGCCTGCTGCACCTGGGTGGTTATCCGGTAAAAAGAGAGGGCGGTAGTAAGCGACAAATAAGAAGGCACTTGCAGACGGTTGGCAGCAAGAAAAAAATCCCCAGGTTTGAGGTAGCGCCATTTTTCCGTCAATACGTATAGATCGCGTTTCATCCTGATCATAAGGCCGGATTTTACGTACCGATTGCAGAGAACAACAGCCGATTGCGGCTTGATGGCCAATCTTTCAGCCACATCCGCTGAAGCAAAGAATGTGTATTTACTATCAGCTATTTGCTGGTATCTCATTCGAAACGCCTTCTTCCGCAATGTTTACAGTCAAATACAATAAATATACACTTATGTCAATTTAATATATCTTGGTAACGAGGGAAAAGGGGACAGGCTGCTTTTTTGAGCCAGAAAAATAGTATTATGTCCCACTTTTCTCCTCCCACTTTTCTCCTGTTTTACTCAAGTGCGTCTATCAGGCCGGCAAGGTTCACAAAGGTCACATCCATACCCTTGTAATTGCGGATAAAGGACTTTTCCACATCGGCGGCCGCAACCAGCGAGTCTCCTTCCGGATACCGTTCGCGAAACCTCTTGAGATTGGCCGGCTCGAATTCAGCCGCCAACCACTTGCACTCAATCGCCACCGGCGGCTTTCCCCTCCTGGCGACTACAAAATCGATTTCGTGGCCGCGCTTGTCCCGCCAGTACATGATGTCCCTCATTTGCAGACGGCCCTGCATCTCGTTGAGTACATAATGCTCCCAGAGCAGGCCCATGTCTTCCCGGCGAAGCGTGTTCCAGCCCCGGTAATAACAGACAAATCCCGTGTCAAAACCATACGCCTTGGGGGCGGAAATAACCTCGGCGGATTTATTGCTGCTGAAGGGACGGACGATATGAACCACGTATGTAGCATCAAGCACGGACAGGTAATTGGCAATGGTCGTCCGGCTGACCTCGCAGGGCCCGGTAAAGCGAGACGCCTCAAAAATGCCGCCGCTCTGCCCCATGAGCAACTCGAAAAACCGCTGAAAGGCGTGACGTCGTTCGAGGTGGAAAAGTTCCTGGATATCCTTCGCCCAATAACCATCCACCCAATCCTGAAAACTTCTTTCCGGAAAATCATCGGATAGATAGAAGGGCGGCATCCCGCCGAACAGAAGCCGCTTCGAAAGATCGGGCGCCCCGAAATCCTCAAGATCCTGCGCCAGCATGGGGGTAAGCCAGAGGGACTCCTTGCGGCCCGTCAGCGTATCACTGAATTTGGCGGAGGCGCCGAGTGTGGAGGAACCGGTGGCAAGAATCCGCACCTCGGGATAGTGATCCGCGGCTATCTTCAGCAGCTCGGAGGGATTTTGCAGGCGGTGGATTTCATCGAGGATGATCGTACGTCCCCGAAGGGGGCGCAGAAACCCCTCTATATCTTCCAACATCACCCGAACCCTGGGAAGCTCGCAATCGAAATATTCGGCATCGCGCAGGCTCTGACT
>CAZKHU010000185.1:0-3782 GCA_964552725.1 uncultured Syntrophus sp.
TAAAGCCATCTTGGGAGAAAAAGAAGATACCATAAAGGAGAATGACCATGTCACAAGTCGAAATGCTTGAGCAGACTATCAAACAGCTCAGCCCCGGTGAACGGGCCGCTTTTCGCTCCTGGTTTATCGAATTTGATGCAGCCGAATGGGATCGTCAGATAGAAATGGATAGCGAGACCGGCAAGCTGGACAGGTTGGTACAAAGCGCCGTTGAGGAACACAAGGCGGGAAAGACGAAACGCATTTGAACCTCTTTGCCTCATCGGCCTTCTGGGATTGTTACCGGAGAATCTGGCAGGAGCCCATACCGGATAAGGCCATCAACCTAAATCAATGAGGAGAACGACATGAACAATGAATATACCGCGGTAGTCAAGCAGGATGGAGAGTGGTGGATCGGATGGATCGAGGAGGTGCACGGAGTAAACTGCCAGGAAAGGACGCGGGAAGATCTCATTGAAAGCCTGAGGGTGACTCTCCGGGAAGCTTTAGACCTCAATAGAGAAGAGGCTCGTTTCGCAGCCGGAGATCGGTATGCGGAGGAGCGAATCGCCGTATGAAAAGGCACGAGCTGATCGCGTTTACTTCATCATCGAAATCGCTAACACGCGGGACACACAAAATATGCTCGGAAAGGGGCATGCCACATGTTGACACGCATCAGAATCAGAAACTTCAAACGTTTTGAAGATTCAGAAATCGAGCTTGGCAAAGCAGTTCTCCTGATCGGTCCCAACAATTCCGGCAAGACGACGGCATTGCAGGCGCTCTCCTTATGGGACATTGGCCTCAGGCGCTGGAACGAGAAACGTAAGGGTAAATCCTCGCCGGAGAAAAGACCGGGCGTCACTGTCAACCGCCGCGACTTGGTTTCCATTCCTGTACCGGTTGCCAACCTGCTCTGGCGTAATCTGCATGTTCGGAACGTTTCACGGAATGAAGAAAATGGCAAATCAGTCCAAATAACCGAGAATATCCGTGTTGATATCATCGTGGATGGTGTAACCCGCGACAAGGCTTGGTCCTGTGGCCTCGAATTCGATTACGCTAATGAAGAATCGTTCTATTGCCGGCCTCTTCGCATCGATGACGCAGGGAAAGAACGGATGACTATCCCCGACGAAGCGGGAAGTGCCCGCATCGCATACCTTCCCCCAATGTCGGGTTTGGCGGACCGTGAGTTTGTAAAGCAACCGGGAGAAATCGGTGTACTTATCGGCCAAGGACAGACGGCCCAGGTGTTACGTAACCTTTGTTACCAAATCTATGAGAACAAAGATGAGGGGCACTGGGATAATTTGCTCGGCAAAATAAAAGAATTGTTTGGCGTTGAGCTTTTGCCACCAAAATATATCGCCGAGCGCAGCGAAATCACCATGTCCTACAGAGATGAAAGGGGAAATACTCTCGACCTGTCATCCTCGGGGCGTGGATTGCAACAGACGCTGCTTCTGCTCGCGCACCTTTACAGCAACCCCGGAGCGGTGTTGCTTCTCGATGAGCCGGACGCGCATCTGGAGGTGCTACGGCAGCGCCAAACATACAACCTCCTAATTCATGTAGCCGAGCAGCAAGGATCGCAAATCATCGCAGCCAGTCATTCCGAGGTGGTGCTCAACGAGGCCGCCGAGCGGGATACTGTCATCGCTTTTGTTGGCAAGCCCCACCGCATTGACGACCGAGGCTCTCAAGTTTTGAAGGCTCTGCGGGAAATCGGATTTGAGCAATACTACCAGGCGGAAGAAACCGGATGGGTGCTTTATCTGGAGAACGCCACCGACCTTGCCATACTTCAGGAATTTGCTAAATCACTGAACCACGAGGCACAGTCGTTTCTTGCGCGTCCTTTTGTGAAGTACATCGAAACCAACCTGCCCCAAAAGGCACGCGATCATTTTGGAGGCTTGAGTGAAGCCAAAAATGATCTCGTGGGGATTGCCCTCTTCGACCGTCTCGACAAAAAGCTTCAAGCTACTAACACGCTCGTTGAAATGATGTGGCGTCGCAGGGAGATAGAAAGCTATTTCTGCAGGGAAGATGTGTTGCTTGCTTACGCCAGGCACGACCAGCCCGATGATCTTTTCGGCAGAACCGAAGCTGCACGACGAGAGCAAACGATGCGCGAGGCCATTGAGGAGGTGACGAAACTGCTCGAAATAGATGATTTGGCCCCATGGTCTCCTGATGTTAAAGCAACTGATGAAATATTTGATCGGGTTTTCAAGCTTTTCTTCAAGAAACTGGGACTTCCATTGCAATTGCGAAAATCTGAATATCACGTCCTCGCTAGTCTGGTGCATAGAGAAGATCTGGACGGAGAGATCACAGAGAAACTTGATGCCATAGTAGCAGTGGCAAAGAAAGCAAAGCGGCAGACGGATTAGCCAATGACCTTCGGGCGGTAAAAATATTGATGTAATATAACCATCAATTGATGTATAATGACCATCATTGGAGATGGCGATGCTGCATAAACTGTTTTCCTCAAAAGTCCGGATAGAGCTGTTGAACACCTTCTTTCTGCACCCGGAAAAATCGTTCTACCTCCGGGAATTGGAAAGGATCACCGGAGAAGATTATAAGAACGTCAGTACCGAATTGAAAAACCTCGAGTCCATCGGGCTTCTGACCAGCAGCAAATCAGGCAATCTCAAATACTTCCACGTCAATCCCGGATTCCTCATCTACTCGGAACTGAAATCCATGTTCTTCAAGGTCAAAGGGGCTCCCGGACTGCTCAAGCAGGTTTTATCGGACGATAAAGATGTCGAATACGCCTTCATCTACGGCTCATTTGCAGCCGGTACGGAGAACGAGAAGAGCGACATCGATTTGATGGTCCTCGGGGAAATGCCCCTTGAGGATCTCCTGAAAAGGTTGAGAGAGCCGGAGAAGTTGCTTGGACGCGACATCAATCCCTCTCTCTTTCAGATATCGGAAATGAAGCAGCGCATAAAGGATCAGGACCCTTTTATCTGCAGGCTCATAGCCGAACCGAAAATCATGTTGATAGGCAACGAAGATGACTTACGAAGACTTGCTCAATAGAGGCCTGATCAAGCGATTCGATGCGTCGCCGGCTCAGGCCGCAAGCAGACTGGCACTGGCCAAAAGAGATATCAAGGCGGCAGATGCGATGCCCTTGGCCTCGTTTCCCTGGAAGAAGCGAGACATGCTTTTACGTTTGCCGTAAGGTTTGTCAAGGAAGTGGGACAACTTCTGGAGAGCTGATAACCGATGATCCATCGCTACTCATCACGCCGTAGTCCTCTGAATGATTTTCTGGCCACCCGGTTACAGGGCTCCTGCCAATATGACCGGATTGCCGGGTTTTTCAGCTCCTCCCTTTTGGAGGTGGCGGGCGAGGCCCTGGAACGGATGACGCCGGAAGGCGGCGAGACCTGCGTTCGGATGGTTTGCAACTCCTGCCTTAACCCTTTGGACGTCCAGACCTCCCGGGCAGCCAAGGGAGGGATGCACCGCGAATGGTGCGCTTCGCTTCCCGCCGAAATCGGCGCACCCATGAAGGCCAGGCTCCAGCGTCTCTACGATTTTCTTGAGAGCGGCCTTCTCAAGGTGAAGGTCCTCCCCGACAAAAGCATTATGAACATCAAGCTTTGCTTTCGGGCATGACACGGAGTTTTGCAATTACCTCGAGTGTGTATCGCCCAGCTAATGCAACGAAATATTTTACTTTAGTTGGGCGACATTGGAAAAGGAGACTTTTGCACCCTTCACCAGTGCGCCTGGTTGCCGATGCGGTGTCCCATTACCTCTGCGGT
>CAZKHU010000186.1:0-3772 GCA_964552725.1 uncultured Syntrophus sp.
TCCAGAACTTTCTCACCTATTGAAGATATTAGCGCAACTTTTTTGTATTGCACCCCATTAAACCGCTTGAATATATTCCATGCCTCGTCACAGAGAGAAGAAGTGACGTGAGCAACCTCCAAAATTCCGGCTTGTAACAATTCGCTGGTATTCCTCTGAAAAGCAATAGTACGCTCGTAACCAACATTCAAGAGGAGCAGTGTATATGTTTCATCAAGAACGTAATCGGTTGTGACTAAACGGCAATTATTGGGGAGATCGTCCTTGAAGGCCAAGGCAATTTCATGGTTTTGATCACCGCTATCCTCAATTGCATCCCAGGCGCTCGTATCAATGAATATTTTCATTTGGCGGATTTCCCATAAAGATGGCGATCATGATCTTCGGCTGATTTATCTAACATCCCGGGCTCCGCGCTGCGCCCCATGGAACGAAATAGATTCCATGCGTCATTTGTACTCGCTGTTTCCGGGGGTGTAAGAGTTATTACAACTTTCACGACTGATAAAGGCTTTAGACTCAGCCTTTGCCGAACTTCCTCCGGTAAGGAAAGATGGCCATCGTTTAAAACCTCTCCCATGTATTCTTCTTGTCTTACCGTATTCATTTTATGCTCCTTTGCTAATTTGTAACGTACCATCAGTAATTCGTCCCGCCTTATACTGCGCTTTTATCGCCAGCATGACTGTCCTCCTTTTGTGGCTTTTCTTCGTACTTGCGGATCTGCTCCAGACAGAACTGATGCATGTCTTTTGTTTGAGGTTCCGAGTAAAATTCTTTATACCAATCCGCTGTCATCTGCAAGCATTCGTCAATGGTGAGAACGCTGTGCCAGTGGAGATAAGCGTGGGCCTTGTCGCAATTGAGTTTGAGAAGGTTCGCCTCATGCAGGGCCTGAGGATCGCAGAGGTCATTCCAGGAACCTTCGCCCCAGTATTTTATCAATCGCTCAGCCATTTCGGCGACGGTCAGATGACTGCCGTCCTCGGGGCCGAAGTTCCAGGCGCCTGAATATTTTTCTGGTTCCTGCCACAGGGCGGCGCCGAGCTGAAGATAACCGCCGAGGGGCTCCAGGACGTGCTGCCAGGGACGGATGGCATGGGGGCTGCGGATGCCGATGGGTTGCTTACTGCTCAGGGCTCGGATGCAGTCGGGAACAAGGCGATCCGTACCCCAGTCCCCGCCGCCGATGACGTTGCCAGCCCGGGCAGAGGCGGCGCCGATGGGTGAAATCCGGGGGAGGGGGCTTGACCCAATTTCGCCAGAAATTAGGATCGTGTTCGCAGATTTCACACGCTTGGCGGAGCAAGGGAATAGCCGATGACATCCGCCCCCAGTTCCTTCAGCCAGATGGCCAGCCATGAACCTTTGAAGCCGGTGTGTCCGGTGATCAAAACCCGCTTACTTTTGTATATGTTATCGAACAATGATCAATTCTCCGAAGGTTTGTACACGGAATATCTTGTCCAAAACGGGTCGAAACGGATATGGCTGTCGTGCAGGCAGGTGGGGCTGCAAATAGAGACATAATCAATCTTTTTATTTTTCTCGCAATTGTTTGGGACGTCGGCAAATAAGTACATAAGTTATGGAAGCAAGCAGTATTGATTCTCCGGAACAATAGCGGCGCCCCTTTCAACGGCATAGCCGACGCCGGGCGCATTCATGCCCAATCGCCTTGCCAACGCCCCCGTAAAGTTTCTTGCATAAACAAAACTATTTGCTTATAATGACAAAGATTCGTCTATAACTGAATCTTTTTCTGGAGGTAGAATTATGATTGAGAGAGCGCAGTATTTCGACAAAATTTCGCCTTTTATCGGCAAGCCAATGATCAAGGTGATTTCCGGGATGAGAAGATGCGGCAAAAGCACTTTTATGAAGATGTTGATCGAGCGCCTCATAAGGGAAGGAGTCGCTGAAACCAAAATTATTTATATCAGCATGGAACTTATGGAATTTGAGTTTATCAATGATTATAAAGCGCTGTATGAATATATTAAACGGGTTATGCCGCAGGGAAGCGGGATGAAATATCTCATTATTGATGAAGTTCAAGAAATTCCGGGATGGGAAAAAGCCGTTAATTCGATTTTTGCTGAAAATCTTGCCGATATTTATATTACCGGCTCGAATTCCCGTCTTTTTTCGGCAGAATTTGCCACCCTGCTTACCGGCAGATATATTGAAATTCCCATGTACACGCTTGGATTTAGAGAATTTTTGCAGTTTCGCGGCAAAGAAAACCCGGAAGAAAAAGAGTTTGAACTTTATCTCAAATATGGCGGTCTTCCGGGAATTCATAATCTTAATTTTGAGGATGAGATTGTTTTCCAATATATAAATTCCATTTTTAACACGATACTGCTTAAAGACATTGTCGCCAGGTACAGCATCAGGGATATTTACCTTCTTGAAAAAATTACAGCGTTTGTTTTTGATAACTGCGGCAGCATCACGAGCGCCAAAAAAATAGCCGATTATCTAAAATCACAAAAAATAAGGACAGGCGTTGATACGGTTCAGAACTACATTGGCTACCTGCAGGATGCCCATCTTGCCTATAAGACGGGGCGCTTTGACCTGAAGGGGAAAAGACATCTGGAGTTATCTGAAAAATACTATGCCAGCGATATTGGCATCCGCCATAGTGTTCTTGGTTACAGAAAAAGCGACATTGCCGGGCTTTTGGAAAATATTGTTTATCTGGAATTGATAAGACGGGGATACACTGTTTCGACAGGGAAATTTGGTGACTTGGAAGTTGATTTCGTTGCAAAAAGAAATAATGAAATCATATATATTCAGGTAACATACCTTCTTGCTTCTCAAGAGACGGAGGAAAGAGAATTCAAGCCGCTGGAAAAAATTCAGGACAACTATCAGAAAATGGTTCTTTCCATGGACACCATCTGGGGGAATGACAGAAACGGAATTATAAGAAAAAATATAATTGATTTTCTTCTGAGGGACGGTGGTTAATTTACTTTTTTACCAGCGTCCCCTTGCGTTATATCTTCCCCGTTTCACGAATATATTTCAACAGTTTGATACCTTCAGCAAAATCATGATTGATCTTGAGGCCCTCGTTGATTGTTTCGGCCGCCGTTTTCCATTCTTTCCGGGCAATGTAAACCCGGGCCATGTTGTAATAAATTCCCTCATCCCGCGGCGAGGCGACGAGGGCCTTTTTGAACTCCTGCAGAGATTCATCATAACGGCCCGCCCGGCGGTGTTCTATGCCGGCCGTGTTGTAGGTTTCGGCAAGGAGTTCTGCCAAATCCTCCTTGTTTTTCAGCAGCTCCAGCGCTGCCGTCGGATTTCCGTTTTCAATGAGTGTTTTAATTATGTTTAATTGAGCCTCTGTGCCGTTAGCCGGGGGAACGGGATTCGCGGTGATTTCCTTCTTTTCTTTCGGTTCCTCCAATAGGTCCGTCATTTCATCGCTTTTTATTTCAATGAGTTGCTTCATCAATTCGAGAGTGGGGGCGATTTCGTTGTCTCGAAACGTGACGGGCCCGTAGATATCGCGGAATTGTTTGCTCTCCGCGAGGGTCTTCTGGAAATCGTTGATCTCCTTCTGCAGCGCCTTTTCGTCGGCGGGGATCATGCTGGTGGAGCTAATTTTCTCCAGAACCTCCTTGAATTTCAAGAGGCAGGAAAAGACATTCCCCTTTTGCAGAACGTTTCGGCATTCGGTCAGCCTGTGGGCTATCTTGCCGGCGTCATCCCTGTTTATTGCCTCTGTCATTTTGTGCATTCCTCCATAAAT
>CAZKHU010000187.1:0-3706 GCA_964552725.1 uncultured Syntrophus sp.
GAGACCTCCCGGTGGAGCTCCCGATAGGTTATTTTCCGCTCCTCGCCCGGCTCGTTGCCGACCCACAAAAGAGCGGTCTTATCGCCCTTTTTTTCAAGGTGCCGATCGAGACAGTTGTAAGATACGTTCAGCTTCCCGCCGATGAAATATTTTACGCTGATCGGCCCCTTGCGGATATCGAAATTGAACTCCTCGACCTTCTCCCACTTCTTGAAAAAGGTTATGTACTCATCGGCCTGCTTCGCCCAGAAGGCGGAAGGATCGTCGAGAAACTGCCGGTAGAGCGCTTCGTACTCCTGGCGGCTTTTTATATACGATGCTTCCGTTACCCTTTTCGCCGGCGGATAAACCTGCTCCAACTGTGTTTTTTTCGCTTCTCCCATGGCATCCTCCTTATAAGGTTGTACCAGACGACAGCGTTTTGTCAAAAACACGCCCCAAAAGTTCCCGTTCCTCCTTAAAGTCAACGCACTCTCAAAAAGCAGAAGGATTCGATTTCCCAGCGTCAATTCCGGAATCCTTGGCTAACCCCGGTCAAACCTCCCAATCCCTGTAACCGCTGAATAAATTTTTTCGGCGCCTGAAATAAAAACCGATCGTCGCAGGCATCTGAATAGTTAAATCAAATCAGCGACTTTATGGCGATCCATCAAGCATGAACGACGGTCACTATTTGACCATAAGTCATAAACACACTTCGTTCGGCATTATCTCAAGGTATATTTGATGTCAAGAAATATTTCCGGATTCCGCCCCGCTGCAGAGGGCAAACGATATTGCCGTTCGCTTGGAGAAAGGCCTTACGGCTGTCTAAATTCGACAAAGCGCGCCGCCTGCGGACAACCAATGTGTTTCTTTTGACACACCAGAATTGCCCCGGCATGACGCTTCTTTCCCACATTGCCTCTCAGCTCCTTTTTTCCTCCACAGTACGCACATCAAAAAAATATTCTTTTGCGCACCGTGCTATCCCCCCAAATACGGGCACTTTTCAAAAAAATGGGGGCGCTCATGGCCTCTTGCCTTGATTTGCTGTCGGCGATTGCTGATATATTGGCATGCCTGTTGCTTTCCGTTTCCGCATAAGCGCACGGGAAAATATATCCGGGGCTTATTATGACCTTGACAATGCCGCAGGGCGGTGATAGCTTCCCGCGAACGGCAATGACAATGAACGGCAATGATAATCCAGGAAAGGAGACAGCGTTCCGAAAAATGATTGCAGTGCGGTTTTCGCAGGGATGCGTTTTAATCCCCCGCCGGCTTCGGAACCGGCTGGATCAGAGACCGCGGCAGTAAAGACGCATCGGGCGCCTTTATTGAAATTCTCCCCATGCCCGTGGGGAGCAAAACAACAACATTCAGGAGGAAAAAATGAAGAAGTTATTTGCAGCACTCCTCGCGCTCGGCCTTATCGTGGCCGTAAGCGGGACCGCATCCGCCGTGGACGTAAAGTTCGGCGGGTCGTACTATGTGGTTGGCGTCTATGACGACAACCCCAGCCTGCAGGACAGCGACACAGGCTACTCCCGCGCCTACTTCTACCAGAGGATCAGACTCCAGCCGGTCTTCAAGATCGCCGAAGGGCTGACCTTCACCGCGCGGATGGACGCGATGGAAGGTAACTGGGACATTGACCGGTCCAAACTCGACTCAGGTGGAGGAAATACCGGCTTTGACTGGGAACGCGGCTATGTGACGTTCAATACAGGCATCGGCGTGTTCGATGTCGGCTACCAGGCAGCCGCCGTATGGGGAACCACCTTTGCCGATAACGAGACAACCAGACCGAGAATCAAGTTAACGACGAAGCTCGGCCCGATGACCCTTCTCGCCATCTACGAGAAACGGACCGAGAATGGCATAAAAACGACTCGAACAGATGCCGATTATGACTTTTATTACCTCGCCGGCATTTACCCCTTCAAAGGCGGGAGCGTAGGTCTTCTTTCCGGATACGGGGCTAACAATACAGGCAGACCTACTGGTGGTGGGCAGAAGCTTTATCTCCTTGAGCCCATGATGAAGGCGACCTTCGGGCCGGTTTACGTAGAGGCGGAAGTGGACTACTTCTTCGGCAAGGCCTTTGATTCGGAGATTCCTGGAGTCGCCGACAAGGACTTTGATAGCTGGGCCGCGTACATTATGGCAAAGATGAATTTTGGTCCGGCAACCATCGGCGCGCAGGTCGGCTGGGCAATGGGCGATGACGATGCTGCTGATGACAAGGTTCACAATGCCATTGGCGGCGGCGTCGACTGGAACCCCGCGCTGATCCTGATGAACGATGATCTGGCCACTTGGTCTGGTTATGGTGCCACTAATTACAATACTGCCAACAGCGGTAAAAACAATTTCCTGATGTTCAACATATTCGGCGACTACAAGGTAACGCCGAAATTCTCCCTTGGCGCAGCTCTTACCTACGCGAAGGCTGATGAAACTCCGGCCGGATGGGACAGTGATTATGGGACGGAGTTTGACGTAACTGCAACCTACAAGCTTTACGACAACCTGACCTACATGGTCGGCGCCGGCTATCTGTTCACCGGCGATTACTACAAGGGGCTCAATGGCACCGGAAAGGTTGACGACGACTACATCCTGATGAACAAACTGACCCTGAGCTTCTAAGAAAAGGTTTGTTTAGTTTCACAGGAGAATTTTAGCTTGGCCCCGGGGAGAAATCCCCGGGGTTTTTTATGGCGAGGGAAAAGGGGTCCGATAAAAGCGGTTGGCTTACTCAGTTCGAAAAGCTAAAATGAACTATTATATTTCACATAGAGCCATAAAATAGAGCCATAAAATACTTGACTGCAAGATTAAAGATAGCTACCATGACGTGGAAAGTAGCTACCAAAAAAGGAGGGGCGCCATGATCAGTGCGGGAATAAAGGATGTCAAGAACAACCTGAGCCGGTTTTTAGTTCAGGTGAAAGCTGGGGAAGAGATTCTGATCACTGAAAGGGGAATACCCGTTGCCCGCATCTTGAAGGAAGATTATGGGGATAAGTCCATCCGCTCAGCGCTGGGGCGCCTGGTTCAGAGAGGGTTGATCGCGTTGCCGAGCCGGAGCATCCGGAAAGACCGTATCCAGGCGGTAGAAGCACCGGGAAAACGCGTTTCGGAAATAGTGATAGAGGATCGGCGGTGAACGACCGATGATCCTCTACCTCGACACGAGCGCACTGGTAAAACGATACTTCCAGGAGCCTTATTCCGACGAGATCATCGCCAGATGGAAATCGGCCGTACAAATCGTCACATCCTTTGTTGCTTACGCGGAAACGATGGCTTCCCTATATCGGAAGAAACGGGAGGCGGAGCTTGCGGATACGTTGATCCGGGAAATAGCGGGCTCTTTTCTCCGGGACTGGGAAAGCTTTATCCGTGTAGAGGTCAACGGCGAACTCAATGGTTACATAGATCGGGTAGTCGAAAAATATCCACTTAGAGGTTTCGACGCAATCCATCTCGCATCGGCGCTGGCGATCCGGGAAATGCTTCCTGAAGATTTCGTATTTGCGTGTTTTGACGACAGGCTTTCCCGCGCCGCCCGGTCGGAAGGACTGCAAACGTTTCCGCCGGAATAATTGGGGTCAGAGTAACATTTACAGAGCGCTGCCCCTGTTTATGCCCCAACGGAAATTAATTAGTAGCTGTCACCGATCAGAATCTCGAAAAAAGTGTTGACAAAAGAATGTGA
>CAZKHU010000188.1:0-3694 GCA_964552725.1 uncultured Syntrophus sp.
CCTTCTACCTCACGAACACCCTTGACAACGAGATACTGGAAGAGAGCCACCTGCCAGGTTTCTCCGCCCTGGCCGAGGAATCCCGCCTTGCCGGTGTCGTCAAGAAGCAAACCCCGATTCTTGTAATCCTTGGTAATCCACCGTATTCCGGCATCTCATCCAACGTGGGGGAATGGATCACCAGTTTGATCGAGGACTACAAATACGTCGATGGAAAGCACTTTGGTGAGAAGAAGCACTGGCTGCAAGACGATTATGTGAAGTTTCTGCGCTTCGCCCAATGGAAAATTGAAAAGGCCGGATGCGGAGTTGTCGGCATGATCACCAACCACGGCTACATCGACAACCCGACGTTCCGGGGCATGCGCCAGAGCCTTATGCGCACCTTCGACGAGATTTACATCCTCGACCTGCACGGTAACTCGCTCAAAAAAGAGACCTGCTCCGATGGGAGTCCCGATAAGAACGTCTTCGACATCCGGCAGGGTGTGGCCATCTCCCTCTTCATTAAACGAGGCAGCGAACAAAAGACCGATGCCGTTGTCCGACATGCCGATCTCTACGGAACTCGCAATGTCAAGTATGCTTGGTTGGACGCTCATATGCGGACGCAGACTGAATGGTGTGAATTGAGTCCCAAGTCGCCATTCTATCTGTTTGTGCCGCAAGACAATGCGTTGGAAGCTGGGTATCGGCTGTTTGTTTCAATCCCCGCGGTATTTCCCGTGAACAGTGTTGGCATCGTGACGGCAAGGGACGGACTGACCATTCACTGGTCAGTGGAGGAGGCATGGAGTACCGCTACAGTCTTCTCACAAATGGACCCGGAATTAGCTCGGCAGGGTTACAAACTCGGCCAGGATGCACGAGACTGGAAGGTGACACTGGCGCAGAAGGATCTGTTGGATTCAGGGCCAGCACGCGAAAAAATCGCCCCAATTCTCTATCGACCCTTCGATATGCGTCACACCTACTACACGGGCCAATCACGTGGTTTTATTGGTCAACCACAACAGCGAGTCTCTCGCCAGCTACTGGCGGGGGATAACGTCGCGCTTATCACCCCGAAGCGCGTTGAGCAAGTTGGCACATGGCAACACGTATTCGTATCCAGTACTATTTCAGACCATGTTGCCGTATCGCTCAAGACCATCGACTACCAGTTTCCTCTTTACCTTTACCCTATCGCCGATAGCGCCGATCTTTTCTCCCACCACGAATCGCCGAGAAGACAGCCGAACCTGGATGCGATTTTGGTTCAGGCTTTGACTAAGGCATACGGCGCGGAACCCTCGCCCGAGGAGATTTTCCATTACATTTACGCCGTACTGTACGCTCCTGCGTACCGAGAAAAGTACGCCGAGTTCCTGCGGACTGATTTTCCGCGCGTGCCGTTCACGTCAGACGCGAAACTATTTCAGAAACTCGCCGCACTGGGCGAAAGGTTGACCACGCTGCATCTGCTCACTTCCCCGGAACTTGACCCACCTACCTGCCGGTTCGAAGGCGAGGGCGATAGCCGCGTCGGCAAGGGAAGGAAGGTCGGGTTTCGCTACGAAACGGGTGAACAGCGTGTGTTCATCAACGCAACTCAGTATTTCGCGCCTGTGACCGAAGCCGTGTGGAACTACCAAGTGGGCGGCTACCAAGTCTGCGAGAAGTGGCTGAAAGACCGTCAGGAACGTCGCCTTGATCTTGACGATATCCGTACCTATTGCCGCATTGTTACGTCGCTTGGACGCACCCTCGCCATCCAGACCGAAATTGACGCCCTGTATCCTGGCATTGCGAAGAATGTCTTGGCCATACCCGGGCACACGTCGGAAGTGGAATCAGCAAGCCCAACAATCGGGTCCACGCGACGGCGTACCCGTCGCGCGTGACCCGTAACGTTGGGCGTTGGGCGTCAAAATTCGCGTTCGACTCGGCAGTCAAATGAAATCGGGGAACGAGTATGTCCAGCTCACAGATCAAGAAGACTCGCATCGGAGATGTACCAGTTCTCTGGGTTGAGCCAGCGGCCATGGCAAGAAAGCGCGAGTTAATCGTGTTTCTTCCTGGCTTCGGTGGATCCA
The DNA here is from genome assembly GCA_964552725.1 of uncultured Syntrophus sp. GTDB lineage: Bacteria > Desulfobacterota > Syntrophia > Syntrophales > UBA5619 > DYTH01. Next base: position 2,076 of record CAZKHU010000188.1, read on the forward strand.
AGGAGCAGGTCCTCGATCAGCTTCAAGATTTGGCGTCGAGTGGCTTTGTCGGAATGAGCTTTGATCCTTCTGAACACGGCGAAAGAGGAACTGAGTCACCAACGGAATTGGCCACGAGAGTCTTTTCCTCCTTTCGCAGATACATGTGGCCAATCCTCGGGCAAACGACGCTGGACTGTCTCAGGGTTATTGAGTGGGCGACCTCAAGTCTGGAAGTCGATCCCCGCATTCGGTTAGGAGGCTTGTCTATGGGAGGAGACGTTGCCGTTGCAGTTGCGGGTCTTGAGGGCAGAGTTGGTCGCGTAGTCTCTGTAGTAGCAACTCCGGATTGGTTACGTCCCGGAATGCATGGTCTCTTTGATGTGACAAAGCTCATCGATCAAGGGGACTCGACTACTTACGGCAGGTTCTTCTACGACACGCTCAATCCGGTCGGGCATCTTGGGCGATATGAACGCGAGTTCGAAATCAATTTCCTGTGTGGCGAGCTGGACAAGCACATTCCCCCAGATGGAGCGCTTAATTTTCAGCGGTCATTGGCAGCAACTGGTTCAAAAGCGGCACGCATCAATGTTGAATTCATAGCGCAATTGGCGCATGTGGATGTCCAAGATAGTAGTCGTTGGTGGCCACGTTGCCGAGAACAGCTTGTCGCGCCTTGGCCATTGGCATGAGCAGCACGTTGACGCCCAACCCGGCAGTCGAGCGGACCTGCGCAAAAAGCCGCGCAGGCCGCTCACTCCTACGTTATGTCTGCGGAATATAGAACTTAGTAAAACAGAGATCAGTGAACCATAGGATGAATTGATGATTTCAGAAAAAGATATGGAGAACGCGGTTGCGGAAAACCCTGCGAAATTTGTTGAAAATGGCTTGAAACTTATCGAAAGGCAACACCGGATAGGGAGCTATATTTTCGATCTGTTTTTCCAGGACCGGCATGGGGCAAAACTGATCGTTGAAATACAGAAAGGAACGCTGGACAGAAATCATACTTACAAAATCCTAGACTACTACGATGAATACAAAGAAAACCATCCCCTAGAGTTCGTGGAATTGATGGTCATTGCCAACAAAATACCAGAAGAAAGAAGGAAGAGGCTTTCGACCTGGGGCGTAACATTCAAAGAAATATCAATAGCCGAATTCCAAGAATATTTAGCTTCGACCGAAAGCACCGTGCAATTGCTCGACTCCGATTCGGGTGCTGCGGTGTCTGGAATCAAAACAGCTTCGCACCCCAAGAGCTATGCCTTGGTTGGCGAAAGACGTCAGGGTGACCGATGGGATCACCATAAATCTTCTGATCACGGGGGGCAGATTGATAGCATGATCAAGCAGGGGAAATCCTTCGAGGAAATAGTTGCAGAATTTGAGACACTCTTCCAGCACCCGTCTGCTAGGCAACGCGTCAGACGGCATGTGAAGCATTTAATGAGTAATACACACCCAGACTTTCCGTATGAGTTCGAAGACGGAAGATTTAAATTGAAGCCCGAAAATTGACATAACCATCAGGCTTCACCAGACCGCCAAAGGACCGGCGGCTGGTGATCCTGGACGGTAGCCGGAAATTAAAATAATGGAGATGAGATATGAACAAACAATTTAAAATTATT
>CAZKHU010000189.1:0-3688 GCA_964552725.1 uncultured Syntrophus sp.
TCCGCCGCTGGCTTTCGCCCAGCCATCTCTACAGCAGCGCCTTTATTGTCGAAAGCAAAAACGGTTTTTCCGGCGCGCCCTCCGGTTTTGTTTTCCACGGGGCAGGTTGGGGGCACGGAGTTGGCCTCTGCCAGATCGGCGCCGCGGCGATGGCCGCCCGGGGATTCACCGCCGAGGAGATACTCCGCCATTATTTCCGGGGTGCGGCACTGGTAAAGCGTTATTGAACAATCCTTTAAAAAACAGCTATCAGAACACGCCAAATCATTCCGCATAGAGGGTACAATTTCTCGTTAAATTATGATAAACTGTGCTAAAGAATATTGGGAGAGGGATGATGAGAGTTGAGATCAAACCTAAATTGCTGCGCTGGGCGCGAGAGCGCGCCGGATTCAGTCCTGGTGATCTGGCTAGTCGCTTTCCTCAGATTGAAGCATGGGAAAAAGGAAGCGCTTTCCCGACACTCAAGCAAATCGAGCGTTTCGCAAAGGCCACCTATACACCAGTGGGATTTCTTTTCCTCCCCGAGCCGCCCGTCGAACGGGTCCCCATTCCTGATTTCCGGACCGTCGACAATGAGTTTGCGGGACGCCCGAGCCCCAATCTGCTCGATACTATCTATGTCTGCCAACAACGCCAGGAGTGGTACCGCAACTTCATGAGGTCGATGGGAGAAGAACCGCTGCCCTTCGTTGGCTCTGTCCGCTTGATAAATGACATTGAAGCGACAGCGGCGAATATTCGGCACGCCCTTGGTTTCGATCTGGAAGAACGCAGGCAAATCCCAACATGGACCGAAGCCCTTCGCCGTTTCATCCAACAGGCAGATGAAATGGGCATTCTAGTTATGTGCAGTGGCGTGGTCTTGAACAATAACCGACGGAATCTCGATCCGGATGAGTTTCGCGGGTTTGCCATTGCAGATGACTTGGCGCCCCTGATTTTTGTCAACGGCGCAGATACCAAGGCGGCCCAAATGTTCACGCTGGCTCATGAACTGGCACATATCTGGATAGGTGAGTCTGCGCTCTCCGATGTTCAGGCCGCGTGGGTCTCGGGGCACAAGGTTGAGCGCTGGTGCAATCAGATTGCTGCCGAACTCTTGGTACCGATTGCTGTTCTCAAGGATGAATATCGTAAGAGCACTGATCTGGATACTGAAGTCGCGCGCCTCGCGAAGTGTTTCAAGGTAAGCACACTGGTCATTCTAAGGCGAATTCACGACGCTGGCGGTCTGACCCAAGAGCAGTTCTGGCAGGAATACAGGAAAGAACTGGGGAAACTGATGTCTATCGCCAAAGATAGCGGTGGCAATTTCTACCTGACGCAGGCGGCAAGGGTTAGCAAACGCTTTGCACGCGCCCTCGTGGCGAGTACGCTTGAGGGGCAAACCTTGCACCGCGATGCCTTCCGTCTTCTCGGGGTTTCGAAGCTCGCAACCTTTCATGAGTTGGGACACAGCCTGGGGGTTGCCTGATGGCGTACTTACTGGACGCCAATGTGTTCATTCAGGCAAAAAACCTCCATTATGGCCTCGATTTTTGCCCGGCATTCTGGGAGTGGCTGATTGCCGGCAACCAGGCCAAGCGGGTCTTCAGCATCGAAAAGATCAGCGACGAAATTGCAGCGGGCGATGACGAGCTTTCCGAATGGGCTGCGGAACGTGCGGAACGGGGCGATGGCTTTTTTCTCAACCCGGATCCTTCAATAGTTCCTCTCTGAAATCTTCCGGTGCCAGAATCACGATATTCGGTATCCATGACTTGAGGATATTTCGGATCGCCTCGTAGTGGCCTTAACTATAAACTGATCGAAATCACTCAGGTGGTTGCCATTGATGTGCAAATCGGAGAAATGACAGATTCGAACCATATTTCCCTCCAGTAATTATGACTTATCTACCAGTTATAATTCCCTCCCGGTCTGCAGCAGGCTCATGCGTAAAATTAACTGACTCAATCCATCCTTACCGGCTGTTTATCTAACGACCGGGGGTGAGCATGATGTCTCTTTCAGAGGCATGGATAGTTTCATGGGGAAACGATTTGCTCTGCCATCTGAGGATAGATTCGGCGAAAATCACCTTCGTTGAGCGTCACGACACGATCTGCCTTCCCCTTAATCGCCGCATACAGGATCACCGCATCATAGGTGACGCCGCCGGTAATCCCCTCTTCGGAAAGATGTTTTGTGACGGCGCTGTAATCCTCTGCCGATAAAGGCAACACTTCGCAAAGATCAAAGACGTTGCGCTGAATCAGGTCGTAAGCGACAATGGGCGAGATGCGAGGCTTCATCGGCAATGTCGTCAGGATGGCGTATAATTCGGCAACCGAATGGGCGGATACCAGACCTGAATCTGAACCCTTCTTGATTCGCTGAAGCCAGGGCAGAGACTTTTCGTGCGCCGGGTGCGCCTCGACCATGGCCGCCACCAGGACGGATGTGTCCAGGAGAACTTTCATCGGTCGGCTCTTTGCAGCAGATCCGATACGCGGCGGTCGCGCGCGCGCCGGGTTACGTTTGTCAAATCTTCGGATGATTCGGCCCTAACGACAATGATGCCCTGTTTGTCGACCAGCTCCGGCGACTCTGTCCGCACCCGCAGGCACACCCTCTCCTCATCGTCCTCTTCAACGACCATGGTCATTCCCGGCAACAGCCCAAGGCGGTTTTTCAGCTCCTGGGGCAACAGAATGCCGCCGTGGTTGTCGATCGAAACTTCGATAGTCTGTCCCATTAGTCCCTCCTTCACATGAAACCCATTGGAGAGGCGTCGGGGGACGTTTCTCCAATATTTAACATCATAGAGGAATTATGCGTATTTTTCAACACGTTTTCAGAAATTTCCCGATTGCATGTGAATAACAAAGGCTGTTTTGACACGCCTTCAATACTGATCAGCTTCCACCAGCGTTTCCTCAAACCTCTTGATTTCCTCCGCCGACACCCGGACACAGCCCCGGATCCGGGTCGCCTGGAGATCCCCTTCGTCCAGGAGGCGGTAGACGGTCCTCGCCGAGATCGCGAAATAGACCGCCACCTCATCGATCCGGAAGTAGTGCTTCAAGAGGGGTAAGCTTGCCAGGGAAGCTCGCTGATTGAGGCAGAATATACCGTTGACATGTCAAGTGAGGTATCCCCAAGAGATATTTTCACCATAAGTTTATGCCTCTCCAATTAGCAGAAAGGCATAAAATATTGGTCGTGCAGCGCTATTAGGGTTGGTGGTGCGGAATCTCCATCAGGCGAGGTTGGAGCCGCCGGGATTAACGGGTTCCTCCTGAACTGGCTGCGGGTTCAGGGCGTTCAACCGCTCTTCAATTTTGCTGCGGACGCCAGTTAGAGCATTGACAAGATCGTTCCGGTCGTCTTCAGTCCACTCGCTCAAGGGCAGTCCGTCCAATGAACCGGTCAGAGCATCCACCTTCGTGATCAGGAATCGCCGCTTTGATAGCTTCGGTTTCTGACGGCCGTTTGCTCCGCCTGTTCAAATAGATCTGGAACTTGTTGCGCATGCTTTTTTCCGTTTTTGCCAGATCGGCGCCGCGGCGATGGCTGCCCGGGGATTCAAGGCAGAGGAGATACTCCGCCACTACTTCCGGGGCGCGGCTCTGGTCAAGCGTTATTGAACGGGTGTGCGACAAATTTATGGGTAACAATTTCAAGCGGCCGCCCGATGCTCCCA
>CAZKHU010000190.1:0-3618 GCA_964552725.1 uncultured Syntrophus sp.
GCCCTATTTTCTCCATAACAGCAGGTCTCCCCGCTCTCCGGCGAGTTTTTCCAGGTTTGCCGTGAAACCGGAGCGGCTGAAGAGGACGAAAGATTCCTTTCGCTCACCTCGATGCCAATCCACCAGCCTTGCCTTCTTTTCCAGATCATCCAGGATGTCCGTACCGACCGGGTTGACGCTCCACTTGACTTCTCCGAAAACAGCGGCATTTTCATCCTCGGCCAGTCCCACAATATCGATTTCGCCCTCCTTGCTCCACCAGCGCCCCACCCGATTGCACTTTACCCCCTGCGGCAATCCTTTGCGGACCCGGGAGCGGCAGATCTCCTCGAAGGACCATGCAATGAACCGGTCGAGGGAAGGCATGATCTTCCGGTCCAGAACATAATCGATTTGCCCCTCTTCGATAAAACTTCTGTTGGGATAGACGTAATTGAACCAAAAGCGGAAAAAATGATCTTCAAGAAGGTAAATGCCCTTTTTGCTTTTCTCGAAGCCCCACTCCGTGACGGGCACTTCGCGCCGGATGATCTTCAGATCGGTCAGGACGGAGAGGTATTTGCCGACCATGTTTTTTTCAAACCCTGTTTCGTTGATGATTTCCGCGGGGCGGGTTTTCCCCATTGAGATGGCCCGCAGAATGGAAAAGTAGTTGCGGGGCTCCCGCAGCTCTTCCCTCAGGATGAAGTCCGGCTCGCGGTAGAGATAGGCCTCCGGGGCGAGGATGCGGCGTCGGACATTCTCGCGGAAATCGTCGGCCGGGTCGAATTGCAGGAGATAGGCGGGCGTTCCGCCCAGGGCGCCGTAAAAATACATGAACGCGTCGTCGGACAGGCCCGGAAAAAAGTTTTTCGCATTGGTAAAAGAGAGCGGCTCAACGAGAATCTGGCCGGTGCGCCTGCCGAACAGCGGCGATTTGTGTCCGAGGACCTCCGTTTCCATCATGCCCATACTGGACCCGAGCAGGATCATAAAAACGCCGGCCTGGCTCAACTCTTCATCACAGCCCTTTTGAAACAGGGACGGAATGGCCGGATTGCTTTCGATCAGATAAGGGAATTCATCGAAGATCATCACGAATTTCCCTTTTGAGACCATTTCTCCTGCTTGGGCGGGAGCACTTTTTGGCTTGATATATTTGAAGAAATCGTGCCATGTTCCAAACCCGCGCGAGAGTAGAAAGTCATCCTGGAAATAGAGACCGACCTTCTCGGAAAGCTGGGCAAGCTGGTCTCTGTCGGGCGCCTTGTCGGCGAGGAAATAGATGTGGGGCAAGTCCCGGGAAAATTCCTTGACCAGGGCCGTCTTGCCGACGCGCCTTTTCCCGTATATCACCACTAATTGCGATTTTTCTTCCTGCCAGGCGCGGCGCAGAAAAGAAAGTTCGGTGTCCCTGTTGACAAAAATCATGATCGATCCTCCTGCTAAAACTTACACGTAAGTAACTTACTCGTGAGTAACCATATTGTCAAGGAATTATTATACGAGGGACAGCGCCCCTGATTAAACCGGCAGCCATTCCGAAAAAGTCTTGACTTTTCCGGAATGCAGGATAGAATGGCCGCCATGAAGAGATACCTCGAAGAATACATTCAGAAATATCTTAACAGAAAAATCGTTCTGATTACCGGTCCGAGACAGGTCGGCAAGACGACCCTGGCAAAGATGCTCAGTCATAATTTCGATTATTTCAATTATGATTACGCCGAACACCGCCTGAACCTGCTGGATAAGTCATGGGATCGCTCCAAAGACCTGGTGATTTTTGACGAGCTTCACAAACTTAAGAACTGGAAATCATGGCTGAAGGGCATCTACGATACCGAAAGCATCCCGCCTGCGATTGTGGCGACCGGAAGCGCAAAACTGGATGTCTATAAAAAGGCAGGCGATTCCCTGGCGGGAAGGTTTTTTGAGTTCCGGCTCCACCCCCTTGATCTGAAGGAAATTAAAGGTGTGACGGGGTCTGACGAGCTGGAGGAAAAACTGGATAGGCTTTTAAAGATTGGCGGATTTCCTGAACCTTTTCTTGAAAGCGATGAGTCCTGGTACAATCGCTGGAAAAGAAGCCATCTGGACATCATCCTGAAGCAGGACTTGATCGATCTGGAAAATGTGCAGCAGATCACTTCGATTGAAACACTCATCCAGCTTCTGAAGAGAAAGATCGGGAGTCCGATATCATACAGCTCTTTAGCCCGGGATCTTCAGTGTTCGGACAAGACCGTCAAGAGATGGCTGACTATTCTGGAAACACTCTATGTCGTTTTCAAGGTGCCCCCTTTCCACAGAAACATTGCCAGGTCCATTCTCAAGGCGCCCAAATACTATTTTTACGATACCGGCCAGGCGCCTGATGAGCCGGGAATGAAGCTGGAAAATCTTGTTGCCTGTGCCTTGCTGAAAGAAATGCATTTCCGCGAGGATTGCCTCGGCGAAAAATGGAATGTTTATTACCTCAGAAACAAGAACGGCAGGGAGATGGATTTCTTTCTCACCAGGGAAGATAAGCCGGCACTGATGCTCGAAGTCAAATGGAGCGATGCGGAACGGAGTTCGAATTTTTCTGTATTCGGGAAATATCTGGCAGGCGCAAGAAAAATCCAGATTGTCAAGGAACTCAAAAGGGAAAAAACCTATCCCGACGGCGTCGAAATCCGCACCGCTCAAAACTGGTTGTCCGAAATGCCATTATAACGAGGGACAGCGCCCTATTGTTTTGCCCTTCACGGGTGTTTTGCCGGGAAAATCGCAAAGAAAATATGTCTCTGACACCGATTAGAAAATAATAGGGCGCTGTCCCTATTAATCCCAACATGGCAGGACATCTGTTCCCCGACCTTTATGATTAACATGCGATTATTTTCGCCTTGACATTGGCTTGCGCTTTGGTAATACTACAGTCAGTAAGAATAGAAAGGAGCAAGTTATATGCGGATCACATCAAAAGGTCAGGTCACCATTCCTCAGAACGTCCGTGAGCAAATGGGGTTTCTGGCGAACACGGAGGTTGAATTTTTTGTCTCCGGCGACAAGGTGTTTCTTCAGAAAGCCGAGAGTGACAAAGGGCGCGGGAAGGATCTGATTGCCTGCATGAAGGGCAAGGGGACCGTGGCTTTGCGCACCGATGAGATTCTGGCCATGACGAGGGAGTAATGGAGATTCTCGTTGACAGCAGCGTTATCCTGGATATCCTGACGGAGGATGAGAACTGGTTTGCATGGTCGTCGGGAAAGTTGGCCGATTGCGCAAGCTCGAATATCCTGGCCGTCAATCCCATCATCTATGCTGAAGTTTCGATCAGGTTCGAAAAGATGGAAGAGCTCGACGCGGCGCTGCCTTCAACTTATTTCCGCCGCCTGCCCCTGCCGTGGGAAGCAGCGTTTCTTGCAGGCAAGCGTTTTCTCGATTATCGTCGCAAAGGCGGGCAAAAAAGATCGCCGTTGCCGGATTTCTACATCGGCGCCCATGCGGAGATCGCCGGCATGACGCTGCTGACACGTGATGCCGCCCGCTATCGTACCTATTTCCCCGCCTTGCGGATCATTGCGCCCGATAACAATTAGGGACAGCGCCCTATGTGCGGCCGGGCAAGGTCGCGTAATCAAGCGGGTGTAA
>CAZKHU010000191.1:0-3567 GCA_964552725.1 uncultured Syntrophus sp.
TTGAGGCTGTGCCGGGCTATCTGTGAACAGGCTCATTCCTGCTGGCGCACTATATTGAGGACGGCCACAAAAAATGATGGAGAAATAATATAAAATGGACGAGAAGCGTGAGGGGAAGTAGGAGGAGTCCCCTCGCGTTTCTTGACCGGATTCGATAAAGGGACTCCTCTCCCAGAAAGATGGGGAGAATGATAACATCAGATATTCTGCAAAGCAAATCACTTTTTATCCTGTTGAAGACAATCGACGTGGAATTTGCCTCAAACAGGCGAGCGCAACGGTGCCCGCACTGTGGAGGTCCACTTTATAACGCCCCGTACCAGCGCAAGCCCCGGGGAGGTCCTCCTGATCTCGATGAGTCTTTTTCGCAACGGTTGAGTTTATGTTGCGGGTCTGAGGGTTGCCGGAAGCGTTTACTGCCGCAGTCTGTATTATTTTCAGGACGCAGGGTTTATTGGGGAGCGGTTATTTTGGTGGTAACCGCCCTGCGTCAGGGGCGAAACCGGGGATATACGGTTGAGAAATTGAAGGAGCTGTTCGGGGTGACAGGTTCCACGCTCCGCCGTTGGATTCACTACTTTCGGGAGATATTTCCGGGGACTCCGACATGGACGCTGTTGTCGGGCAGATTGCTGCCGCCAGTTTCCGAGGAGGAACTTCCCTGCAGTTTGCTGACGCGTTTTCTTCAACCGGAAGCAGAAGTCAGCCTTGGGTTGGCGTCATGCCTGCGGGCTCTTGCCTGCGGCGTTTAGCGCCTCGATAGTCGAGGGCGCGGCTTCAGGCAATTATTTCGCGCAGAAGATGTGAGGCTGTATAACGCAACCGGATGCGCTAAGGGGTTTTTCAGAACGGATTTGACAACGATCTTCCATGGTGGAGGACGCAAGAAGCGAATCCGGAGGAGAAAAGACCCATGAGCGAGTCAAAGAGACCCCGTTGGCAGGATTGGGCCCGGTTCCGTTTTTCCGTAATAGGCACCCTGTTGTCCAGTCCGCCGGGGGATGGCGAGCTGCGGCATGAACTCGAGGTTTTGTCGTCGAAAAGCTACCGGCATCCATTGATCCCGGACAGGCAGATAAGACCTGGTTACTCAACGATAGAGCGCTGGTATTATCAGGCGAAGGAAGCAGCCGATCCGATAGCGGCCCTGGGGCGGAAAATTCGAGTTGATGTCGGTGTACGCAAGGCTGTAAGCGAGGAACTGAAGGCATCCATCAAGTCGCAGTACGATGCCGGGAAGCACTGGAGTGTTCAGTTGCACTACGACAATCTGCTTGCGCAGGCGCTGGAAGATGCGAAGTTTCCGGTTGTACCCAGCTACAAAAGCGTTTTGCGCTGTATGCGGGAAAATGGCTGGTCGAAAAAGAACGGTTCGTCCCATCCGACCGGGGGGCAAATCAAGGCGGAGCAGCGAAGAGAACGACGGGAAATCAGAGGCTACGAGGCTTCCCATGTCCATGCGCTGTGGCATCTCGATTTTCACCATGCAAAAATCAAATTGCTCGATGCATCGGGCGCCTGGCAGCAGCCGATAGCCCTTGCAATCATCGATGATCGCTCGAGGCTTTGCTGTCACTTGCAGTTTTATATGGCGGAGACCGCCGAATGCCTTATCCACGGGCTTACCCAGGCATTCATGAAACGCGGTCTTCCCCGCGCCCTGATGACAGACAACGGGGCGGCGATGGTTGCTGAGGAGACACGGGAGGGATTGGCGCGCCTTGGCATTGTCCATGAGACAACACTCCCTTACTCCCCCTATCAGAACGGGAAGCAGGAGGTTTTCTGGGGACAACTGGAAGGCCGTCTGATAGCCCTGCTAAAGGGAATCGATGACCTGAATCTCTCCTGGATCAACAAGGCTGCACAGGCGTGGGTGGAACAGGATTACCACCGAACCCGGCATAGCGAAATAAAAACGACCCCTTTGCAGCGAATGCTCGATGGCCCGGATGTGAAACGTCCCGCACCCGACGTCGAATCCATGCACATGGCTTTTACCCGCCAGATTGTCCGCATTCCCCGTCGCGGCGACTCGACCGTCATAATCGACGGAGTGCGTTTTGAGCTTCCCCAACGCTTCTCGCACATGAAAACGATCACGTTGCGCTTTCCCGGATGGGATAAAAGCCGGATGACGATTGTAGATCCCAAGACCGGCGGCCCTCTGGCGCGACTGCTTCCCCAGGACAAAACCAAAAACGCCTCGGGGATTAGAAAAACCGTTAAAAATCCTGAAAATGAAGAAATGAACAACGCCCCCGGACAAAAAAAGGAACCTCCGGCATTACTGCAAAAATGGATGAAGCAATACTCTGCAAACGGACTTCCCGCAGCCTATATGCCCAAGGAGGAATTGCTCCATGAATGACAAAAAACTGCTTGCCCTCTACGGCCTCAAATACAACCCCTTTGTGCAAAACCTGCCTGTCGGGGCCATCTGGGTGGAACCTGAAACAGAGAGTTTCGCGCATCGTCTTGAGGCCATGATTCCACAGGGCGGGTTTGCCCTTATCACCGGCGATCCCGGTCAGGGAAAAAGCAAAATCCTCCAATGGGTATCCCGTCTGCTGGGCGCAATGCCCGATATCGCATGGGGCGTCATGGAACGTCCCCAAAGCAGACTCGGCGATTTTTATCGGGAGCTGGGAGAACTCTTCGGCGTTTCGCTTTCACCCGCGAATCGATACGGCAGTTTCAAAACCCTGCGCGAAAAATGGAAGGCGCACTGCCGATCATCGCTGCTGCGCCCCGTCTTACTGATCGACGAAGCGCAGGAAGTATCCCCTGCCTGCCTGACCGAACTGCGGTTGCTTCAGAGTGCCAGTTTCGATTCGGAAAACCTTCTCTTTACAATTCTGTGCGGCGATGGCAGATTGACTGACATGTTCAGGATGCCGGAGCTGATCCCTCTGGGAAGCCGTATCGCAACAAGGCTCGCGCTACCTTCCCGAACCCCGGAACAATTGAGGGATTATCTGGACTTCGCTCTTGAGCAGGCAGGAAACAGCTCGCTTATGACCACCGAACTGATGCAGTTGCTTGCATCGCACTCCCTGAATAATCTGCGCGTCATCAACAATATGGCCGCCGAGCTGCTCGCCGCCGCTTCGGAGAGGAATCTGCCCCGAATCGATGAAGCTCTCTATTTTGAATTGTTCAACCCGGTATCGGCTAAACCTCGCCGCAGCAGGGTTTCGTAAACAACGCATCCCGTAAGGCAAGTGCGTGCAAGACATGTATTTCCGAGAGGGAGAAGGGCGAGCCCCTCTCCCTCTCGGAAATATCGATAGTAAATGAACCCGCCCGCGTCTGATCAAAAATACCGGCAAACCCCAACAGTTCTCCAACCACCGACGCTTTCAAAAACTGCATTGATTATAATCTCTTAAATACTTGATACGGAAAATGCCCGGGGGGCGGGGCGGATGGGTTCACCGACCAATGGGAAACATCGAACCGCTTCCATCGTTTTATCTGGCCAGCAGTCCATCGATTATCGCGGCCACTCTCACTTTCCGTGCTCTCTCCTTGTATTTGGCAAGTATGTAGTTGACGCCAGCTCTC
>CAZKHU010000192.1:0-3556 GCA_964552725.1 uncultured Syntrophus sp.
GTCCCGATGTTTTTTATGTATTCGAGAAAAAAGGCAAGAAAGATCGCGATGAAAAAGGCCACGACCACAGTCAGCAGACAGATTTGCGCCCGCTTCGGCTTGAACTTGCGCTCCGGGACAAAGGATGGGTCAATAATATTGAAACTATAATATTTTTGGACCTTGGCCAGCGTCTCCGTTTCGATCTGTTTGGCGATGAGCTCATAGAGCTTGTTTTTCAAGAGCGGGTCGGTGGTCTGTGCGAGCTGCTGGTAAAGGTGCTTTTGCTGTGCCACGGCCTCTTCGAGCTTCTGTTGCCGCAGAAATTCACTCATCCCGACTACGAAATAATCGAGAATCTGCTTCGCCTGCTCCGGATCTTTTGACTGAAAACCGACCGTCATCACGTTTTTCTTCTTGTCCGGCTTCACATCGAGCAATGTCTGGAGAGCCTTATGGATGTCTTCCGTCTTCGGCGCTTCATCCTTCCATTTTTTTGCCGCCGCATCCCAGTCATCCTCAAAGAGCACCGGCAGCAGGTTCTTCTCCCGGACGATCGCGCCGGTCAGCTCCCGGCTCTTGAGAACGACCTCGAACTGTTCAAGCGAGCCGCCCGCGCCGATCCCCGCCTCGGAGGCAATCATCGCGCCAAAACCGCCCAGCGCCGACAGGGCGCCCCCCTTTTCCTGGGCCGTGGGCGCGATCAGCACCTCGGAGCGGTAGATGTTCGTCATCAGCAGGCTTGCCACCACCGCGGCGACGCCTGCCAGAAAAACGACCGAGATGATCATCACCTTATGCCGCAGCAAGACAATGAACAAATCGAGGAGGTTGATTTCATCCTCCTCCGGCATCGCGCCCTGATATTCAGGCTGTTTTAAATCATTCTGCATCATAAACCTCGGGGGTCAGGTCTTTAAATTAAGTGTTTTTCTTATGAACACACTGCCAACTGCCTATCAATCACCTTGTGAGAACCTATATCTTTTTGTCGATATCATAAATTATCCCAACGGTGCAAACACTTCTTTGGGGTAAAGTAGGGAACTTGGTTGCCGAGTCTGGCAAAACCCGTCTTCCACTCCCTGATCTTGTGCCGCTTGCACAGATGCGTTCGCAACCGCTGTTCATTATACGAGGGACAGAAACCTATTTAATTCCACTGTAAACCCCGATGAACCTCATCGTCAACAAATTGATATCCCGGCTAATCTGCTTCAGACTGCCGATATTCGCCATGCCTGTGAGACTGAGCGACCAGGTGTCGGCAAACGTTTTCACCGCGGGGTTCGCTTCGAGACTGACAACCTGCCGCACCTCGATCTTGATATTGTACGAAAACCAGTACTTCTCGCTTTCGTGGGTGTTAACGTTCACATAGAAGACCGGCTGCCCTGGCGTCTTCGGCCACTCCTCGCGGGAAAGGACGCGGATGCCCGCCTTCGTCAATTGCGCCTCGACGTCCCGCTGGATGCCCGCTTTGTTCAAAACGAATTGTTTTGAATACTTCTCATACTTGAGCAGATTCGGCTGGAGTTCCTCGACAATCACATAAAACCCCGCAAGTCCCTTTAGTGTCCTGCGATTAATCTCCGAATCCTCCGCGAACACCCGCGCGGCGGCGCACAGTGACAAAACCAGCAGCAGGCAGCTAATTTTCACTGCGTCCAGTCGTTTCATCGTCCCCTCCCGTTTTAAACATGTTTCCGCCTATTTAAGCGGCGGCAGGCGTCGTCCAGGACATCGTCATCCTTCGCGAAGCAGAAACGCACGAGGTTTTCGCCGCCGTCGTCGTGATAAAAGGCGGAGCCGGGAACGCCGGCAACACCGGTTGCCTTGAGCAGATGAATCGCCTTTTCCTTGCTCGTTTTTCCGGGAACGTTCGACACATCCGCCAGTACGTAATACGCCCCTTTCGGCACGTGGGGCGCAAGCCCGGCCCGCGCAAGGGCGTCGCAGATTTTGTCGCGTTTTGCAAGGTACTCCGCGGCGAGTCCTCGATAATAATCATCGCCCAGCTCCAGAAGCCCCCGGGCGACGCCGATCTGCAACGGCGCCGGCGCGCAGACATAGATGAGATCGTTGAAATAGCCGATTATCCGCGCCCAGCGGGCAGCGGCCAGGCAGTAGCCGATCCGCCAGCCGGTGATGCTGAAGGTCTTCGAGAGCCCCGAAATCGTGATCGTCCGCTCCTTCATCCCCGGCAGCGTCGCCAGCGTAATGTGCCGGTTGCCGTCATACAGAAAATGCTCGTAAATTTCATCGGTAAAAACGAAAAGATCATTATCCGCGGCAAATCCGGCGATTATCCGCATTTCCGCCTCGGAGAAAACCTTCCCCGACGGGTTCCCCGGCGTATTGACGAGCAGCGCGCGCGTCTTCGGGGTTTTTACCCGCTCGAGATCCGCGCGGTCAAAGGACCAGTTGGGAGGAGGCATCCGCAGATATGCCGGCACGGCCCCGGTCGCCACGATGGTGTTGATATGATATCCGTAGTAGGGTTCAAAGACGATCACCTCATCGCCCGGGTTGAGCAAGGCCAGGCAGGTGCAGTAAAATGCCCCCGTCGCGCCGGCCGTGGCGATAATCTCCGTTTGCGGGTCGACGATCATCCCTGTAAAGCGCTGCTGCTTGGCCGCGATCGCCTCGCGCAGCTCGATCAGTCCGGCGAAGTTGGTGTATATATTTACCCCCGCCTCCATCGCCTCCGCGGCGCCGCGTCGGACCGCCGGCGGCGCCCCCGTATCGCAGACCCCCTGCGCGAGATTTATCCCGCCTGCCCGGTTGCATTCAATCGTCATGTTCCGTATTTCCGACTGCATGACCCACTCATGCCGGTCGCTTACCGCTAACGTCATCTACCACCTCTTAATTACGAGGGACAGCGCCCTATTATTTTTCTTCCTTTTTCCTCGGACGACCGCAAGGAGCGGCTGTCAACCGCCGGTTGAGAAGTCCTTCCATCTGCCTGACAAATTCTTCATTGCCGCAGGGGCGGCCAATTTTCGTCGCCTTGACGATGCTGTCGGCAGCCTCCCGATCCTGATCTTCCCCGAGGTATTTCGCCCAGTCCGCCACCGTTTCACTCAGAGGGCAATGGCCCGACAGGAGCGGATCGTCAGCGCCCGTCAGATGCGCCTTCGCGCTGCTCCAGGGATAATCTTGCGCAGCCGGGACAATGCCGCTCCGCACCGGGTTCAGCTCCACATACCGGGCCGCCGCATAGAGGTGCCGCTCATCGAGGGCGCAGGAAAAAAAGCGCCCCTGCCACAGGTGGCCCGTCGCATTCCGCTTGCGGTTGAAATACTGGGCATAGAGCATGTGCACGGTATTGAAGGTTCTGGCCAGCGACTCCTGGCTGCCGGGAACGCCGACAATGTGGATATGATTCGGCATGAGGCACCAGGCCCATATATCGAGACCGTATTTGGGCGCAAAAACGGCGAGGGTCTCCAGATACCGCGCATAATCGCCATCTTCGGCGAAGACGGTCTGCCGGTAATTCCCCCGTTGCGTGATGTGGTGGGGGTAACCAACTGCAATTGCTCTCGATGTTCGTGGCATAGGCAAATTTAGT
>CAZKHU010000193.1:0-3546 GCA_964552725.1 uncultured Syntrophus sp.
ATATTCCCGATAGAGACATTCGGGAATGACAAATGGTTTTGCAATTGGCTCAATTATTTTACGATCATGGTCTTTACATTATAAACTTTTAATATTAATGATGTTATCAACGAAATAAATGCTAAATACAAAATACGAATACGTTGACGAACCAGGATATTTGCCCATCGATAATAAAGCTTGATATATCCCTTTATAAAGGTATAATAACTACAGTATTGTTCCTTTGAGAGGATGATTTTATGGACGAGCAAATTTACACATCCCTTATTTTTGAGTGGCAGCAGATTGTACAGAGTCGTCAGGCCGGCGTTTGCCGGCAAATTGAAGATCGGCTGCTTGAAACAATCGGCTCCCGTCCGATCAAGATCGTCACTGGCTTCCGGCGCAGCGGCAAATCATTCCTAGTGCAGCAGGTTGCCCGCCGTCTTCTGGAAGCGGGGAAGATTTCCCCTGGCAATCTGCTTTATCTAAATCTGGAAGATTTTCGGCTGATGGAGGTGACCAATCTTGAGAGGCTTAACCACATCTATGAGATATTTTTGAGTATTTCTGCGGGAGCTGGAAGAAAACTTCTCATTTTTGACGAGATACAGAACGTTGCCGGTTGGGATCGCTTTATCCGCACGATCTACGAAAGGGATGACGATGTGGAGATCATTCTGACCGGCTCCAACTCTGAGCTGCTTTCCTCGGAACTGGGGAGCAACCTTGCCGGGCGTTTTATAGAATTCTTTCTTTACCCGTTCAGTTTCCGGGAATTTCTGGAATACCGCAAGACCCTGCCCGCCACAACGGCGGTTTACCTGCGCGGTCGTCGCGAGATCAAGGCGCTGTTCATGGAATACCTTTCCTTTGGCGGGTTACCGGAGGTCTTTGACATCCCCGCGCCCGAGGCGAAGCGTTCATACCTCTCGGGCATTATCAGTAAGGTCATACTGGATGATGTTGTCCGCCGTTTTCGAGTGGACAACATCGTCCTAATGGAGAAGCTGTTTCACTTCCTTATGGCCGGGGCCGGCAATGTCGTCACCTTTGCCGCGCTTGCCCGGAAAGCCAAAGGAATCGGTATAAACACAAAGAATGAAACAATAATTTCCTATTGTAATTATCTCTTGAAATCATTTGCCCTGCTGGAACTTTCCAAGTTCAACTGGAGTCAGGGGCGTGTTTTCAGCGACAGTCGCAAATACTACAGCATTGATGCCGGCCTGATTACACTCTATAGGGCGCCGGAAGAAAACCTGTCTCTTCGCCTAGAGCATGTTGTTCTGCATGAACTGCTGCGCCTTAAAGGCCAGGCATGGTATGGCGCCAATGACGGCGGCCGGGAAATAGATTTCATGGTTTCCGCTTCGGGGCGAATCTGCGATAAATACCAGGTGACCGTCTCCCTCACGCCGGAGAATGAAAAGAGGGAGCTGGGCGCCTTCGCGCTGGCCGACCCGCATCTTCAGAGTGGAACAAGCCTGCTGCTTTCCCTCGATGAAGATGAAGAGCCCCGACAGCGGCAGGCGGTGACGATCCAGCGGAAGAATGTGATGCGATGGTTACTGGGGGTGTGAAACGTCGGCTTGTTTACAGGAGGTCGTGGAGGACGGATTGCCGGCCCGAATGTACCTTTGGAGGGGGTATTTCCCGCTTTGGAATGTATTTTATCCGGTCAGGTGTTCGTAGAGCCCATAAGAACGATGGCATCATAGAAAACGATGCTTCCGGGCTGAACGTTGTTTTCTCTGATAATTTTCTTCTCCGTGGAACCGTCAATCAAAACGATATCGCCCAATTCGGCATATCCCTTGGGTAAATCTTTAGCAGCCTGAGCGTAGAGTTTTCCGAACACTTCCATCATCTGCGGCAATCCGCGTGAGCTGATGTCTTCGAAGAAACTGCTCTTTTCGATGCCGCCGGCGGGAGCAATGCACTGCCTGGCAAAATCCTCTTCTTTCAGAACCTGCAGGAGGTGACGTCCTGAGTGGTGTTCTTATCAGCGCGAGCAGATCAACGGAATAAAGATCGTGTTTTTGCCCCTCCTAATTCACCTCCTCCGGCAGGTCAAGCAGAAAACGCCAGACGGGAACCACCTCAATGACTCCACCGCCGTTTTCGATCCGTTCGGCATCGTTTCGGGTGACAATGGTTCCCGCCTTAAGGCCAAGCTCGGCCATTGCCTCCCGGAGAGCGGTTGTCTCACGCTTACGAGTTTGCGGTTCTTTTAGTGACTCGCATACCTGTACCAGCATCCGTCCGCCACCGCGGAGCGGCACGATGAAATCCACCTCCTTGCCGGTCTTCGTCTTGTAATAGTAAATCTCCGGGTAAAGTCGCCGCAGCGCTATGAAAACAAGATTTTCCAGGAGATGGCCTGCATTGATGAGAATCCCAGACGATACCGAAGAGATCAAGGCTTGATCGACGCAGTAGATTTTCTTCGGATTGGTGTTGCTCCGTGCGAGTGACGCATCGAAAATGCGCACAGTAAACAGGAAATAAGCATCCTCGAACCACTCCAGATAATCAGACACCGCCGACTTGGGGGCCTTATGGCCCAAAGATTTCAGGTAGCCCGTGAGGCTGTTGACAGAGTAGAGGGAGGCGATATTGTCCAGCAGCCGATATGCCAGATCGGTTATCGCTTTCGGATGGGACACATCGTGCCGCTCAACCAGGTCGCGAAACAGGATTGCATGCAAGTACTCTTGATGGGTCTTGATCCTTAACCGCCTGTTCAGGCCGACCACCTCGGGGAAGCCGCCGGTTTCCCAGTATTCATCGAAAGCCTTTTGGACGAGGAGGCGCTTTTTGGTCGACAGAGGCCCTATCCATGCAGTCCCTTTCCAATCCAGGTATTCACGGAACGAGAATGGGAAAAGCTCCCATGAAAGCGCTCGTCCACGCATCTGTGTGGCAATTTCCCTGGAAAGCATCTTCGCAGAGGAACCAGTCAGATAAACCGTGCAATTTTCGGTTCGCATCAGGCGGTCGATAAAGGTTTCCCAACCGACGAGATCCTGAAGCTCGTCGAAAAAGCAGTGTACCGTTTCCTTATTTTTCTTGTCCGGGTAGAGCGCGTAATAGGCTTCGGTAATGTTGCCGAAGCCATCCTGCCTCAGATTGTGGAGGCGATCGTCGAAAAAATTCAGATACAGGATATTTTCGCGTGCAACCCCACTGGCCAGAAGCCGCTCCATGATCTGGAACATGTACGTCGATTTGCCGCTCCGGCGGGCCCCAATGCAGACGGTGGCCTTTCCGGAAACCGTCTCGATGTGCAGGCGCCGGGGCACTCCGGTTTCCAGTCGCAACTCCTGGAAGTCAATAAGGATGGATTTAAGCGTTTCTATCATTGTGGTTTCTCCTGGACGTTATTATCGCCGGTTATAGCCTTATCTGGGAATAAATATAGCCGGTTTTGGATGTAAGTGTCAAGAAAATTTGCCTGAGAGCAGGGATAGTGTCTACGCTTCAAATGACAGGGAAAAAATTCAAAGTATTGAGGTAATTGCAAAACTCCCCATTCTTGTCATTCCCGCAACGATTCTGAGC
>CAZKHU010000194.1:0-3513 GCA_964552725.1 uncultured Syntrophus sp.
TGAGCACGGCCATAGAAAATGGTGGACAAATGATCTGATTTAGCCAAGAAGGGTGAGGGGAAGTAAAAGGAGCCCCTCGCGTTTCTTGGCCGATTCGATGAAGGGACTCCTGCCCAGAGAAAGGCAGGGGGGATGATAACACCAGAGATTCTACAAAGCAAATCACTTTTTATTCTGTTACAAAAAATCGATACTGAACTTGCCGAGAGCGTCCGAATGCAACGTTGCCCTCACTGTGGAGGGCCTCTTAATTACGCCCCATATCAGCGCAAGCCCCGGGGAGGCCCGCCTGATCTTGATGAAAGCTGCTCAATTCGTTTGAGTTTATGTTGTGGTAAGGACGGTTGCCGGAAACGGTTGTTGCCGCCGTCAGTTTTGTTTTGGGGACGTCGTGTTTATTGGGCGTCGGTAATCCTGGTAATCACGGCGCTTCGTCAGGGCCGGGATCGGGGCTATACGATTGAGAAGCTGAAAGCGCTTTGTGGGGCAACGCGCTCGACATTGCTCCGCTGGATGCAATACTTCCGGCAGTTATTTCCTCAAAGTAAAGCATGGAAGCGCCTGTCGGGAAGATTGATGCCTCCGGTTCCCGATGAGGATCTGCCCGGCGGCTTGCTTGAGCGTTTCATAAAAACAAGTGGCGGTACTGAACAAGGGGTGACGTCATGTCTTAAATCGCTTCTCGTCGGATTTTAAGACCTCGATTTTCGAGGGAGTCATTTTCCTCCAGTGGTTCACGCAAAAGATGTGCGGCTGTATAAAGGAAAGAGATGCGCTAAAGGGATTTTGACCACGGATTTGACGCCGATCCTCCATGGTGGAGGACGAAGAAGCAAATCCAGAGGAGAAATATCCCATGAGCGAGTCAAAAATGCCACGGTGGCAACACTGGGCACAGTTCCGTTTTGCCGTGATTGGCGCCCTTTTGTCCAGTCCGCCGGAAAACGGTCAACTTCAGCATGAGTTGCAGGCACTGGCCGAAAAAAGCTACAATCATCCCATTGTTTACGACAAGCGGATACGCCCGAGTTTTTCAACTATTGAACGCTGGTATTATCAGGCGAGGGATGCGGCTGATCCCATTGCCGCCCTGGGGCAAAAACTTCGGGCCGATGCCGGTAAGCGCTGGGCAATAAGCGAGGAACTCGAGGCTGTCATCAAATCCCAGTATGAAGTCTATCCCAACTGGAGTGTTCAGTTGCACTACGACAACCTGCTTGCCACGGCCGAGCAGCCGCCGCAGTTTCCGAAAGTTCCCAGCTACAAAAGCGTCCTGCGCTGCATGAGAGAAAACGGCTGGACAAAAAAATGCACCCCCTCTAATCCTACTTTCGGGCAGAGCCGGGCGGCGTTGCGAAGAGAGCAGCGGGAGGTCAGAAGCTACGAGGCGACCCATGTCCACGCCCTGTGGCATCTTGATTTTCATCACGCAAAACTTAAACTGCTGGATGAAGCCGGCAACTGGCATCGGCCGATCGCCCTTGCCATCCTTGATGACCGTTCAAGGTTGTGCTGCCATTTGCAGTTTTATCTGTCCGAAACGGCGGAATGTCTTATCCACGGGCTTACTCAGGCATTCATGAAGCGCGGATTACCCCGTGCCCTGATGACGGACAATGGGGCAGCAATGATTGCCGAAGAAACCAGCCAGGGGCTCGCGCGCCTTGGCATTGTTCACGAAACTACCCTTCCTTATTCTCCCTATCAAAATGGAAAGCAGGAGGTCTTCTGGGCGCAACTTGAAGGCCGCTTAGTTGCAATGCTGCATGGAATCGGAAATCTCAAGCTCTCTTTTATCAACCACGCCGCGCAGGCATGGGTCGAACAGGATTACCACAGAAACATGCACAGCGAGATAAAAACCACGCCTTTGCAGCGCATGCTCGACGGCCCGGATGTCAGACGTCCCGCGCCGACGGCCGAAACCATGCGCCTGGCTTTTACCCGCCAGATTGTCCGCATCCCCCGCCGCGGCGACGCAACCGTCGTCGTTGAAGGGGTGCGCTACGAACTTCCCCAACGATTCGCGCACCTGCACACGGTTACACTGCGCTCGCCCGGCTGGGATAAAAGCCTGATGACGCTGATAGACCCCAAGACAGGCGGCCCATTGGCGGAACTGCTTCCTCAGGACAAAGCCAGAAACGCCACAGGACTAAGAAAAACCATTGATGCTTCAGAAATCGCTGACATCGTTGACACCACCGACCTGGCAAAAGAAAATCCGGCCTTATTGCAAAAATGGTTCAGAGACTATGCCGCAAGCGGGCTTGCCCCGGCTTATATGCCCAAGGAGGAATTGAACCATGAATGATAAAAACCTCCTTGCCCTTTACGGCCTCAAATACAACCCCTTTATGCCGAATCTGCCTATCGAAGCCATCTGGGTAACTCCTGAAACAGAAAACTTTACCCACCGCGTCCAGGCAATGCTCCCGCAGGGCGGCTTTGCCCTTATCACCGGGGACCCCGGACAGGGCAAAAGCAAAACCCTGCAATGGATATCCCATGCCTTGAGCGCAATGCCGGACATAACCGTCGGCGTCATGGAACGACCTCAAAGCAAACTCGCCGACTTTTATCGGGAACTGGGTGAACTCTTCGGGGTGGCCTTGACCCCCATGAATCGCTATGGAAGCTTCAAAACCCTGCGCGCAAAATGGAAAGCCCACTGTCAGTCATCGCTGCTGCGCCCGGTACTGCTCATCGATGAAGCACAGGAAGTCTCCCCAGTCTGCCTGACCGAACTGCGATTGCTCCAGAGCGTTAGTTTCGATTCGGAAAGCCTTCTCTTTACCATCCTCTGTGGAGATGGCCGCCTGCCTGACATGTTCCGGTCGCCAGAGCTGCTGCCTCTGGGAAGCCGCATCCGAACCAGACTTCTAATGACTCCCCACACTCCGGAGCAACTCCAGGAATACCTGAACTTCGCCCTCGAACAGGCAGGATATCAACAACTGATGACGCCCGAGTTGATTCAGGTGCTCGCCGCGCACTCCTTGAACAACTTGCGTGTCCTCAACAATACGGCAGCAGAAATGCTTGCTGCCGCCACCGAGCGAAATCTGCCGCGACTCGATGAATCACTTTATTTTGAATTGTTTACCCCGGCACCTTCAAAATCTCGCCGCAGCAAAACGACATAGCCGCCATCATTATGATGATCGGTTCATCTTTATTAATACCCCAGGGGGGAGGATAACAATATCCGTTTCCCGCCTGGATCGGGAAAGACAACAATAATAAATATGGATAGCACATCTTTCAGCAAGATTGAAATCGAGGAAATCGTCGCAATGGTGAGGCTGGACCGCTATAACCGGGGCTATACGCACGGGGTCAATGCCATACTCCAGGAAATTGAAGCCATGGAAATCCGGCCATTGCCCTCCCTCAGAACAATAGCTCGAATCCTTGCCCGTCTCGGCTTGACCCACGGTCGCACCGGTCATTATCCATAGCTCCCACTATTTTCCGTGGCCAGCCTCCCCTCAATTATCGAGGCCACTCTCA
>CAZKHU010000195.1:0-3479 GCA_964552725.1 uncultured Syntrophus sp.
GGAATTTACTTACATTAACCCCGCGGTTGAAACGATCCTGGGATACCGCCCCGAGGAAATCATCGGCAAATATTTTATCGACATTGCCAGAAAAGAAGACGTGTCCAAGTGTATTAAATCTTTCAAGCAAGTCAAGGATCATCAACAAACCATCAAGGAAGAAACGGGCACCCTGCTTCATAAGGATGGTACGGAACGGTATTTCAGCTTTAGTTGTGCCCCTAATTTTGATTCCGAAAGTCATTTTATCGGTGTGGTCGGGACGTTCAAAAACATGACCGACATCAGAAAATCGGAAATGGAGCTGAAAAAGAGCCTCGAAAAACTGCAATCGGTCATGAGCAGCACCATTGATGCTATCTCCATCATCGTTGAATCCCGGGACCCATACACGGCAGGTCATCAAAGGCGTGTGACCCAGCTCGCAACCGCCATCGCCGGTGAATTGGTTTTATCCGAAGAAAGGATCGACCTGATTCGCATGGGCAGCCTCATTCACGACATCGGGAAAATATATATTCCCTCGGAAATTTTGACAAAACCAATGAAACTGAACGACATCGAATATGCCATGATTAAATCTCATCCGGAGGTGGCCCGAAAGATATTGAAACAGGTTGACTTTATTCCAACTGTTGTGGATATGGTCTATCAACATCACGAAAGGATTGATGGTTCCGGTTATCCAGAGAAACTAAAAAGAGATGACATTCTGATCGAGGCCCGGATTCTGGCCGTAGCCGATACGGTGGAAGCCATGGCCACACATCGTCCCTATCGTGCCGCTCTGGGTATTGAAAAAGCCCTGGAGGAAATAAAAAATCAAAGAGGCATTCTTTATGATGAAGCTGTTGTGGATGCCTGCCTTAAATTATTCCTGGAAAAAGGATTCCAATTTAAAGAGACCTGATTATTTGCGTCAATGCTTAACAGTCTTTGCGCGGACGGTCAGCCTCCGGCGCTTTCCGCGTCCTTGAAATCCTTCAGATGCGTTTCCAAAAGCCGGTCTTTCGTAAAGTTTACCAGTTTCAGCTTTTGCGGCTTCGTGCCGGCAAAAGCGCATTTGGGCGCCAGTCCGATCAATTCCGATTCCAGAATTTCTATGCCACGCTCGGCGGCAAGCTTTTCCACTTTTTCATAAATCACTTTCAGCGGTGTTTCCTTGCAATTGGTCAGGTTCATGGAAACCTGCGCCAGACGCCTGCTTTTTAAAATGACGCCGATGGCGCGCACATGCGGAAATCCGCCGCTTTTTTCCCGGATGAGCGATGCGATTTTCTGCGCCAGGCGCAAATCATCGCAATTCAAATTGATGTTATACGCCACCAGAAGTTCGCGCGCGCCGACCGCGGTTGCACCCGCGCGCGGATTGAAGACGGGCTTGCCGGCATCCGGCGCGTCGCCGGGGTTGGACATCTTGTCCGCCAGCGCCTCGTAGCCGCCGCGACGGACGTTGGCCAGCTCTCTGCGCTCGGGAATCAGCGCCGCGTGGCCGTAAAAATAAACCGGCACGCCGAATCGTTCGAATAACTGCCGCCCGAAGAGGTGCGCCAGATCAACCGCATCTTCCATTTTTGTTCTCCCCAGGGGGATGAAGGGCACCACGTCAACAGCCCCCAGGCGCGGATGGACGCCGGTCTGCTTGCGCATGTCAATCAGTTTCAGCGCCTGATCCGATGCGGCCAGCGCCGCTTCCAGAACGTCTTCGGGCTTTCCCAGAAACGTGAAGACGCTCCGGTTATGATCGCTGTCCCCGCTGTAGTCAATCAGGCGGATGGCGGGAAACGTCTTTAATACGCCGGCAATCGATTCGATCTTGGCCTGATCGCATCCTTCGCTGAAATTCGGCACACATTCGATAATTTTCATGTTCACACCTGATAAAATTTTAAAGTCGGCAGCTCCGCACAGGTGAGTCTGCCGCCGTAAACCGCGCCGGTGTCAATACCAATCTTATTTTCGGCCACCAGAGGCGCGCTGAAATGCGTATGTCCAAACAAAACCCGCTTCCCGAAATCATATCCGGAATCAATGAACGCCTGCCGGATCCACTGCATGTCCTGAACAGACTGCCTTGCAAGCGGTATCCCGGGACGCAGACCGGCATGAACAAATATAAATTGATCCGTTTCATAATACGGCAAAAGCGATTCATAAAAACGCAGATGATCCGCGGGAATTTTTGCCTTTCTGATCCGCGGGGAATCCAAAAGGGATATCCCGTAGTCCTTGAGCGTCATCGCGCCGCCGTTAAACAAATACATCTCTTCGTCCGCGCCGTCGAGATATTTCAACAGCATGGATTCATGATTTCCGCAAAGACAGATCATTTTTTGATAGGTCTTTTTGAGCCCCAAAATGTAATTGACGACGTCCGGGCTTCCGTTCGAACGGTCAATATAATCGCCGATAAAGACGAGGGTGTCGTTTTCCGGGTCGGCCGGAATGTCCCGGATGAGGCGCCGGAGTTGATCCAGGCAACCATGAATGTCTCCGATGGCAAACATTTTATTCATGATTGACGCCATGCGTGACAGGTTAATCTAACAAGGCGGCCGTAAAATCCCTGCTGTCGAAGGTTCGCAAATCATCCAGTCCCTCGCCGACGCCGATAAAACGCACGGGCAGCCCCAGTTCTCCGGCAATACGCACCACCACGCCGCCCTTGGATGTTCCGTCCAGCTTGGTCAGCACGATGCCGGTCGCGCCGATATCCTCCTTGAACATTTTGGCCTGCATCACGGCATTCTGGCCTGTTGTGGCGTCCAGAACAAGCAGGATCTCGTGCGGAGCGCCGGGTAACTCTTTGCCGATAACCCTTTTGACCTTTTTGAGCTCCTCCATCAGATTGGTCCGGGTGTGCAGGCGGCCGGCGGTATCCACAATGACCACGCCGTTAAAACCGGCTTTAATCTTGCCTGCGGCGTCAAAAACAACGGCGGCGGGATCCGCATTCATTTTCTGCTTGATCACGGGCGCGCCGACGCGGGTCCCCCAGACTTCCAACTGCTCGATGGCCGCCGCCCGGAAGGTATCGGCGGCAACCAGTAAAATCTGATGGCCGTCCCGGCGCAGCATACTGGCCATTTTGCCGATGGTGGTCGTCTTGCCGCTGCCGTTGACGCCGATGGCCATGATGACAAACGGCTGATTCTTTGGAATGATCAGCGGCTTTTCCATCTGCTGCAGAATCGCGATCATGCGTTCCTGCAGGACCTTTTTAATCTGCGATGCGTCGTCAAGCTCTTTGCGCTTGACCCGCTGCTTGACATCCTCAATCAAATCATAGGCAAACTGCGGCCCCATGTCCGCCGAAATCATCAACTCCTCCAGCTCGTCGAAAAGAGCCTGATCCAGAACCCTTTTGCCGAACACAAGCTGATCCAGATTTTTTGTCAGGGAATTTCGTGTCTTGGTCAGCCCTGATTTTAATTTATCTAATAAACCCAAATGGTTACAAGTTCCTTTCTTCAATAATG
>CAZKHU010000196.1:0-3310 GCA_964552725.1 uncultured Syntrophus sp.
GCGGGGCTGTGCGCGCCGTGCTGGAGGTTGCGGGCGTTCACAACATACTTACAAAATGTCTTGGTTCCCATAACCCCCACAACCTTGTCAAGGCAACGATCCAGGGGCTCGTGCAGTTGCGGCCGCCGCTGGAAATACTCGCGGCAAGAGGCAAATAGCAGAGAATATTGAAGAAGAGAGGGTCGAGCTGTGAGTAAAATGCTTAAGGTCACTCAGGTTCAGAGTTATATAGGCAGGCCGGAGAAGCAGCGCAAGGTGCTGCGCGGCCTTGGTTTGGGAAAAATGCATAAAAGCGTTATCTTGCAGGATACTCCAGAAGTCAGAGGGATGATAAAAAAGATTGAGCATCTCGTCGCTTCCGTTGAAGTCAAGGGGAATGAATAATGAATTTGGGAACGTTGACACCGCCGAAAGGCTCACGCAAAAACCGGAAAAGGGTTGGAAGAGGGAACGGCAACGGACACGGAGGCACCTCCGGAAAAGGCGCCAAAGGTCAGAACGCCCGTTCGGGGCATAGCGTTCGGCCCAGTTTCGAGGGCGGGCAGATGCCGCTGTCAAGAAGACTTCCCAAGCGGGGATTCAAGAATCCCATGCGCAAGGTGATTGCGGTTGTAAATATAAGACAGTTGAAAATGTTCAGCCAGGGTTCGCTTGTTGACTCCGATTCGCTGAAGGCCCTGGGTCTGGTAGCCGGCGCCTTTGACGGAGTCAAGATTTTGGGCAACGGGGAAATAGATTATCCGCTCTCTGTTAAGGTTGATATGGTCAGCCGGGGCGCCAAGCAGAAAATTGAAGCCGCCGGCGGAACAATTATAGAGGTAGCCTGATTTGTTAGAGGGATTAGGAAATATTTCCAAGGTTCCGGAGCTTTCCAAGAGAATTTTGTTTACTTTTCTTTTGCTCGCTGTTTACCGGATTGGGGCGCATGTACCGACGCCAGGAATTGACACGGCCGCGCTTGCCGCATTTTTCGAACAGGCAAAAGGTTCCCTGCTTGGTCTGTTCGATATGTTTGCCGGCGGGGCGCTGAGCAATCTTTCCGTATTTGCGCTCGGAATAATGCCGTATATCAGTGCGTCGATTATTCTCCAACTGTTGACTGTGGCGGTTCCTTATCTGGAAAAGCTTTCCAAGGAGGGAGAGTCCGGGCGCAGGAAGATAACCCAGTACACAAGATATGGCACGGTTCTGCTGAGTCTGATACAGGGGTTCGGCATCGCAATAGGTCTGGAGAACATGGCCGGACCTACGGGCGCCTCGATAGTGATCGACACTGGATGGGGCTTCCGTCTGATGACGGTTATCACGTTAACGGCAGGAACCGCGTTCATCATGTGGCTGGGCGAGCAGATAACCGAGAAGGGAATCGGCAACGGCATCTCGCTTATCATTTTTGCGGGTATCGTCTGTCGCGGTCCTGAGGCCATCATCAATACGTTCCGGCTTCTCGCTTCGGGTGAAATGGGAATATTTTTCATCATTTTCCTGATAGTGATGATGCTGGCGATTGTCGGGGTGATAGTTTTTGTGGAAAGCGGTCAGCGCCGGATTCCCGTTCAGTATGCGAAACGCGTGGTCGGCCGGAAGGTCTATGGCGGACAGTCTACCCATCTGCCCCTGAAGGTCAATACCGCCGGGGTTATACCCCCGATCTTTGCATCCTCGATTATCATGTTTCCCGCGACTATCGCCAATTTCATTCCCCATCCCTGGATGAAAGCGGTTGCCGGGGCGATGATTCCGGGGAGATTCTTTTATGAATTGCTGTATGTAGCTTTCATATTCTTCTTCAGTTATTTTTATACGGCGGTTACCTTCAATCCGGTGGACATGGCCGACAACATGAAAAAATACGGCGGTTACGTGCCGGGCATAAGACCGGGGAAGAAGACCTCCGATTATATCGATGAGGTGATGACCAAGTTGACATTCTGGGGCGCTTTCTACGTATCGATCATTTGCGTTATCCCCAGTATTCTGATCAGCTATTTCAATGTCCCCTTTTATTTCGGGGGGACTGCTCTCTTGATAGTTGTAGGCGTCGCCCTGGATACCGCCGGTCAGATTGAAACGCATCTGCTTACCAGGCAGTATGAGGGATTTATGAAGAAGGGGCACATCGCCAGACGAAGATAGGGCGGCAGCGGGAAAACTGCCTTGCAGCAGGAAAGAATTATTTATGGCAAAGGAAGAGTCGATAGAGGTTGAAGGCAAGGTTGTCGAGCCCCTGCCCAACGCTATGTTCAGGGTGGAACTTGAGAATGGCCATAAGGTGCTTGCCCATATTTCAGGAAAGATGAGGATGCATTTTATTAAAATCCTTCCGGGGGACAAGGTCACGGTTCAGCTTTCCCCGTATGATCTGACTCGCGGCAGGATAGTTTACCGGACCAAGTGAAATATGAAGCCGGTGCGCAAAGGCGCGCCGCTTGTCGTGTAAAGGAGCTAAAGCCGTGAAGGTAAGATCGTCCGTAAAGAAGATTTGCGATAAGTGCAAGATAGTCAAGCGAAAGGGAGTTTTGCGTGTGATTTGTGAAAATCCCAAGCATAAGCAGCGTCAGGGATAGGCAGACAGTTATCAGGAGGTTTTTAACGTGGCAAGAATTGCGGGCGTAGATTTACCTAAGAACAAGAGGATGGAGATAGCGCTTACCTATATCTATGGGATAGGAAGGGCAAAATCCCTGTATATTCTCAATAGCGCGGGTGTTGATCCGGACACGAAAACCGATATGCTGGCGGATTCGGAATTGACCGCCATCCGCGGCATAATCGACAAGGATTTAAAGGTGGAGGGAGATCTGAGAAGAGAGGTCTCCATGTCGATTAAGCGACTGATGGATATAGGCACATACAGGGGTCTGCGTCATCGCAAGGGTCTCCCGGTGAGAGGGCAGAAAAGCCGTACGAATGCCCGGACCA
Source organism: uncultured Syntrophus sp. (assembly GCA_964552725.1). Classification (GTDB taxonomy): domain Bacteria; phylum Desulfobacterota; class Syntrophia; order Syntrophales; family UBA5619; genus DYTH01. Next base: position 2,923 of record CAZKHU010000196.1, read on the forward strand.
GAAAAGGGCCGCGAAGGTCGATAGCAGCAAAAAAGAAATAGTCTTGAAGTCTGTTCGGAGGGACAATGGCAAAGCCGGTTAGGAAAACAGGTAAAAAGAAAGAAAAGAAGAATATTCCCGAGGGAATAGTTCATATTCAGTCGACGTTTAACAATACGATTGTGACCATTGCCGATTTAAGCGGCAATGTGATCGCCTGGTCTTCTTCAGGGATGCAGGGCTTTAAAGGTTCCCGGAAAAGCACCCCCTTTGCGGCGCAGATGGCGGCTGAAGATGCGGTTAAAAAGGCGAAGGAACACGGTCTTAGAAGCGTTCAGGTTTATGTCAAGGGGCCGGGCTCCGGACGGGAATCGGCGCTTCGTTCTTTGCAGACCACCGGCATAAGAAT
>CAZKHU010000197.1:0-3293 GCA_964552725.1 uncultured Syntrophus sp.
CGTTTTGCCGGGAGAGGATAGTTCTCAGTTTTTAGTTGCAACGTAAAGTATCCGTGCTTGCTTTTTATATCTGTTCAGGTATAATGCTCCATGGCGAATAAAAAAGAGAAACCGCTCGCATGGTTGGGGAGCAGCAAAAAAGACTTGATGGCTCTGCCCGTGATTGTTCGCAAGTTCTTTGGCCATGCCTTGGACTTTGCCCAGCGCGGAGAGCAGCACGACGCAGCCAAAGTTCTTAAAGGCTTTGGGGGCGCTGGTGTACTGGAGATTGTTGAGAATGACCAGGGAGGCACGTACCGAGCAGTATACACCGTCAAGTTTGAGCGTGCGATTTTCGTGTTGCATGTATTCCAGAAAAAGAGCAAGAGCGGCATCGCGACGTCGAAGCCGGACATGGGCATCATCCGCAAACGGCTGAAAGTTGCGGAAAAATTTTCACAGGAGATGCGGGATGAACAAGCGAATGATTGATGGTATCGAAGTTGAGATGAGTTCCGGGAATGTATTTGCCGATCTTGACTTGCCTGAGGCCGACAAACTCAAAATCAAGTCTGGGCTCGTGATTGAAATCACTAAGGCTGTGCGCAATCTTGGCTTGTCACAAGAGGAAGCCGGGCGCCGTATGGGTTTGCCTCAACCAAAACTCTCGGGCCTGCTTCGCGGTGATTTTTCCAACGTATCTGAGCGCAAATTGATGGATTGTTTGAACCGGTTAGGCTACGATATCGAGATCAAGGTTAAACCCGCGACCAAGCCAGTTGGGCATTTGATGTTGGCTGTTGCATGAGGAATATTTGGGGGTCTTGAAATTTAGCGTTTTGCCGGGGGGTGCGAAAATTTGATTTGCGGTGTCACCTTGTTGTCTTATGAAGATATTTGAAACTCAGTTTACTGCCGAAAGCCGCTACATCGTCTTTTCGGACTGCCACCGCGGGGACGGGTCGGCCGGGGACGAATTTGCCCGCAATTCGATGACTTACAAATTTGCGCTGGAGCATTACCTGCGCGAGGGCTTCACGCTGATCGAACTGGGCGACGCCGAGGAACTCTGGGAAAACAGCGACTTCACGCAGATTTACATCACCCACACGTCGGTTTACGACCTGCTCGGCAAGTTTCACGATTCCGACCCGGCCCGGTCGCGCTATATCAAGATCTGGGGGAATCACGATCTGGACTGGCAGGACGATGCCGGGCCGCTCCGGGCGATCTTTCCGGGGATCGAGGTTTATGAGGCGGCGCTCCTCGACGCGGGGGAGGGGGGACGGATTCTGCTGACCCACGGCCACCAGGCGGACCCTGTCTGCTACGGCTGGCGGGCGCGGGTGGCCCGCTGGGTGATAAGGCATCTGTGGCGGGGCTTGCAGGACATCAATATCGGCGATCCGACGGCGCGCGCGGCGGAAAATCCGGGGCGCTGCAACGAGATCGACGAGGCGCTGACAGAGCTGGCGCGGGGAGAAAAGGGGACAAATTCAAATCTGTCCCCTTTTTACGAGCTGCGGCCGGCGACCGTCGTGGCCGGGCACACCCACCGGCCGGTCTTCGCGGGGCTTTCGCTGACCGAGCGGCGGCTTCTGGAGGGCGGCGCAGGCCCGCCGGGGATCGCCCGGAAGGACGGTTCCGATGCGACCTACTACAACACCGGCGCCTGCGTGCTTCCGCGCAGCATCACCGGTATCGAGATCACCGCTGACCAGAATGCGGGCGACCCCATCCGCCCGCATTTTGCGCTTGTGAAGTGGGCCGTCCAGCCCGCCTCCGCCCGGGATGCCTCCCTTGTCATCGTCCGCACCCTCCTCGAATAATTTGGGGGTCAGGTCTTTAAAATTAGCGTTTTGCGGGGGGGCGTATTTATTTCTTTGACTATTTTACGGGCATGGTGTAGATTTGCGTTGTAATATTACATCACGATAGGCGGAATGCAAATGGCCAAGGACGATATCATAACCAGACTGCTCCAGATACCGGAGCGATCCTTTTTCCTGTTTGGCCCTCGAGGAACAGGGAAGAGTACCTGGCTTCAACAAGTTCTTCCCGACGCCTTCAGGCTCGATTTACTCGATGTCTCTCTTTTTTTCGAGCTTTCTCGCGACCCTCATCGGCTTGAGGCTTTGATCGGCGGGCGGACGACAGACGCCTGGATCGTGCTCGATGAAATCCAGAAAGTTCCCCCCCTGCTGGACGAAGTGCATCGTCTCATGGGGTTGCAGAAGTGGAATTTTGCTCTTTGCGGATCGTCGGCCCGCAAGCTTCGCCGGGGAGGCGCCAACCTGCTCGCCGGTCGGGCGCTGACATTATCCATGGAAAGTTTCTCTGCCGCCGAGCTGGGCGATTTGTTTGACCTCGAATTCGCGCTGAATTGGGGAATGCTTCCCTTCGTATGGAACGACCCCCAATACGCCGCCGACATTCTGGCTGCTTATGTAAATATCTATCTCAAGGAAGAGTTGCAGGCGGAGGGTTTAATCCGCAACGTTCCGCCGTTTATCCGTTTTCTCTCCATCGCCGGTCAGATCAACGGCCAGATTGTCAATGTCCAGAATATTGCCCGCGCTGCCGCTGTCGCCCGGAGTACGGTGGAGAACTACTTTGGTGTTTTAAGCGACACCCTGGTTGGTCGCTTTCTGCCCGCCTGGCGACCGGGTCTCAAGGTACGGGAGGCAACTCAGCCAAAATTCTACTGGTTCGACGCGGGGGTGGCCCGCGCTGCCGCCGGTTTGTTGCGCGATCCGGCAGACCGGCTCTGGCAGGGCGCGGCGCTGGAAACAATGATCTACCATGAGTTGCGCGTTTACAACGAAGTCAGCCGTAAACATCGTCCACTGCACTACTACCGGACTCCTGCCGGGGTGGAGATTGATTTTGTTATTGAAACAGCCGGTCGGCGACCGGACAGCCTGCCCCGGGTGATCGCCGTCGAAGTGAAACGGGCCGAGCGATGGGATCGTGCCTGGGAAAAGCCTGTGCGATCCCTTGCCGATAACGCCGGAGTGACTGTGGAACGTATGTTTGGCGTCTATTGCGGTTCGCGCAGTTACCAGTTCGACAGCCTCACCGTATTGCCTTTTGCCGACTTCATAAAGGCCCTCTTTGCCGGAGAGGTCTTTTAATAAATAGAGCCAATTGCAAAACTAACTTATTCCGTCACGCCGGTAAAAACAGACACGCTGGTAACGCCGCCGGTTGCCCAGGTTATCTTGAATCAGAAGCGGTTGTTTTGGTAATTAGGGACAGCGCCCTATTTTCTCCATAACAGCAGGTCTCCCCGCTCTCCGGCGAGTTTTTCCAGG
>CAZKHU010000198.1:0-3266 GCA_964552725.1 uncultured Syntrophus sp.
ACATTATTGGCAATTTTCCTAAAACAAAGCCATCTATTGCAGGCTCTCAGGGGTAAGGCCCTGAATTACCTCCGTAATCGAAAACGCCTCCTCGAACATCAGTTCCCAGTATGGGAGGCACCGCACCCGCGTTTCGCCTAACATGACCTCCCCGCTAAGACTCTTGTTGACGATATAGCCGCGCCCGGGATGATAACGTTCAAGGAACCCACGGTACGTACGCTGGGCCTCCAGCTTTTTCATGTCGCTGTACTTGACCTCCAGCGGCGTCACGACAGCCCCGCGCCGAATGATAAAGTCAACCTCGGCCTTGTCCTTTGTACGCCAGTAGTGGATTGTCGTATCCGCCAGGGGAAAGCGTTCCGCAAGCAGGGCGTGGATCGCATTTTGAAAGACGAATCCGGCCTCACTGTCCGGGATGCCGCCGAAGCTTCCCGCTGCAAAATTGCGCAAGCCGATATCGCAGAAATAGTAAACAGGCGCTTTGGTTATCTCTTTTCTGATATTGGTGAACCAGGGGCTTACCTTCCGGACAATGAAGGTCTTTTCCAGATACCAGAGATAGGTCTTGACCGTGGGCAGGGAGAGCCCCAGTGTGGCGGAAAGTTCCGAATAGCTGGTCATTTTTCCGGTCTGACCGGCCATTACCCGGATGAGATTGCTGAAACTTTCGCTTTTTTCCACCCGAAGAAGGTAAACGATATCCTTTTCCAGATAGCTGCGAAAAATCTCATTGATGACGGCCAGTTTTTCCTGATGTGTTTCCGCCAGCACAACGCGTGGATAGCCGCCGTACATGAGGTATTCTTGAAAGAGCTGCCCTGTTTTTGAAGACTCGGTAAGGAAAAACTCCCTGAGCCGGCCTGCATAGCGGTAGCCGGTTCTAAAATCAACGAACTCGCCAAAGCTGATCGTCGTAAGTTCGAATAATCGCTTTCTGCCGACCAGCGACTCGCCGATCTTCTCCTTCAATTCGATGCTCCCCGATCCGGAGACCACAAGTTTCCAGGGTAGATTCTGATCGTACAGACCCTTCAGAAACAGCCCGGCATTTTCCTTGCGCTGGATCTCGTCAATAAAGACCACGCCGTCGCTGCCCAATTCCAGGTGAAGCTTCTGGAGAAGCGCGCTTTGAGACGCGAGGTGGCGGAAGTCGTCTTCGACATCCAAGTTGAGCCAGAGGGTCTTTTTTCCCTCCGCACGCAGTTGCGCATCGAGTTGCCTGAGGATGGTTGTTTTACCCGCTTGACGAGGTCCGATCAGCATGGTTATCTCGGGATAATCCAGATGCTCCGCCAACGCGCTCAATAGCCTGCGCTGTATGTACCGGTTATCCGTATTATGAACATGAAGCTTCGCTTTCATGGTTTCACTTTAGCACGAGAATTTGTAATGTCAATTTACTTTTATGGTGCGCTGCCTGAGATTACTACCCGGACATGAATGCCTTTGTCATGGAGATTGATCTTGATGAACCTGCGAGTATTTCCTCGGTCGCTGTCACATTGTTTTCCCAGGAATAGTGCTCCTGGACAAACCTGCGACAATGTACAGAGTCCATATTTTGTGTTTCAGGATTCTTTTTATACAAGTTGCAGATTTTTATCATCAATTCGGCCATGTCTTCCGGCGCCGGCGACTTGAACAAAAAATCGGAGTCAAAACGTTTCAAAATTTCTTCGGTTCCCCCGACAGGAGTTCCCAGGACAGGTGTTCCGGAGGCCAATGCCTCAAGCGTCACCAGACCAAACCCCTCCAGGTCAACGGTTGGCAAGACGAATAGATCCGCTGCGCGATAATAATCAGGCAGTTCATCTTCCGGAATAAATCCCTTAAATAATAGATGATCGTTGATTCTCAGATCCTGCGCCTGCGTCTTCAGTCTTTCCGCCAGAGGCCCTGTGCCGCCGATAACAAGCAGAGAATCCGGGCACTTTTTCACAACCTCGACCATCGCCGAAAGCAGATTCTCCAGTCCCATACGAGAGACCAGGTTTCTTACCGTAAGCATCACAAATTTTCCCGGAGGAAGGCCCAGACGCTCTTGGGAAGCGTTTTTGTCACGCGTAGGCGCGAAGCGGACAAGATCAATTCCTCCGGGTACAATAGCTATTTTCTCTCGCGGCGCCGCATAGTTGCGAACAAGCTTCTCCGCCGTGTAGGAGCTCAACACGATGATCCGAGCTGATTTCGATAAAACCTTTTTCTCGATCCACCGGCGCAGGGCAATCTGCAAAAAGAAAAATATCTTCTTTGCCCCAAAAGGGGGAAGTGCATTCCGGGAGCGGTATTCCTCAAACGAAAGAGAGTGACAAGTATAGGTTTTTCTTATTTCTTTGGACAGACGGGAGCGGATCACCGCATAGGCGGAAAAGGGCTGCTGAAAATTGATGCTGTCATAGTGATTTTCCGCCTGCAAATGCTCAAACAGTTCTCCGGCGTTTTTCAGCGTTGAAATCCAAAAACTGCCTGCATTTTGAGTTGATACGTGATAGCGCCATTCGGTCACCCCTTTGATGACCGAATCGTCGGCAGAGTGGCGGGGAAGCCTGCGCGTCAGGATGTGAACAAGATGCCCCCGTTCGGCCAGTCGGGTTGCCTGTTCCAATAAAACCCTCTCCGCGCCGCCGATGACTTCCTGAATCGAAACATCGGAAACAAACAATATTTTCAATACTTCCAGACCTCTGTTCCCTTGAAGGCGCTGACCTTTTTATCCCAGCCATTGCCACAATGGCATCAGCCGGATTGGGCGCTCGGCATCCTGCCACCGGAAGGTCTCCGTCCGGTCAAGGCGGTTGTTGAGCAGCAGGAGATCGTCGCAATGCAGCTCCTGAGAAGCCTTGATCAGCGCCCGCATTTCCCTTTTCAGCGCCTTCGGATTCGTGATGTCCGCACAGACCTGGATCAGTCGCACGACATTCGGGCCCTCTTTGATGATAAAATCCACTTTCTCATTTTGCGGGCTCTTCCAATAGAACAGGGAAATGCGGCCGGCGATTTCATCTTTCTTCAGAGCGATGGCTACAAGATTTTCATAGAGCGCTCCCTTGTCCTCACGGAAACGGAAGCCTGCCGAGACCGCCAGTCCGTTGTCGGTGCAGTAGATTTTCTTGTTGTGTACCGCCTGATCCTTCACCTTGAAAGAGAAGCGCGGTAGTGAGAAAAACAGATAGCGCGGTTGGTCGTACACGGCGTTTACAGCGCTGACAATTTCATCGTAATCTTCGATGGCGGCCAGCCGTTCGTCATCGAAGTTGATGTAG
>CAZKHU010000199.1:0-3258 GCA_964552725.1 uncultured Syntrophus sp.
AGCAGCGCGGTCGTCCCGGCGAGCAGCACGGCAAAAAGATCGAGCGGAAGCCGTCCATGACCACATTATGCCTGATGGAAAATGTCCAAAAGACCTTCGTCCTTGGCGACAGCGTCTCCATCGAAGTATTGAAGGGAATCGACCTGGCGGTTGACAAGGGGGAGTTCATCGCCATCATGGGCGCGTCGGGTTCGGGAAAATCGACGCTGATGAACCTGATCGGCTGCCTCGACGTTCCGACATCCGGACGCTATCTGCTCGCAGGACGAGAGGTGCTGGGACTTCAGGATGACGATCTTTCCGAACTCCGCAACACGCATATCGGTTTTGTTTTCCAGAGCTTCTATCTTCTCCCCTATGCGACCGTCCTGGAAAATGTCCTGCTGCCGACGCTTTACCGGGAAAAAGGGGGAGGGCACATCGAAAAGCGCGCCGTTGAACTTCTCCAGCTTGTCGGCCTTGAAAAGCGGATGCACTTCCGTCCGAACCGGCTCTCCGGGGGGGAACAGCAGCGGGTCGCCCTCTGTCGGGCATTGATGAACGACCCGGAGATGATCCTTGCCGACGAGCCGACCGGGCAATTGGACAGCAAAACCGCCTCGGAAATCATGAACCTGCTTGCCGAAATGAACAAAAAAGGCAAAACCGTAATCCTCGTGACCCACGACGCGGCGATTGCCGCCAACGCCCAGCGGATCATCCGGATAAAAGACGGTGTCATCATCGATGAGTAGAATCATCAACATCCTCTCCCAGTCGCTTGCAGCGGTCATTGCCCTGAAACTGCGGAGTTTTTTCTGCATCCTCAGCATCGCCATCGGCATTTCGGCAATCACGATCATTGTCGCCACAACCGAGGGCGCTTTCCAGAAGGCCTACGATATTGTGGATGTCTTCGGCCCCGACGCAGTTTTGATTGTCGGCGGCTCGGAGGAGTCGCGGGCGATTGCCCGGCGCGTAAAAACCCTGACGCTCGCGGACGCCGACGCAATCCGCGCCTCGTTCGGCACCGCTTACCTCGTTGTCCCGATGAGCAGCCTCCGCGATGTAACCGTCTCGTACCTGGGAAATCACTACGCATCCCAGGTTACCGGAACAACAAGCGATTACAGCGTCGCCTGGAGCTGGCCGGTTGTGGAAGGATCCGATTTCACCGAAGAAGATCTCAAGCGGGCGGCAAACGTGGCCTTGATCGGCAGCGAAACAATGCATGAGCTTTTCGGCGATGAAAACCCCGTCGGCAAGTTCATCCAGGTGAGGAATATTCCTGTGCAGGTGGTCGGAGTGCTTCTGGAAAGGGGGGCCTCAATGGGCGGCGGCAACCTTGACAACCGGGTGGTGATGCCGATTACAACCGTCATGAAAAAGCTGCAGAACGAACCCAAATATGTCTCGGTAATGCGTGTGCGTTTCGAGGATCTCGAAAACATCGATCTGCGCATGGAAGAACTTAAGGAATTCCTGCGGATGCGTCATCGCATCCCCAACGGAGAGGTAAACGATTTTCAGATATTCTCGTCCAGGGACATCATAAAATTCCTCGTCGCCCTGACCGGGTCGCTGATCGTCTTTGTCGGCATCGTCGGGATCATCTCCCTTGTCGTCGCGGGCTTTGTCCTGGCGAATCTCTTTCATCTGTCCGTCCGGGAGCGCACCGGTGAGATCGGCATCCGGCGCTCGGTCGGGGCAAAAAAACGGGATATCCTGTATCAGTTTCTCGGCGAGGCGCTGCTTTTGACCACGGCGGGCGGCTGTTGCGGCTTCCTGCTGGGCTTTGCCGGGGCCAAACTTCTCCAAAAAGTTGCGGATTTCCCCATCTATTTTTCCTGGAAGGCCTTCTTGATCGGTCTTATCCTGTCCTGGATTGTCGGTGTTGTCTTTGGCCTCCAGCCTGCGTCACGCGCGGCAAACATGAAGCCCATCGATGCTATTCGAGGCTGAACATGAAGAGAATCGTTCTTAATCTGAAAATCGCGCTCGGCGCCCTCGGCAACTACCGGCTCCGGACGGCGCTCGCCGTCCTCGGGGTTTTCTTCGGGACTTTGTCTCTGGTTATCGTCGGCAACCTCTCCGACTCCCTCTCGTTAAAAACGCTGCAGGAAATAGACAATCTCGGCAAAAATCTCGTCATCGTCTTCAGCGGCCAGTTCCATCAGCATGGTCCGCGGACTTCCCTGACGAGTCGCTCCACCACCCTTACCAGGGAAGACGGCAAGGCCATCGCCGATTCCCTGCCTGCAGCAGCCCTGGTATCGCCTGCCGGGATGAAGGCTTTCCCTGTCCGCTACAGAAACTCGGTACTGAAGGCCATCGCCGTAAACGGCGTTACCCCCAATTTCGCGGAGGTCCGTAATTTTGAAATTGCCGAGGGCGCCTCGCTCACCGCTGATGATGAAAATAACCAGCGGAAAGTTGCCGTACTCGGTCCGACCACGGCAGAAAAGCTCTTTGGCAAGGAAAATCCGGTGGGAAAAACAATTCTGATCTGGAGGGTCCCCTGCCGGGTCATCGGCATTACTGCGGCCAAGGGCTCCGATATCGCCGGAAACGACCAGGACAACCAGATATTCATCCCGCTCAAAACCTTCATGCGTACCTTTACCAACCAGGAATATGTCAATTCGATCTATATTCAGGCAGCGAGCGACAAGGCCATCGCGACCCTGCAAACGGACGTCGCGGCGCTGCTGCGGATGCGGCACCGGATAAAAGAAGGGTTCAAAGACGATTTCACCGTTGTCGATTTGAAGGATGTAAACTCCCTCAAGAACGATGCAATGGGCATGATAACGATTCTGGGAAGAACCGCGGCGGCGGCGTCATTTCTGATCGGCGCCCTGGGAATCCTTTCGATCATGATCCTGATCGTGAACGAGCGGCGAATAGAAATAGGGATACGCAGAGCGGTGGGAGCGCGCAAACGCGACATCATCCTCCAATTTCTGCTTGAATCCTCCTTCATTTCGGTAACAGGCGGTCTGATAGGAATATTCGCAGGGATACTGGCAAGTATCGGAATTGCCGGGATATTAAGCTATCCGGCAACCATCTCCCTGCCGGGGATGATTCTCTCCTTCGCCGCTTCAGCCCTCGCCGGAATCGTCGCGGGGATATACCCCTCGCTCAAGGCGATCCAGATCAACCCGGTAGATATCATCCGCTCCTGAAAATTGCCTGTGCCAACCCATCCCCACCCCGGCCCTCCCCTTGAAGGGGAGGGAGTATGTGTTGTGAGCCCCTTGAAGGGGAAGGAGAGGG
>CAZKHU010000200.1:0-3253 GCA_964552725.1 uncultured Syntrophus sp.
TCCTTGTTGATGAAGAAACGCAGGCTGTCCTCATTCTCAACATCTTTTATGGGGGTAGGGATTATGAAGCCCTATTAACCGCGCCTCATAAATCACCTCATAAATCACCACATCAGTGAACTAGGATGTTTGGGGGGATGTAAGCCCATACCGCCCGGAATTTCCGGGCGGTATTTTTCAGGCTGAACCAGTCTGAAAAGCACAAGTTAAGGAGGGCGCGATAGGGGAGGGTGGTTGTTGGAAATATCACAATTTCCTTGCCTGGTGGTGCTACCTCCGCGTTCCGTGACACGCAGTATCCACGCACCACAGAAAGCTACGGTGATCCTGCCCATGAAAACTCAGATGATAATCAATGGCCTGCTTGACTTGGTACAGAATTCGTTGTGCTCATACTGTACAGGATACTGATGTGGTCAAGTAAAATCGGGCACTTTTCTTAGGCTGCTTTTTTTCAGTGCCATCATTTTCTCAAAGGTTATTGGACTTAAGTACACAAGATAGGCCCGTGTTGGCAACATACTTGACTGAAACAATAAGCAATAAGCCAAATGACCTTTTCGGTCTCTTAAATCTCTAGACATAGTGAGCTATTGGTCTCACTCAAAATGAAGGAATCGTTGTCGGACCCTCACCAAATGTGGTCAACTTGGACTGCAGATCTCAACATAGCCAATCAACTCCACAGCGTAGCTCCCGTCGCCATTGGCTGTTCCTTTGTGTTTTAATTCCCGTTGTAGCGTCGGTTCGACAACCTTAGAAAAAAGTTCAAGGCGTTGGTCTGGTGACAGAATAGGTTTTGCAGCCTGTGCTTGCAGGTAACGTTCAAACTGACGTTCTACAAATGGCACTCGAGTGCCGTCTTGTTTCACTGCTATCGACTGTACCAGAACGCGTCGCTCACCTTTTCCAGCATTCATTTCAACCAGCCAGAACGACAGGAGAACTGTGCTTTCGGTATCGCCGAGCACCGCTATTCCTAATTCCTCAGGTGGGACGCTACGCCATTTTCCTAGCTCTTCTTGTACTATGGGGTGATCGAGTCCTATGAGTTCGATCTCATCTTGGCTTGTGGCAGTGTCGCGGTTCAAGGTAAATCTGGTTCGGAGGGAGTCATTTGCCATAACGAGGTCATAGGTTTCCTCGTCAACTTTCACCAATCTTTGCTGTCGATCTTTCGCCGCCGCAGAGATGAAACGAACCAACCGGCCCATACTCGACGAGATATCAGAGAATGGCTTGTAATCGTCAAGGCTGAATCCATTAAGATCTTGGAATAGATCAAATACAACCTTCCGGGCTTCTCGCGAATTCGTCAGGGCAGCCTCCAACTCCACCTGCGTTCGCTTCAGTTCTGGGTCGGAAAGTGCCTCTTGATATAGTTTGTCGTAATTGAGTCGTTCAGAGAGTTGCCCGAGAATCTGGGCGCGAAGGTCCTCTGCAACATTTCCTCGGTCATCTACCTTGCCCACAGTCCGTGCAATTTCGGTCAACTTGTCATCAAGCAACAGAAAGATGCGTCCTTCGATGGTGTCTGATAATACAAGGTTGTAGACTTGTGCTGTGTGATGTTGACCATAACGATGAATGCGGCCGATGCGTTGCTCAACGTCCATCGGATTCCATGGAAGGTCGAAATTGAACAAGATGCGGGCGAACTGGAGGTTGATTCCTTCGCGACCGGCTGCCGTACAGACAAGCACACGGGGGCCATCTTTCAGGCGAAACTTACGCTCCGCAGCTAATTTGGTTCCATGATCTCCACCGCGCAGTACCGCCACACCTTGACCGGGGAAAGTCTGTTCTATTTCTCTAGCAATTAAATCTACTGTGCCGAGATAGGTGGCAAATACCACAATTTTCTCGTCTGGATTATGCCGCCACAATGTACCAAGACCGTCAAGGAGCTTCTGGGCCTTTGTTTCGCGTTGTTGAGGGAAAACTTCGAGAAGGTCGTGGATACGAGATCTCTCTTCCGGCAGGTGTAGTTCAATTACGGCAGATGCCGCTTCTTCCGCATGTGTGGCTGAATATTCGCTGGCATATGGGTCGGAAGCGTATTCAAGTGTCTCCTCGTCAAGTTTTTTAACTAACCGATACTTGAGGTCAGCCAACATACGTTCCACTTCGCTACGGCCTATAGTGTCACGGGGCATGTGAAATTCATCGTGGATTATGTCGCGTGCCTCGTTTGTAAGCCGCTCTCGTCCCTCAATATCCAGTTCCTCGTCGCGGAGCAATGCTTCATGAATTGTCAACATAAGAAGCCGCCGCTTCAGTGTCCGTCGAACGGCTGAAAAACTTGATGCAGCAATTTTTTGAAAAATTGCCATGAGAAAGCCGAGAGCTCTCCCTTGATTGCCTTGTCGACGTGCGAGGTCGAAGCCGTCTTCGAGATATTCGCGCAGCTTCTCATAGAAAATTCGCTCTTCATCCCCCATAAGGAAGGACTCGGTATGCACCCAGCGACGAGCAAAGAGCGGTGAACCATCAGGATGGCAGGCATCGGCCTTTGTTCGGCGAAACATCACTGTATTCATACGGTGGCGGTTCTCCAACATTTCCTCTGGGCTGTCGAACAACGTTGGATTCAACAATTGCATCAGCATCCAAAATTGGAAATGATTCCCTTGATGTGGTGTCGCAGAGAGTAATAACAGATCGCGGGAGTGGTCCTTTAGGGCTTCGGCAAGCTTGTAATTTTCAGTTTTTCTCACCTTACCGCCGGTACGGTTTGCGGTGAGATGATGGGCTTCATCGAAAACCACCAAATCCCAACGCGGCGCTGCAAGCAGTCGTTTAATACGGGCCGGTCGTTTCAACGTGTCGATGCTCGCGATGAGCCGATCATGCTTAGCGAAGGCGTTTGTTTTACGGTCGGTGATATCTCCCTCGGAGCCAAACACCTCGAAATTCAGGTTGAAAACTTCGTTCAGCTCCTGGTGCCAGTTGTTAACGAGTCCGGCAGGGACTACCATCATCGCCCGATTCAGTTCTCCTCTACTTGTCAATTCGCGAAGGATAAGCGCAGTCTCTATGGTCTTGCCGAGTCCGACCTCATCAGCGATCAGATAACGGCGAGGGGAGGCTGTGGCGATCCGGTGGGTGAGCACCACTTGATGCGGGAGAAGATCAATCTTGGCCGAGGTGAGGGCCGAGGCACTTTCCATGACCGGAAGAGCATAAGCCTCATAGGCCAGCCATGCTTTTTGTGCTCGATCTGTGCTGTCACTGACGGTGCGCAGGATACGTT
>CAZKHU010000201.1:0-3184 GCA_964552725.1 uncultured Syntrophus sp.
TCGGGATCGGAAAATGCGAACTTCCGGCAAAACGGCATCGTCGGAAAATACGATCAGGAAGGGAAGAATCAAAAACTATCCGGGCGGCGGCCCCTGGCGGATAACGTGGACGGAAGTGGCCTTGAAGGAGGCCGTAACGCTTTTCCCCTCCTCCAGCAGAAGTTCTTCGAAGGAGTGGCGCGTCACGTAAGCAACCAGACCGAATCCGCATTCCAGACGGATTCGGTGGAAGAGCCCGAGCGGCGTAATCGCCCGGATCGTTCCGGAAAAGACGTTCCGGGCGCTCGATGCCTGGGGCCGGGCGTTGGTTGATATGGTCACATGCTCCGGACGGATGCAGCAGAGCACCTCCTCGCCCATTTGGACATGACCCACCGCCTCTATTTCCCCTCCCTCCACGGCGGCGGTGAAGACACCGTCGTCAAGCCGCACGACCCTTCCCCTCAGTACCGTTTCCACACCCACAAAGGAGGCTACGGTCTCGTTTACGGGACGATCCATCACCTCGGCCGGCCGGCCGCTCTGCACGATCCGGCCTCCGGCCATCACCGCCAGCATTCCGGCCAGCCGGAGCGCCTCCGTCTGGTCATGGGTGGAGGCAATCGCCGTTGTCCGCGTTTCGCGGATAATCCGTTCGAGATCGCCGGTCAGGGCGTCGCGCGTCGGCGGGTCAAGCGCGGAGAAGGGCTCGTCGAGAAAAATGATCTGTGGCCTGGTAACGAAGGCGCGGGCAAGGCTAGTTCGCTGCGCCTCCCCGCCGGAGAGCTTGCGGGCGGAGCGTTTACCCAGATGCGCTATGCCGAATCGCTCGAGATATTCGGGAACCCTCCGGCCTATTTCCGCTCCCCCCATCCCGCGAATTTTGAGCCCCGCGGCGACGTTCTCGAAGACGGTCGCATCAAACAAAAGCGGCTCCTGAAAGACCATGGCGATCTGGCGGCGATAGTCGAACCCCCGCTCGCCAATACTCGCGCCGCGAAACAGCAGCGTTCCCCGCTCCGGGTTGAGCAATCCCGCAAGCGTCAGCAGCAATGTCGATTTTCCCGCGCCGTTCGGACCGATCAGGACAAGGAACTGTCCCTGCGCCACGCTTAGCTCCGGGATATCGAGCACCGTCACCCCGCCCCGGCGCACCAGCAAATCCTCTGCTTTTAGCAAAACATCCTGACTTCCCGCAAAGCTCATCGCGGCCTCTCCCGTTGCTGAATCCGGGTGAGGAGCGCGTTCACGAAAAAGGAAAGCAGCATCAGGATTACCGAAAGGGCGATGGCAATCTCGAAGTTTCCCCGGCCCGTCTCCATCACGGTCGCCGTCGTCAGGACGCGGGAATAGCCCTTGATGTTGCCGCCGACCATGATGGAGGCGCCGACCTCCGAGATGACGCCGCCGAAGCCGGCCATTACGGCGGCCAAAAGCGGCAGGCGCGCCTCCTTCACCAGCAGCCAGACCATCTGGAAGCGAGTGGCGCCCAGGGCGAGGATCTGGAGGCGGAGATTCGCAGGCAGGTTCTGGATGGCCGCGAGCGTTATCCCCGTGACAATCGGAGCGGCAATGACGGTCTGGGCCAGGATGATCGCCGTCGGTGTGTAGAGGATGTCCAGAAATCCTAAGGGTCCGTTCCGCCAGAGGAAGATCGTCACAAAGAGGCCGACTACGACCGGCGGGAGTCCCATCCCGGTGTTGATCAGGCTTACGACCAGTTGCCGGCCGGGAAACCGGGAAAGCGCCACTGTCGTGCCGACAAAGATGCCGACGGCCATGCTGATCAGGGTCGCGCATCCGGACACCTTGAGCGACAGCAGCGTAATTCCGAGCACTTCCCGATCCAGCGTGAAAATCAGAAAAAACGCCTGTTTTAACCCCTCAACAATCAGTTCCATACTGCCCCGCCTCCACCCGGCTCCTTCTACTCCTTCTTGCCCGCATCGGGAAAGAAAAGCGCTCCACCGTATTTTGCCACGCCGAAGGTCTTGATAATCCCCTGGGTTTCCGCGGAGACCATGAAGTCGGAAAAGGCCTTGGCGCCTTCGGCATTAACCTTTGGCCATTTCGCCGGATTGACCTGAATCACATGATAGACGTTCAGCAGGATCGGGTCGCCCTCCTTCAGGATCTCCAGCCCCAGATTTTTCTTCATCGCAAGGTAGGTTCCCCGGTCGGCCAGGGTATAGCCCTTTTTCTCGGCTGCGACGTTCAGCGTCTGCCCCATCCCCAGACCGGTCTGCTGGTAGAATTTCTGCCCTGCGGGATTGAGCCCCGCAGCCTTCCAGACGCCCTTTTCCTTGGCATCGGTGCCGGAATTGTCGCCCCGCGACAAGAACAGGGCACCCTCTGCGGCGATCTTTTTAAAGGCATCCGGCGTTCCCTTGATCCCCTTGATTCCGGCCGGATCGGCGGGCGCGCCGACCACAACGAAATCGTTGTGCATCACGATCAGGCGGTTCACCCCATATTCCTCCGCCATGAACTTTTTCTCCGCCTCGGGAGAATGCACCAGGAGCACATCCGCCTCGCCCTTCTGCCCCATCGCCATCGCCTGGCCGGAGCCGACGGCGATCGTCTTGACAAAATAGCCGGTCTTCTTTTCAAAAACCGGAATCAGGACGTCCAATAGCCCCGAATCCTGCGTGCTGGTTGTCGTGGCCAGGATCAGGTTCTTTTGCGCCGGCCCCGCCGCAAGGGCGGGCAACGCCATAACTGTCATCACTGCGAGAGCGACAATCGCCCCCCTCCACACCTTCTTCAACCCTCTTTTCATTTTCTTCTCCTCCTTTTATAAATATCATTATCCGTGATTAATCGCCAATAGCGGGCTATGTATAAATGATGAAGAAGGAAATTACAAGACAAAAAAAGACATATACCAACTTTTAATTACCAATTCGGACAACAAGTCCCGGGGTCAGGTCTCCAAAATTAGCATTTTTGGCTGCACCGTTGCCGTTCTTTACATTTTTTTAGTGAGCGCGTATGTTGGCGCCTCGTTATCTCAGATTGCCTGTCGTTGCGGTTTTGACGAAGAGAAGGCTTCTATTTCGGATTCACTCCGATATGAAGATGGCGTAACATTTTTAAAATCGGAGAGTTGCAAGGAAATCAATGACTCTCCCGTTGTGCATAAATGGAAAAACCTGGGCTTCGCGTAAATTGCCGTTGGCATTGATGTAATCCAGAAGCGGCCGGA
>CAZKHU010000202.1:0-3154 GCA_964552725.1 uncultured Syntrophus sp.
TATGAACATTAAGCTTCGCTTTCGGGAATGACAAATGGTTTTGCAATTGCCTCGTGATATTTGATATTGACATCTTCATAATAATATCTTATGCAAAATGAAAATAATTCGGGAATAAACATAAGATAATATTATTGGGAGGCGGTTATGAACTCTTCAAAGACCGAGGGTAAAAAGATTCACGAAAGGCTCGCAACGGCGCGCGAGACTGCCGGCTTCTCCCTGGCAGAAGCAACGAGGAAACTCGATTTAAAACATTACCAGATTCTCTCCTCCATTGAAAAGGGAACCCGGAACGTCAGCGCGAACGAACTCATTTCGATGGCCCGCCTTTACGGCAGGTCCCTGGATTATTTCTTCGAAGCCGATATCCCATCGGAACCAGTTCCCCTTTGGCGGCGAACGGCTGGCAGCGATGTCCGGAAGGAGCAGCGGCAATTTCTCACTT
Source organism: uncultured Syntrophus sp. (assembly GCA_964552725.1). GTDB lineage: Bacteria > Desulfobacterota > Syntrophia > Syntrophales > UBA5619 > DYTH01. The sequence goes on from CAZKHU010000202.1 coordinate 449, forward strand.
TTCTGGAAAATTACAGTCGTCTGGAAGATATGCTTGGTTTGAAGCGGCGCTGGAAAGAAATCCTCACCAACCTGGACAGTGATGACTTTGCTGAAAACGGATTCGAGGCGGCAGGCAGGCTTGCCGCAGACATTCACAGGCGTCTCGACCTGGGATCGTGTCCAGCCTGCAACATTCCGAACGTACTGGAGAATACGCTTCGTTTCAAAATCATTCATCTGCCCCTGGGAACGGGTTTGTCCGGCGCCAGTATCGTTGACGACACCCTTGGCGCAGGCATCCTCATCAATGCCAATGACGTGCCGTGGCGGCGGAATTTCGATCTCGCCCATGAGCTCTTTTACATCGTCACATGGAAAATATTCTCGCACGAGGAAATCGGAGACGGGACGCGTAAAACGAAACCGGAGCAATTTGCCGACAGCTTTGCGGCAAGTTTGCTCCTGCCGAAGGAGCACCTGCTGGACGCTTTGAGAGAAACTGTCATGAATCAGCAACTGAAACTGGTCGATATCATCGAACTGGCGAAAGAGTTCGGCGTTTCTTCGGAAGCTGTTTTATGGAGGCTTGTCAATCTCGAAAAACTCAAGAAAAGCCAGGTCGAAAAAATTATCGGCAATGCCGAATTTCGGAACATGGATCGAGACCTGCGCCGGGGGCTGTATGAGGAGCGCCAGACGGCGAAGTTTCCGCAACGGTACATTTCCCTTGCCTGCCGTTGTCTGATGGAAGGGAAAATCTCTCGCGGCTTGTTTACCGAATATATGGAAATCGACCGCTCCGAGATCGATGACTACCTATTTGCTGCCGGGTTTGCCGGAAAAAACTATGAAAAAATTGCTGCTGCTTGACGCCGATGTCATCATAGATCTGCATACCCTCGGCTTATTTGACAGGATCATCAAGGGTTATGAAATCCATGTAACGAAGACCGTTCTTTCTGAGGCTTCCTACTTTAAAAGCGGCGGGACGAAAACCAAAATCGATATCCATGATCGAGTCACCATTGTTGAGAATGTCGCTGTGGAGCATTTGCAAACGGTACGAAACGAAGCCAAAGAAGCCCGGTTGGGGATTGATCCCGGGGAGCTGGAGGCCATTGCCTACCTGATTCAGGAAAAGGAAGGACTTACCTTCTGTACCTGCGATCAGGCCGCCATTAAGCTTCTTGCCTTCATGGATATTGACGAAAGGGCGGTTAGCATTGAAAAGACCATCCGAGCCACTGGTTATCACAAGAAAACCCTCTATCCCAGGCATTGGGAGAAAACATTTACGGAATGCATTCAAGAAGGAAAAATGTTGAGGATACTGTTCAAGAAGCTTACGTAAGAGTAATACACGCTGCAAGCAATAACCCACGAATCGCACCAATTGAAAAGTTATCGTTTGCAAAAAGTAGCAACTTTCGCTACTATCTGCGAAAATTAACTTTAATGGAGGCTCGCCTTGACCGCAAAGATGGATGCCCCGGTTCCTGCCAAGTTGGCCGAGTGGGTCGATGCCCGCCAGGCTCAGGGGCTCTATTTTTTCTCCCGTGGGGATGCGATTAAAAGCCTGCAAATGACGGATATCGCCTTCAAAATGGCAGTTTCCCGGTTGCAGAAAAAAGAAAGAATCCAGAGAATCCTCGGTGGCTTCTACATCATTGTCCCTCTGGAATTCAGTGCCAACCGTGTCTTGCCTGCCGAATGGTTTATCGCCGATTTGATGGCCCACATGAGGCGGCCCTATTATGTAGGCCTGCTAAGCGCGGCCGCCATCCACGGCGCCGCTCATCAGCAGCCACAGCAATTTCATGTTGTTACCACAGGCCCTTTGCGACGGCTTCAGGTCAGTTCCCTGTCTGTCCGCTTTTTTTCAAAAATAAACTTTGAAGCGACTCCAGTTGCTTCAACCAAGGTTCAAACCGGTTTCATTCCCGTTTCAACTCCAGAGGGAACCGCGATCGATCTGATCCGCTACGCCAGAGCGATCGGCGGTCTGGACCGTGTATTGACCGTCCTGCAGGAACTTGGGGAAAGCATGGATCGAATAAAACTCGTTAATGCCGTCAAAGCCGACGGCAATCTGGCGTATGGGCAGAGGCTGGGATGGTTGCTGGAAAAAGCCGGTCATTCTGAATTGATAGTGGGTCTGAGGGAATGGATCAGGGAACGCAACCCACTGCCGGCCAGGCTGGAACCTTCCTTGCCGATTCGGGGCGCAGAAAAAGATCAGCGCTGGCAACTGCTGATCAATACGACAGTTGAGGCCGATATATGATCCCGTGGGCGCAAATTGTTGGCTGGCGCAGTTCGGCGCCCTGGATCTCGCATGCCCAGGTGGAGCAGGATTTGATCATGAGCAGGGCGCTGGTGGCTATCTTCCAAGAGCCATACCTGGCAGAAAGGTTGGCCTTTCGGGGAGGAACGGCCTTGCATAAGTTGCATTTGAATCTGCCGTATCGTTACTCGGAGGATATCGACCTTGTTCAGATCGAACCAGGCGGAATCGGACCGATTATCGACAAGATTCAGGTAGTATTGGGAGATTTTCTGGGGAAAGCCCGTCGCAATCAGGCGGAAGGAACCGTGACGTTGATTTATAGAATGGAATCCGAGGGATCCCCGGTGATTCCCATGCGCTTGAAAGTAGAAATCAATTCACGGGAGGCAATTGCAAAACCATTTGTCATTCCCGAATGTCTCTATCGGGAATATGGTT
>CAZKHU010000203.1:0-3146 GCA_964552725.1 uncultured Syntrophus sp.
CCGAGTAAGTTACGTTTTAAATTCATTAACGGCGGCGTGGGTTATTTCCGTCGTTAGGAAAACGGTGTAAATCATCTGGATAAACCTTGGCCTGTTGAGATCGATAGAAAATCTGTGAAAACCTACCAAGTATATCCAATGGTTGCATAGATGAACCTTCCTGGCTCGTTGACAATGGCAGGATTCGCGCCAGAGCCCCCAATGACGTCCCACTCGTAGGAATTCGCCACGGTGTATTTCCGGTTGAAAATATTGTCTATGCCGACATTCAGCGTGCAGGCCTTGAATCGGTGACCCACGCGCAGGTTCATGATATCCCAAGCCGAGAGGCGCTTCTCACCGGCATCCGTGTCGATATCCCTGGCTTCGTCGGAATGGACCCACTCGACGGTTCCGAATAACCCGCTGTGCTCCTGACCGAACGGTTTATCGTTGTTATAATTCAGTGCCAGTCGCCCCTTGAGCGGCGCTATCTGCCCGAGGTCGTCATCGTTGTTGTTGTCGAGGTGGCTATCTTTGCGTCCGCGCTGGTAAGCGAGCCCGCCTTCCAGGGAAAAGCCATGCATCAGAACGACATCAGCCTTGATGTCTCCCCCCCAGATGTGGGCATCAATGTTCGTGTAACTTTGAAATCCGGCAAGGTTGTTCTCCTGGTAGATATAGTCTTCAAGATCGGAATAGAACCCCTTGGCCTGGAACATCCATCGTCCGCGCTCGTACTTGAAGCCTATGTCGAACTCTGTGTTGGCCGTGGGCTTGAGATTGGGGTTCCCAAAGAAAGTGGGGCTGCCCTGTATGTACCGCTCAGTGGATTCCGGGGTTCGATAACTGCGTCCAACGCCGCCGAAAAGCATAGCATCCTCGTTTAAAAAATATTTGGCCGAGATGTGTCCGCCGAGAAGGTGGTCAACCTGGCGATTTTCATCGGTGATGGTGCTTGTAAAAGCCAATTCTTCATCAGCCTCCTGCTGGGAGCGATCGTACCTCAAGCCCAATCCCAAAGACCATTTCTCGAAAGTCCTGTCCATTTGGATATATCCGCCAATGTTTGTTGTTTTAACGGAAGGGATGAGGTTATCGTTGAGCTTGACGCCGGTTAGGCTATTATAGACGTCGCCCCACCAATTCCGGTGGTACATATCGACCCCATAGGTCAATGTAGCGAAATCCGTCTCGGTCACGTTCTGAATGGCGCCGCCCGTGATGACCGACTCGACTTTGTTGTTCTTGGGTATGGCCACGGCGCGGAAGTCCTGGAACGGGTAGTGGTCCACCTCGTTGCGATAGAAGGAAAAGGTGAGCTTCTTCGATAGATTGCCAAGATCGCGCATCTCCCAGCTCGCCTTGGTCATGTTGGTGATCTCTTCTTCCGTGTCAAATACGACCCGGGGCGTAAGAATGTCCTCCGCCTTCCCGTAGGTATGCTCCAGCAGGATTTTGTGCTGTTCGCTCGGCGTGAACTGCAGTTTGCCCCAGATGTCGTGTTTCTGGAACGCCTTGGAGTTTCGTCCTTCGGCGTTGTAGGAAGCGGCAAGGCCTTCGCGCACCGCCCAAAGTCTGTCGCCAGAGCCGTCTTCGTACTGGTCGGACTCGGAGAAGTTGTACCCGAAAAGCCCCTGAACTTTGTCGCTGCCGCCGCTGGTCGTAAAGCCGCCACTGTGAAAACCGTAACTTCCGATCTTTCCAAGTATCTCGCCCTCGAAACCGGGCTTCGGCTTTTTGGTGATCACGTCCACGTATCCGCCCAAACAACCCGGTTTTGTGACGTCAAAGGGCCCCTGTTGCACTGTCAGCTTTTGCACTGTCAGCATGTTAATATGGGAAAGTGAGGGGTCTTTGCGGCTGCCGCAAGCTCCCTCAAGGAGCCCTCCATCTAGCAGAACTTTTATATTTTCTTGACCGAAACCGCGTACAGAAACCTCGTTTCCGTATCCACTTTTTCGTATCATCTGCACTTCGACCAATTCGTCAGAGAGGATTTCCGCCAAATCAACCACCTTGTGAGATCTAAGCTTACGGCTTTCGATTTCTTGTTTTTCATCATTAATCGCGGTTCCGGTCACGACCACGGTTTCAAGCTGAAGTATTTCCTGGGGAAGTTCAGATGATGAAGGCTTTTCATCACCTTTTTCTTCTTGAGCGTACGAAAGACTATAAACCATCAGAAGAATCACCACCATCACCAAGAACTTTCTTCTCAAATCAACAAGTTTCATCTTTTCCTCCTTTTTGACCTTGAACTTGGATTGCAAATGCATTCGCATTAGCATTAGCATTAGCATTAGCATTAATAGATGAGATGGCCGGTTTTTGTCAAGCTTATTGAGAAACTACTTGCAATAAAGGCGCAACGCGCCTATACTCGTAAAAAAGGAGGTTCAGACGGTGAGGCGTAACACAACACAGAGAATGGCTATAGAGAAGGTCTTTAGGCAGCACGAAAGGCCGTTGGGGGTGGATGAGGTTCTTGCATACGGCCGCAAGCTCGTGGAGTCTCTCAATCAGGCAACGGTCTATCGGAACCTCAAGCTTCTCGTCGATGACGGGTGGCTGAAACGGGTCACCCACCCATCACTGGGGACTCTGTATGAACGAACTGGAAAGGGGCATCACTACCATTTCCATTGCCATGCATGCAACCGCGCTTTTGAGCTCCCTGGTTGTGCCCTAAAGGAGGATGAAATAGCACCCGATGGGTTCGTTGTGGAAGACCACGAGGTTTTTGTATCTGGTGTTTGTTCGTCTTGTAGCGGGGTGACACGGTGACTTTGTCGTTTCACCATCGCATCAGACACTTATCAGGAGTGATGAATCGGTTTCTGCTGCCATGGGCCGCATATTTCGGCCTGTTCATCAGCACATCAAATTGTCCATGCTGCGGACAACCCGCTTGCCCAACTGGAGTTGCTGGTATGGGTATTTTGGCAGGGTTATTTGCCGCTGATACCGGTATTCTTCGATTGAGAGGTGTTTCTCAAAGCGAGACTCGAACATAGAATAAGATATCGAAATGTGCTTAATTTTTCCTAACAACCGCATCAAATCGGACTGGCAAATCCGCTACGCTCCTTTGCCAGCCAGTTATGCATGACGTTCGGCAGAGAAATAAGGAGACGAGATGAATAAAAAATTTTTATTTATTCTGT
>CAZKHU010000204.1:0-3121 GCA_964552725.1 uncultured Syntrophus sp.
GTGCGGACCGCCGCTGACCGACCGCAGGGAGATCACGCGCCGCCTGTTGGCCTGTGTCATCAGGAAGGAGGAACTTTTCATGACGACGTATGCCCCAAATCAACTCCACACCGTGCCGCTGGCCGAGCTTCAGCCCGACCCGACGCAGCCCCGGAAATACCTGGACCCCCAAGCACTCGAAGAATTGACCGCCTCCGTCGGCCAGGTCGGGATCATCGAGCCGATCGTCTGCCGTCAGGACCCGCAGACCGGCCTTGCGTACGTCGTCGCCGGAGAGAGGCGTTGCGCCGCGGCGCGCAAGGCGGGCCTTGCTTCCGTCCCCGCCGTCTTCATCGACGGCGACAACCACGCCGAAATCGCGCTGGTGGAGAACCTCATCCGCCAGGATCTGAACCCGATCGAGGAGGCCGAGGCCCTGAAGCGCCTCATGGACGCTCATCCTTACATGCAGGAGGATCTGGCCCGCATCATCGGCAAATCCCCCGTCACCATCTCGGAGGCCCTCTCCCTCAACAAGCTCCCCCAGGCGATCCGGGACGAATGCCGCCAGGACCCCACCGTCCCGAAAAAATTGCTGGTCGCCATCGCCCGGAACAAGCAGCAACGGAGCATGGTGACCCAATTCCAGTTGTACCGGAAACAACAGGCCCAAGCCGGCGTCAAGAAGACCCCGGGCGCGAAGCGCACCAAGGCGGAGACCCTGGTCAACAACCTCGGCGCAACACAGATGAAGATCGCCGCGCTGGACCTTCCGGAATTTTCAACGGAGGATCGAGACATGATCATGGAGACCTTGGCCGCCCTGAAGAACACCTTGGAGGAGGCCCTCGCCGCGGCGACAAATCCGAGCCAAAATTTGGCATGAAAATGAGCGGCCTTGTCGGAGTATCGTTAATAATATAATGTTTATTAGTCACTTCGGCGCGCCGAAGTGACTCCCGAATGGGAGCCGGTCCAGCGGCGTGGCACGGCCACAGGACTGGGACCCGATGAACTGAAGTTGGTGGAAGCCATATCCATAATACGGATAAGGCTCTGTTGAAAAAACGAAAGACTTTCTCATGATTACCCACTTCTTGCTGCAAGAAACAATAGACACATCAATCCGATTGATGTAGATTTCGAAATGGAAGAGATACACGGATGGAGGTTTGACAGTGACCAAGTCGCAGACAATAGACACATTGAAAGACATATTGGTGAAGACATACCATCCATCTGCGATTTATCTCTACGGCTCCCATGCTTGGGGGCAGGCCAATGAGGAGAGCGACCTGGATGTGCTGGTCGTTGTCGATCGGTCAAAGGAAAAGCCCTACAGACGTTCCGTCAGGGGCGTCCGGGCCTTGCGCGGTTTAAAAATCAACGAAGACATTATCGTCCATACAAAACAGGAGTTTGAAGAGCTTTCCCAAGATGTCTCCACGCTTTGCCATAAAATAAAGAAGGAGGGCACCATCCTATATGAAGCCTTATGAATCCTGAACCCTGTATCCGGATATGATCATGGAACCTGAAGCCCAGGAAGTGGCGGTTGCCACAAAGCAGGCAGAGAAAATCTTCGATTTTGTTCGTCAAAAAGTGCCTCTGCCCGATGAAGTGATCGCAAAAATAACCGGGTCAAAATCATCTGACATGTGAGCCACAGAGGTGTTGGGCACATGATGATTGACCATAACCATCTGAGATTAGAAATTAAGAGGTGACAGGATGGAAACCATAAAATTTGAAACGGTTATTGATTCGCAAGGGGCTATTCATCTCCCGGAGGAGTTTCGCCATGCCTACGGTAAACATGCCCGGCTGGTTGTTTTGCTGCAGGCGCAGGAGTTAACACGGAAAAAAGGACGGCTACCCGGAAGTGCCAGGGGAATACTCAAGGTACTTTCCGAAGATGACGAACATCTGAATGATTTCAAGGCATACATGCCATGAAACTCTTACTGGACACGCAGGCCATTCTCTGGTTTCTTCTCGACGATCATCGTTTGAGCGGCAGGGCGCGAGAGAATATTTCGGGTCCGGATGCCTCGATTTTTGTCAGTCCCGCCAGCCTTTGGGAGATCGCCATCAAGATCAGCCTTGGTAAGTATGCGCTCCCCGCGCCTTTCGAGGCGTTCTGGGATGAACAGTTTCTTACCAACGACTTTGCGCTTTTGCCCGTCTCAGTGTCACACGCCGCACGGGTTGTCAATTTACCCTTCCATCATCGTGATCCATTCGACCGTTTGATCATTGCCCAGTCGCTGGTTGAAGAGATGCCGCTCGTAAGCAGCGACATCATATTTGATCGTTATGGCGTGGAACGGGTTTGGTGAAAGATGCCTGATTTGAGAAGGCTTGAGAAGGGAGGATGCTCTATGTCCCCGGAATATATTATGTCTTATTCTGTAAAGCTGAAAGGAGAATGACTATGCCATTATGCGCTGATGTATTGGTCAAGGAAGCAAGCGTTTTGCCATACGGCGAGCGGGCGAAACTGGTTGATGCCCTGCTGGCAACACTGGACCAGACCTCCGAGGACGATTGCGATGCCGCCTGGTTCGCCGAAATTGGCAGAAGGGAGCAAACTCTTGCGGATGGCACCGCACAAACCCATTCCTGGGATGACGTCAAAAGTCAGGCCCGCGAGAGAGTCAATGGATGAACCGGTTATTCATGACGACGCACGAGCAGAGTATATCGAGAGTTATGCCTGGTATCATGAGCGCGGCTCTCATATTGCGGAGGCATTTGAACGAGAAGTAGAGCACGCTCTTGCGGCGTTGTATGAATTTCCCGATCGTTGGCCTGTGTATGTAGGAAAATGACGCAGGATTCTATTGAGACGTTTTCCGTTCGGGATCGTGTATGGGTTTATATGAAAATCCCCCCATCCCCCCTTTGCTAAAGGGGGGCAAGGGGGGATTTTCATCATTCGTTGTGCCCCACGGGCATGGGGGTTTATGGGTAATCAGGTTGTGGTAGTTGCGATTATCCACACCAGAAGAAAGCCGGGGTATTGGAAGAACAGGGTGTTTGATGTTCTGCCGGACAGGAAATAAGTAATGTGTCCCCGTAATATCGAAGAGGTGACAGGATGGAAACCATAAAATTTGAAACGGTTATTGATTCTCAAGGG
>CAZKHU010000205.1:0-3096 GCA_964552725.1 uncultured Syntrophus sp.
AGATACTTACGTAATTGATCGTATATGGCTTTTCTTCGATATTTCGGTATCCATACAACATGATACTTGCATTCCCATAAAGTATGACTTAAACTCCGACTGTCGTTCAACTTAAACCTCCTTACCCGTAAACTTTGAGCGGTTCACGGATAGGAGGTTTCCTTTATATTCCCGGAATTGTCAAACTTCGGGAGTCCCCCGGCAGAGCCGGGGGTTTACCTAAGATAATTATTCACATATAGACTGGTGTCCAACCGGAAACAAATAATGGACACAGTTAAGTTTGAAGCTCCCCGCAACAAGCTGCGGGGGAATCTTCGACCGTAGGGAATAGTGTCTGTTTTTGATTCGCTCGCTAACCCCGCCGCAATCAGCGGGGTATGCGCTCGCTGTTTCGGTTCAACGGCACAGAGGTCTGCTTTTCTTCAGGCAGTTAGCCAGGCGAAATGCCGAGCGCATCGGCTACCCCTTTGCCATAAGCCGGGTCAGCCTTAAGGCAGTTGCCGATGTGGCGCATCTTGATCTCTTTCGGTGCATCGCCCATAGCCCGCGCTGTGTTGGCAAACAGAGCCTGCCGCTGCCCTGCGCTCATCAGGCGGAAAAGCTTGCCGGGTTGAGAGTAATAGTCTTCATCCACGCGGTGGTTCCAATGGCCAGCAGCACCCTCCAGGTCCAGCGGAGGCTCAGCGAAGTCCGGCTGCTCCTCCCACTCGCCGTAACTGTTGGGCTCGTAGCCGAGGGTGCTGCCGTGGTTGCCGTCCACCCGCATGGCCCCGTCGCGGTGGTAGCTGTGGAAGGGGCAGCGCGAGGTGTTTACCGGGATGAGGTGGTGGTTCACGCCGAGTCTGTAACGCTGGGCATCGCCATAGGAGAACAGCCTCCCCTGCAGCATTTTGTCCGGGGAAAAACCTATGCCGGGCACTATATTGGCGGGGTTGAACGCCGCCTGCTCCACTTCGGCGAAATAATTCTCCGGGTTGCGGTTCAGCTCCATCACCCCCACCTCTATCAGCGGGTAATCCTTGTGGAACCAGACCTTGGTCAGGTCGAAGGGGTTATAAGGCATTTTAGCCGCGTCTTTTTCCGGCATGACCTGCACGAACATGGTCCACTTTGGGAAGTCCTTACGCTCTATGCTCTCGTAGAGGTCGCGCTGGTTGCTCTCGCGATCCTTGGCAACAATGGCCTCAGCTTCCTGGTCGGTAAGGTTCTTTACGCCCTGCTGCGTTACCAGGTGGAACTTAACCCAGTATCTTTCGTTCTTCACATTGATGAAGCTGAAGGTGTGGCTGCCGAAGCCGTGCATGTGCCGGAAGGAATACGGGATACCTCGGTCGCTCATAGTGATAGTGACCTGGTGCAGCGCCTCGGGCAGGGAGCTCCAGAAATCCCAGTTATTGCGCGCGCTGCGCAGGTTGGTGCGCGGGTCGCGCTTTACGGCGTGGTTCAGGTCCGGGAACTTAAGCGGATCGCGCAGGAAGAACACCGGGGTATTGTTGCCCACCAGGTCCCAGTTGCCCTCCTCAGTGTAGAACTTCATGGCGAAGCCGCGTATATCGCGCTCGGCGTCGGCCGCGCCGCGCTCGCCGGCCACAGTGGAGAAGCGCGCGAACATCTCTGTCTTCTTGCCCACCTTTGAGAAGGTCTTTGCCTTTGTATAGCGGGTTATGTCGTGAGTTACGGTAAAAGTGCCGTAGGCCCCCGAACCCTTGGCGTGCATGCGCCGCTCCGGTATCACCTCGCGGTCGAAATGTCCCAGCTTTTCAAGGTACCACACGTCCTGCAGCAGCGCTGGGCCCCGCCGGCCAGCCGTCATTATGTTCTGGTTGTCTGCCACGGGCGCGCCCGCGTTGGTTGTAAGCTTCTTTTTATCGTTCATCGGTTCTCTCCTTTCTTGTGCTGGTTTGGTTGAGCATAGTGTCCATCCGAAAACTAATTCACTTTAACAAATGCCTTCGATTTCGCCTTGCATACAGGGCATGAATCGGGCGGCTCGTTTTCACAGGTGTATCCGCATACGGAACAGACATAATAATCAGCCTGTTCCTGTTTCCCCAGATTATCAAGAGCGTTCCTGTAAAGGGATGCATGAACCTTTTCAACTTCATTGGCATAGGTAAATGTCCGGACAGCCCCTTTGTCGCCCTCCGCTTCCGCGGTTTTGATCATTTCCGGATACATCGATTTAAATTCATGCGTTTCGCCGGCTATGGCCTCTTTCAGGTTCTCTGCTGTGCTCTTTATTCCTCCGAATGTTTTGAGATGGGCGTGGGCATGGACGGTTTCTGCTTCCGCTGCCGCTCTGAAGAGCCTTGCCACACGGGGATATCCCTCTTTTTCCGCTTGTTTTGCAAATGCGAGATACTTGCGGTTGGCCTGCGATTCACCTGCAAATGCTTCCATCAAATTCTTTTCCGTCTTACTCATATCTATCTCCTTTCATGTTTAACGGCTTTTTAATATTTATGTTTTTTACCACGAAGGTCACGAAGAACACGAAGAAGAAAAATATTATAAATTTATTACTCTGTTACAAATTATTACGAGATCATCGTGTTGCTCACTTGAACCCTCGCCCCCTTGCACCCTCGCCCCCTTTTTTTATCCCTCCATTTTCTGACAATTCGGGCATACACCGAAGAAATCAAGCCTGTGTGATACGATCTTATAGCCTGTTTCCGCAGAAAGCTCCTTTGACATTTCATTGAGCGATGAAAGATCCAGATCTGTAATCGATCTGCATTTCACACACATGACGTGCGGATGAGGGCGTGGATTTTTCCCGTCATAGCGGTTGCTCTCATCACCGAATCCCATCTCCATTATCTCCCCAAGCTCTTTGAGCAATGTGACGGTTTTGTAAATAGTGGCAAGGCTCGTTGTGGGAAATTTCTTTGTTACTTCGCGAAAAATTTGCTCTACTCCGGGATGCTCACAACTGTTTGCCAGTATTTCTACAATGGCGATCCGCTGGGGGGTGATCCGAAACCCATTTTCTTTCAGCCTTTCAACCATGTAATCGAGTCTGGAAGCGCATGTACTCATTATTTTTCTCCCGTTGATTCCTGCGCCAATCAGTTCATTAACTCTTTTTGA
>CAZKHU010000206.1:0-3080 GCA_964552725.1 uncultured Syntrophus sp.
GGTTAGTGACTAATTATTCCCAGAAATCTCTGAAACCGGCGACGCGCTGCCGCTGTTCGGGAGCAAAGAGGAACGGTTCCACATCCCGGGCCAGGGCATTCAGATCCAGCTCCCCGAGCCGCGCTGCAAAGCGTCGGAGAAATTCCGGCCGCTCCAGTCCTACCGTCCTTTCGATATAGTCAAAATCGGCGACAGCCAGACCGGTCAGAAAAGAAACATCGAAAATATCCCGTCCCTTCTCCGGTTTCCGATACAGAACGGCCAACAGCTTCTGGGCGAGCAGTATCTCGGCCGGCGCGGACAGTATCTGTCGGTACACGCTGAATCTGTTCAGGAAAACCTTCTTCGGATCGTACAGTTTCTCTTTCGTTTCACTGTCGATGCGGATCAGAATCTTCCTCTCCGCGTCCGGGCTCAATCCCGCTTCGTGGAGGATCTTCGGGAAACGGATATAGCAGCGCCAGGCGCTTTTTTCGACGAATCGGAATTCAATCAGGAAACCCTTATACTCCATGTCCCGGCAGACCGTCTTGAGCAGCTCCTCGAACTGGGAGAAAGTCAACCCGAAATTGTCAAAATCCAGATCCTCCGAGAAGCGGGGACTGTCATGAAGGATGCGAATCGCCGTACCGCCAATGAAACTCAACCGTCTTGCGGCCTCATTTTTGTACAGCGAATCGAGCAATTCATGCTGGAGATATTCCACCAGCATGCCCCGTGGATTTCTCTGTCGCAAAGGCAGGGGAAAATATCCTGATATCTGCGCTACGGTAAGCATCGCCCCACCCACTTTTCCATCTTCTTCACCCCGAACGCCTTTAAATATCTGACGAATTTATCTTTATCAAGGGTCTTGCTCATCTCTTCTTCGTTCAGACGGATGCTGTCAAAATCGTCTTCCGTATTGATCCGGGCCAGATTGAGGTAAAAGTAATCGAGCAGGGCCTTTTCAGGCTCCGCCATCAGGTACGGACCTTGCTCCGTCTTCCTCTCCACATAGCCCCAGAAAAGGTCGCTCCTGACATGCCGGTAAATGAAACGGCCCCAGTGATTATCGAAGGTCCGGGTGACCCTGGCGGTGACGCTGGTATAGGCGTACACGATTTCCGGAATGAAGCCGTACCAGGCCAGGGCGCTCTCGATGCTCAGATAGCTGGGCTGACAAAGTAAAAATGCGACGCTTTCCGCCCGCACCTTGTCTGTCTCCCGGCTGAAGGCGTAGAGTCCGTTTTTCAGACGGATCAGATACCCCTTTTTCACCCAGAGGCTGAGCTGATAGTCAAGGATGTGATACCCCGACAAAGCCAGGTCGGTTCGGGAAAACAGGGGACTTTTAACGACGGTGGTCAGTTCGTTGTATTTCATAAACTTATTATAAATGATAATTTAACGAAACGTCAACGAAAAATCGAGACCTTGAAAATCTACTACTTCCAAGTAACTTAACCGGAAGTATATGAAATCATTCGCTCCACATAGGCAAGTTACTTTCCTATACAGGCCCGCCAGCGGCGACCGGGGGTGCTCATTGATCCGTTTTGTCTCAATTTCATAAAGCTCAGCAACATTGCTATCGAGCAAAACACTTTGACCGCGCAACTCAACGAGCAGATCCTTCAAATTCTTGAATTTTGTGATTGAACTCATATCAGATCATCCCGCCTATAATACGCTGTCCCTCGTATAATTCCCCCCCGCCCCGCCCCCCGATGACAGTCGGAAAAAACGATGTCGCGACTGTCGGCCTTCAGCTCATGCGTGATGACCTTCTAGATTTCGCTGCAACTTCCCGAACCACAGGGGATGCCTTCGGCCATGAGTGCAGTCATGATTCTATCCCTGGACCAATCTGATTTCAGGGCTTCCGGTTCGACAAAGACATAGTATTTGTAGTAGGCGTGTTCAATCTCCGGCGGCGGAATGGTCAGGCGCAGGCCGGGGATTCGTGAAAAACCGTCCGTGAGAACGGCCGCGTTTCTCCTTCGCAAAGCCAACCATTGCGGAAGCTTCCGAAGCTGCACCCGGCCGATCGCCGCCTGCATCTCCGTCATCCGCCAGTTCGTCCCAAAGGATTCATGCAACCAGCGAAAGCCGGGTGGATGCTCCCGGTGATACACCGCGTCAAAGCTCTTTCCATGATCTTTATATGACCAGATTTTATCGGTTTGATGTCTTTTACAGTCCCTAATTTCTAATGATCGGCCGTTACGACCTGTTCGAGGACCGTTTTGATGTAGGCATTGAGGGTCATTTTCTGATTCGCCGCATTCAAGACGAGACTTTGATGGAGATCCGGGGAGAGCCGGATATTGAATGATCCCTTGAACGGTTTCTCCGGTTCTTTCCCCTGTTCCGCACACATTGCCAGATAATCATCAACAGCGTTCTGAAAATCCTTCTCCAGATCGGCGACGGTTGCGCCTTCGAAACCAATCAGGGCGGAAGAGACGCCTAAAACACGCCCGTGAAAAATTCTGTCCTCTGCGTCAAAGGCGACGCTGCCCGAATAACCCTTATATTTCATGGTATTCTTCATGGTTTTACTCCAATTTGTATCAGAAAATCCCTGACTAATTCGACTGAATATTTGGTAGAACCTTTTTCGGATGCGGTGCATGGAGATGAACGCTGTACGCACCCCGTCCAAACCGCACCCGCGAGCCCCGACCTTCCTGGATACTGGCGCCGGCGGCGATAAGAAGCGATGTTACGTCATCATATCGAAGGTCGGCACGTGTCGGCTTCTTAAAGATCAGTGCTAAGGTTTTTTTCTGCCCGGTGTTCATCACTTAAAGCCTATCAAAAACTGAGACAAAAAAGCAACTAAAAAGTAGTTGCGCCGAGAAACAACGACGATCCCGCCTCCAAAGCCACGGAGCCATTCATTAGGGCAATGGCGTATTTGGCACCCATCCGTGGCTAAAACAGGTGCGCCTTTACGTATTACAGCAACCCAAACCATTCCTTCGGAGATATCTCCGCAGTCTGGAGCTACCGACCAAAAACCTTCACCAGGTTGTTTTTCAGTGAACCACCCCTTCTCGCCTCACGACCTTGATTACCGTCAGAAGAAGAATTTT
>CAZKHU010000207.1:0-3023 GCA_964552725.1 uncultured Syntrophus sp.
AAATCTTTACCCGATTAAAAATAATTGAGCGGGCTACCCCCTGTGATCGCTTACAATCTGATAACTGTCGCCTGGGCCGGGAATGTCAACAGCGACCCGCCGATGCTGTCAATTTCCATCCGTCCTGAAAGGCACTCCTATCAGATTATCCAGGCTGTAGGCGAATTCGTAGTCAACGTGCCCACACTGAGGCTTGCCAGAGCTGTAGATTGGTGCGGGGTGGTTTCCGGGCGGGAAGAAGATAAATTTGCCGGCGCCGGTTTAACTCCCCTGAAAGCTTTGAAGGTGCATGCGCCCATCGTCTGTGAGTGTCCGATCAATATTGAATGCATAGTGAAAAAATCGGTGGAACTCGGGTCGCATACAATGTTTATAGCGGAGGTTGCGGTTGTGCAGGTCTCTACTGACCTGATTGACGGCAGGGGAAAATTCCATATAGAGAAAAGCGGTCTGCTGGCCTTTGTTCACGGACAGTATTTCGAATTGGGACGTCGCGTTGGCGGTTTTGGCTTTTCCGTCCGCAAAGGCAGTCGTAAGGTGCAGCGCTGACCTCTGCGATGGCCGGTTTTCAGCGGGTCAGAAGTACCGGTATGCCGCTTTTTCTTATAATCAAAGACGTTATCGATCCCACCACCAGTTCCCTGAGCATATTGTGACCGTAGGCGCCCATGACCAGCAGATCTGCGACTCCTTCTCCGGTTAATTTGAGCAATTCCCGCTCCTCGTTTCCCTGCAAAACAATGGTTTTGTGCTTAATCGGAAAGGGGGAGAGATAATCATCCGCCTTTTTTGAAGTTTCCACACCCCATTTATGATTATTGGCGATGATAGTGACTGTAAGAGGCCATTCGGTTAATTTAGACAGCTCCGCCGCCAGATTCAAGGCCTTCTGGGCGGGAGCGCTGCCGTCATAGGCCACGGCCATGTTTTTTATCTCACGGTATTGTCCCGGCGTCACAAAAACAGGTTTCCCGGAGCGCCGCACCACGGATTGCGTTGTCGAGCCGAGGATCGCCCCTCCGTCAATATGAAAATGCTCTCCGCGCTGGGCAAGAAGTATCCAGTCGCACCGGCCCTGTCCCTCTTCAATTATTACATCGTCAATGATCCCTGTTATTTTTTTTGTCTGCTGATGAACTCCTCCCGCTTCGCATTGTTGCCGGAAATGCTGGAGGACTGTTTCGGCGCTGGCATTGAGACTGTTTTCAATAGCCGGTATAAACTCTTCATATGCCGGGAGCCCTGAACCGGAAACATCCGTAAAGACCGGACCGTGGAGCAGCCGGAGATCAATCACGTGAAGGCCAGTCAGGTTGGCTTTTATCTTTTGGGCGAGATAGACGCCGTATGATACGGCAACCCTGGCGTGTTCGGAGCCGTCAATCGGTATCAGTATGTCCTGGACAATCATGGCTGCCTCCTGAGGATTGTTAAGGGGGAATACCTCTTTTCATTGCCTGGTTTACCCTAACACACTTTATTTTCAGGGTATATAACAAATATCATCCATTATATCAGATACATTTCCCTTGACAGCATAAAAACTTAGTGAGATGGAATCCGGCACGCTTGGGGGCTGCGCTTGGGGCTATCTCCGGGGATTATCCTTTCTATATGCCTCGGGGGTATATTGCGGGAAATGATAAAGTGATGTACAAGGAGATCCGCAATGTGCTGTATGTGTTGAATTCCATGAATTTGCTTTCCCGATTTTCGGGTATTTTACCAGTGTCCATAACTATTTGAAAGGTAAAGAAAATGACTGTAGCAAGGAAAATACAGGGCTTTATGACAGCGGGGTCGTTTATCAGAAAGATGTTCGAGGACGGGGTTCGTCTGAAAAAGGAATATGGGGCCGAGAACGTCTTCGATTTCAGCCTGGGCAATCCGAATCTCGAGCCGCCTGAGGATTTCAGAAAAAGACTGCGCGATGTCGCCTTGTCGGAAGGTTCGGGAATGCACAAGTATATGCAGAATGCCGGTTATCCCGAGGCGCGCGCCGCTGTTGCGAAGGGACTTAACTCAGCGCAGGGCGTCAATCTTTCTGAAGATGAGATCATAATGACCTGCGGCGCCGGCGGGGCTCTGAACGTCATTCTGAAAACGATTCTTGATCCGGGTGATGAGGTTATCAGCCCGGCGCCGTTTTTTGTGGAATACCGTTTTTATGTCGACAACGCCGGCGGTGCTCTGCGCGCTGTGCCTACCCGTGATGATTTTTCTCTGGATATCGATGCGATTCGCGCTGCGATAAATGAAAAAACAAGGGCCATTTTACTAAACTCACCCAACAATCCCACAGGGAAGATCTATGATGAGGCTTCCATCCGGATGCTGGCAGAGATTCTTAACCAGAGTAAGGTGAAGTATAACCGTGAAATATTTCTCATTTCGGACGAGCCCTACCGGGAGATAGTTTATGACGGAAACATTCCGCCGAGTATCCTGCGCGCTTATCCTGCGAGCTTTATTGCCACCTCCTATTCGAAGAGTCTTTCCATCCCCGGGGAGAGGATCGGCTATATCGCGGTAAACCCGGCAATGGATGATCTTAAAGAGGTTGTCGGCGGATTGGTCCTTTGCAACAGGATTCTCGGTTTTGTCAATGCCCCTGCCCTTATGCAACGGATTATTGCCGGGCTGGAAGGCGTCAGGGTTGACGTGGAGTCCTACAGGCGCAAGCGGGATCTCCTCTGCGACGGCCTTTCTTCGGCAGGATACGAATTGCGAAAGCCGGAAGGCGCTTTCTATCTGTTCCTGAAAACGCCGCTTGCGGACGATGTCCGTTTTGCCGAAATACTCAGCGCAAAAAGAATACTCGTTGTTCCCGGAAGCGGTTTCTACGGTCCCGGACACGTTCGGATCGCCTACTGCGTTGAAGATTCAACAATTTTGGGGGCTATGGAGGGATTCAGGGCGGCGCTGGAAGAGCTCCGCTGACTAACCGGCCGGACGCATGCCGATCAATCGAGACAATTGCAAAACTCCCCATTATTGTCATTCCCGCAACGATTCTGAGCGGG
>CAZKHU010000208.1:0-2995 GCA_964552725.1 uncultured Syntrophus sp.
AGGCTCAAGGAAATCTGTTCGAAAGACGCGGCGGGGAATTATTTGATGATGGTTTGTTTTGCTTATGGGGGGTCTTGCCGAAGGCTTGCGAACCTCCCGACTGTTTTTAATTAAAAACACTACAGCATCCGAGTGCTTTCAAAATTTATCCGGCATCTCCGGGATGCCTTTTTTATTGATCGGCGCAATCAAATATCAAGCGGAGAATGCGTTATAAATTCAGATAATTCAGAAGGGGAAGAAAATGAGGTACGCAGAGACAGGATTTAATTTGGAGGTTGATCTATCTCGGGGCAGCGTTGACAGGGTCGAAACCGATCCGGGATTGACGGAACTTCATTTGGGAGGTCTGGGCACCAATGCCAGGCTCTTATGGGACAGGGTTCCCGCCGATGCTGACCCCTTTTCTCCGGAAAACCTGCTGATCTTCGGCACTGGTCTTTTATGCGGCACCCCGGCCCCCGGCGCCAATCGCACCATTGTTTCCACCTTTTCTCCCCAAACCAGGTTAATGGCTTTTTCCATGATGGGCGGGTTTTTCGCCCCGGAATTGAAGTACGCCGGGTATGACAAAATCGTCATTCGCGGCAGGTCCCCAAAACTGGTTTATCTGTGGATAAACAACGACAAGGTGGAAATACGCGACGCCTCTCATTTGCAGGGGAAAGGCGCAGGCGAAACGGCGGAGCTTATCAGGCAGGAGTTGAAAGAACCGAAAGCCCAGGTGGCCTCCATCGGTTTGGCCGGTGAAAACAGGGTTTATTATGCCTCCATCGAGCAGGGCCGCTCCAGCGCCAGCCGGGGCGGAGTCGGCGCCGTTATGGGCGACAAAGGTTTAAAGGCGATAGTTGTGCGGGGAACAAAGGACATCTATATTGCCGATCCTGCCAAATTGATGGGTCTTGCCAACGACGTGCTGAAATATATCCAGTTCCGCGCAACCAGTCCTGTTCCCGGGGTGCCGGCCATTTTATCCGGCCTCGGCTCGCCGCAGGAAATGGCAATCCATGATGAGTCGTGGCATACGGAAAACTTCGCCTGGGGCAATGCCCGCCATCGGAGAAAGGGCTTCTGGACAGAGGAAGTGGAAAAAACATGGCGGGAAACGCAGGAAAACGCCCGGATGCGGCTGATCAGTTGTTATAACTGCCCGATGAAATGCGGGGCGACAATTTCCGTTCCGAATACCCCGGTCTATATGATGAAATGCTACTCCAAACTTACCTACACAATGGGAGCCATGGCCGATTTGGAGTTTGGCTTCCAGATTGCGCAGCGAGCCACGGAATACGGAGTGGACGCATTTTCCGCCCCGCAGACCATGGCCTTCGCCGTTGAACTTTATGAAGCCGGGATTTTGACTGATCAGGATATGCCCGGATTTCCGGCCGACAACCAGGAGCGATTTTACTGGCTGCTGGAGAAAATTGTCCGGCGCGAGGGGATTGGCGATATTCTGGCCAATGGCACCTATTGGGCGGCCCAGCAGATTGGCAAGGGCGCAGAGGCCTATGCCCACAATAATATCAAGAAACATGAGCAGTTGCCGCTCAAACTGGGCATGCTGAATCCCATTTATTTTCTGATGTATTCGACCGGCGAAAAGATTGGCATTACCCAGATTGAAGGGCAGTTCCCCCAGGCGCCTTTTGACACGAGGGAGGCTCGGGAAGAGTTCGTAAAGGATTGGTTCCAGGTTCCTGACGAAAAATTCAAACAATATTTTCTGGACTGGGAGCCGCGCGGAGAAAAATCGAATCCCTATTACCCGACGGTTGAGATGTCCTGTGAAATTGTCGACTGGATGGAGAAGATGCACTACATCGATGACGCCCTCGGGGTATGCGCCGGTTTGTCGTCATTTCCACTGAAACCTCCCTATCATCTGCACAATTACCCGCTTTTCATCTCCGCGGCGACCGGGATCGATATTGACGAGGCGAAGCTGACGCAAATAGCCAGGAGGAACCGTACCTTGCTGCGGGCGATCAATATCAGAAGAGGCCTGAGAAGGGCCGACGAAAAGCCGCCTGAAGACCATTGGAAGAAGAGATTTCCCGAGCTTGAAGAGCAGCTCCGGGATGAGTATTACAAATTCAAGGGGTGGAATAGTCAAGGGATTCCCACTAAAGAGTCTTTACATGAGTTGGCGATGGATTTCGTCGGCGAGGATTTGGAACGAAGAGGGATCATACAAAATGAAGGTTAAGAAGAAAATCAAGACAATCAAGGTCGTCGTTGATAAGTGCAATGGCTGCCGGGCCTGTGAGATGATCTGCTCCGCCTTTCACGCGAACCCGCAATACAGCAGCAACAATCCGGAAAGATCACGGATACGGGTGATACGCGATCCACTCAAGGACATATATGTTCCTGTTTACGCAGGTGAATATGCCTCAGCCGAATGCATGGGGAGAGACAAATATGTAATTGACGGAAAGGAATACGGCGAGTGCGACTTCTGCCGGGCTTCGTGCCCCTCCCGGTCGCTTTTCAAGGAACCGGACTCCGGTCTTCCGCTGAAATGCGATATGTGCGAGTCCGATCCGCCCCAGGAGGAACCCTTGTGCGTTCAGTGGTGCATCAATGAGGCCCTGGTTTACGAAGAGCGCGAAGAGGAAGTCGAGGAAGGGGCAGCGGCAGAGGATATGGAAATAGGCGTTGAAGCGCTGATAGTCAAATTCGGCCTTGAGAAGATAGCAGACACTGTTGAGCGTCTGTCGAAGAGGGATAAGAATTAAAATAGGTGGAGGTAATTGCAAAACTCCCCATTCTTGTCATTCCCGCAACGATTCTGAGCGGGAATCTGGTTCTAACTGCTTGAAAAACCATATTCCCGATAGAGACATTATGAACATTAAGCTTCGCTTTCGGGAATGACAAATGGTTTTGCAATTACCTCGGTGGTAATTATATTTTGTTTTAGATCCTTGCGCTTGCGTGAGGGAAAGAATCTGATGAGGTGATGAATAGTGGATGCCCCAGTATCGCAAAA
>CAZKHU010000209.1:0-2986 GCA_964552725.1 uncultured Syntrophus sp.
AATCTTCTTTCGCTCGGTGATGTTTTTATCTACGCCGCGGTAGCCCTTGAGATTTCCTTCTTTGTCCAGTACGGGCAAACCATTGGTAAGGAGACAGATTTTTTCGCCGCTCTTCCTGATATTCCAATTCTCCAGATCCTTGATGACCGCTTTATTGGCCATGATTTCTGAAAATATTGCCCTTACTTTCTTAGCTTCATCCGGAGGCATGAAATCGAATGGTGTCTTTCCGATAATGTCTTCAGAAGATACGCCCAAAAGGTCTGAGCCTTGCTGAGAGCTGTAGGTATAAACGCAATTTCTGTCCACCTCCCAAACCCAATCGGCGATGCTGAAAACAAGATCTCTCATCCGCTCTTCGCTCTCCTGTAACGCTGCCGCCGTCATCCTGCGTTCTTCGCGCACCTTCTTCTGCTCAAGGGCGACAAGCACCGCCGAGCCCAAACGCCGAATGTGTTCCTTGATGACGTAATCCCAGGCCCCGGCCTTCATGCAGGCCACCGCCGTCTCCTCGTTCATGGACCCGGTCAGGATGACAAAGGGTGTTTCGGGCGTCCTCGCGCGGGCCAGAAGCAGCGCCGTCATGCCGTCGAACCGGGGCATGCTGTAGTCGGAAAGAATGAGATCAGGCTGAAAAGCATCCAGGGCATTCAGAAAGTCTTCTTCCGTCTCAACGCACCGAAATTCACTTATGGGCAGCACTTGTCTGACTTCCCGTTCGCACAACTCGGCGTCGGTGGGCATGTCTTCAACAATCAAAATATGCATCACATCGCTCATGTCGTTATCCCTTTTCAGTCTATTTTTTACGTTGGCGGCTGGTTCACCAGCAGCCAGTAGAGGCCCAGGCTGCTCATGGCCTCAAGGAAGGCGCCGAAATCCACGGGTTTGACGACATAACTGTTTGCACCAAGCGCGTAGGCCGTTTTGATGTCCGGGTCCTCCCGGGAAGAGGTGACAACCACAACCGGAATGGTGCGCGTCCGTTCATCCGATTTGACCGCCTTGAGCACCTCAAGCCCGTTCAGCTTCGGAAGCTTCAGATCCAGAAGAATAACTTTGGGAAGTTTTAAACAATCCCGTTCCTGATAGGCGCCGCGGCAGAAGAGGAAATCCAGGGCTTCCGCGCCGTCTTCCATCACGTGAAAAGGATTCAAGATGTTGCGCTTCCTGATCGCCCGAATCGTCAGCTCCGCGTCGTGCGGGTTGTCTTCCACCAGCAAAATATCCACGATCTCTGAATTTTCCATGTCTGCTCCCTTTCCCTTAGATAAGCCAAGACTGTCCTGCCTTTAAAACGTCAATGACATCTAATTGATCTGTATTTACGTCCCTCTTGACAAGGTAAAATAAAACGTCGCGCCTTTCTCCGGTTCACCCTCAGCCCAGATGCGTCCCCCGTGACGCTTCACGATGCGCTGAGCAATGGCCAGACCCACGCCCGTGCCCTCGAACTCCCTGGCGCCGTGCAGACGCTGGAAGACGCCGAAAAGTTTGTTTGCGTAGCGCATATCGAAGCCCGCTCCGTTGTCCTGGACCCTGTATTCAATGATGCCGTCCTTCTCCTCTGCGCTCACGTCAATAACGGCCCGCTTCTTTTTTTTAGAAAACTTGACGGCGTTGGACAACAAGTTTATCCAGACCTGACGGAGCAGCGCCGGGTCACCTTGGGCCGGGGGAAGGGGAGCGATGTGGAAATCGATCCGCTTTTGCTCATCGGGAGAGGTCAATTCAGAGAAGATCGGCGCGAGCCGGCCCGAGATATTTCCGCGGATCAAATTCACCCGGGGCCTCAGCAAAGACTTTGCGGATCGCCGCCGTCATTGCCAGTCGGCCGTCGCTGTCGATGTTGATCTTGCACACGGCGCTTTCGGCGGCGCGGCGAAGCTGTTCTTCGGGAATTCCGATCGCCGCTTCCAGCCTGCCGCCGTATTGATTGATCATATCGACATACTTGGGAACAACCGAGGATGCGCCATGCAGAACAATGGGGAATCCGGGAATGCGTTTTTCAATTGCTTCAAGAATATCAAAACGAAGCGAAGGGGAAACCAGGATTCCGTCTGCGTTCCGGGTGCAGTCTTGAGTCTTGAACTTGAACGCGCCATGACTGGTTCCGATCGAGATCGCCAGGCTGTCAACGCCCGTCCTGCGGGCAAATTCTTCAACATCGTCGGGATTTGTGTAATGGGACTGTGCGTGGGAAACCTCATCTTCGATTCCGGCAAGAACACCCAGCTCAGCTTCCACCGATACATCACGTGGATGCGCGTATTCAACGACCTGCTTTGCCAATGCAATATTCTCTTCAAAAGGAAGATGTGATCCGTCGATCATGACGGATGAAAATCCGCTGTCGATACAGGATTGAGCCAATTCAAAACTATCGCCATGATCAAGATGCAGCGCGATCGGGATCGGGCTTCCCATCTTGCGGGCAAGGGCGACGGCGCCTTGCGCCATATACCGTAAAAGGGTCTGATCCGCGTAGTTCCGGGCGCCGCTGGAAACCTGTAAAATGACGGGGGATGCGGTTTGCGCACAAGCGGTAATGATGGCCTGGAGCTGTTCCATATTGTTAAAGTTATAAGCGGGGACGGCATACTTCCCGGCAAATGCCCTCTGAAACATTTCCCTGGTGTTCGACAACCCCAAAATTTTATAACTTACGCCCTCGTTCATTCCAACGATTTTCTCTTCCATGATCCCTGGCTCCCTTATAAAAAATACAGCTCCAAATACTACTGTCCCAACGTTTTGACGGGGGGATAATGTAAGTTATAGAAAGCAATGGATAAAAGCAATAAAAAGTTATTGATCGATTTGAAAGGCAATATCCCGACGATTGCTCTTATTGCCATGGACCGGGTGCTCTCCATATGGAAGGTACGGGTTGATTATTTACAAGACCATCCACAACAGGTTTCAAAAAGAAGGAAACGGCATAAACCGCTTCTTCGAAAGTATCCTGAAGGCCAATTATCCG
>CAZKHU010000210.1:0-2962 GCA_964552725.1 uncultured Syntrophus sp.
TTTTTTACATTTTTTGCTGGGCCAGGCGTTACCAGAGCTCAAGCAGCCGATGAGGGTTACGCTATCACGTATGGCAGGGGCGCTATCCTGACTTCGACTGACGGTGATAACTGGACTGTCAGGAATTCCGGGACTGACGTGGCCCTTGCCGATCTGGAATACGGGAATGAAATGTATGTGGCCGTGGGCGGTCGCGGTACGATTGTGACCGGTCTCAAGGACGGCTCAAAATGGACCGTCCGGAATTCCAACGTCACCAGCGACCTCTGGGCCGTCAGATTTGGGAAAGGGATTTTTGTTGCAGTCGGCAGCGCAGGCACGGTCACCACGTCTCCGGACGGAGCGACATGGACCAAGCGGGCGAACTTGACTCCCTATGCCTTGCGGAGCCTCGCCTATGGTAAAGATATTTTCGTCGCCATTGGCGAGAGGGGGGCCATCTTCAACTCTCCGGACGGTATCTACTGGGCGCGCAAGACCTCGCAACATACCAGCCATCTCAACGGCCTCACTTATGCGAAGGGCGCATTTGTAGCCGTCGGAGCGGAAGGAAGAATTCTGACCTCCATGGACGACGGGGCAACATGGACCGAGCGTTATTCTGGAACAACGGAACATTTAACCGCCGCTGCCTATGGCAACGGGAAATACGTGGCCGTGGGCGCCTACGGGACGATCGTGTCGTCGCCGGATGCCCGGAACTGGACTACTGAAAGGTCTGGCTCGACAAGTTTCCTCGGGGCCGCCGCGTATGCGGGGAAGAAATTTATTGTAGTCGCTACTGACGGC
The DNA here is from genome assembly GCA_964552725.1 of uncultured Syntrophus sp. Classification (GTDB taxonomy): domain Bacteria; phylum Desulfobacterota; class Syntrophia; order Syntrophales; family UBA5619; genus DYTH01. Next base: position 790 of record CAZKHU010000210.1, read on the forward strand.
ACTGTCCTGGAATCGCCAGACGGGACGAACTGGTCTTTTTCGCGTTATAGACCCATCGTGATAGCCCCACTTGCCCCCATGGCTAAAGAGCCGGTCGTTAGCTTGAAGTACGAGCCAAGGGTTGTGGAGACGGTCGTCATCGTGGCGGCTGAACCAACGGCCGAAGAGAAAATGATGGCTGCCGCGGCTGCGCCGAAGATCATGATTCTTGCTTTTGAGGACGTACATTTTGATATCGGCAAGGAAACCCTTAAGCCGGAGACGCAGACAATCCTGAAAAGAAATCTCCAGATGCTGAAAGATAACACGAATGCCAGAATCCGCATTGCCTGCTATACCTCTGCACCCGGCGCCGAATCTTATAACCAGGAGTTAAGCGAAAGAAGGGCAAATGCTGTCCATGCATACCTCATTAACGAAGGCATTATTGCACCGGACAGGCTTTCCACCATCGGCTATGGTGAGACACATCCTGCCGCTTATGAAGCAGCGCCGAAAGAGCTTTACTCGGTAGCGGCAAAGACTAAAATGATGCTTCTTTTTGAGATAATCATCCAATAGGAGCAATCGAAGCACCCTGATTGCCACTCCATGTATCCTCGCGAACCGGAGACAGGTGTCTTCAGGGGAGGTTCCACCGGTTATGACTGGAACCGGTGGAACACGGTACGCGATAACTTCTGGCCAGAAAGGACCGAATCAGGGCCGGCGACGCCGTCGGTTATTTTATACATATACCGTTTTTGATTGCCATCATCGCGTGGCTGATTCAGCAGGGCGGCAGAGTGCATCGTTGAATAGGGGAAGGAACTGCCCGCATTTCGGCGGACTATCCCTCCATATATTGAGGATCCACCAAATATTGAGGCCAACGGGTTTACTCATCCTTCTCTGCCGCTTGATCCCCGCGACCTAACACCCCGATTCTCCAAGTTAAAGATAAATTCTCGTTTTTATCCGGTATTGGCAGGCCCCTTGCTATTACCTTTGATTAAAGCGCCGGCAGAACCGGAAATGTTTTGCCTGAGCTTACTTTACTGTCAGGATAAAATGTCTCGTAATGAACCGTTTAACAATCAATTTTATAGGAGGAGTAACCGTTATGAAAAAGAGAAATATCGTTATGTACTGTTTAGTGCTTATGATGCTGATCGTCACCTTTGCCGGCTGTGCCTCGACACGCACCCATGAAAGCGCCGGTGAATTCGTTGACGACTCGGTTATCACGACCAAGGTAAAATCTCTGCTTGCTCAGGATGATTTCCTCAAGTCATTTCAGATCAGTGTAGAAACGTACCAGGGGACCGTACAACTGAGCGGTTTTGTGAATTCTCAAAAGGCCGTCGATAAAGCGGCTTCAATCACAAGTAGCGTCAAGGGTGTAAAATCAGTAAAGAATAATCTGGTCGTGAAATAGGCGCTCGTTATTCTTTATTGAGATTTATAAAGCGAAGGCGTTCCTTTTAATCCCCACAGGTTATAAGGAGTGGCGTCTTTCAAACCGATTGTATACGGAATTCGATTACGTTCCGTATGCAATCGTATCCCTTTTTAGTTCATTGCCTCTGGTGGATGGGGAACAAGGCGAAGCCATGGAACGTCCGAGAAAAAGGAGCAATGCGATTATCGCGTTGCTCCTTGCGGGCGGGGTGATCTCCGTCAGGAACCAGGCCTTTGCCCATCAAGAGGGCGGGGAGACCTCGTACCCGTCCAGCAATGACCAGGGCGCATCGAGCGCCATCAGGCGCAACGAGGCGACCGCGGACTTCTCCATGGCCTACGGGCTCCCGGGAAAACCCGGCTATACCTGCTTGCGTCCTTTCGACTACTTTCATTTTGAATTCACCAGCCTCACCATGAAAGGAATACGCCCATGAAGAAATTTGCCAAAGGGATCATCACAGCGTTGGTGATGCTCGTCCTGATAGTCGGGGCATCCGGCTGTACGAAAGAGGGCCCGCTTGAGAAAGCCGGCAAGAAAGTCGATAAGACGATAGAAAAAGCCGGAGAGCAGATCGAAAAGGCGGGGGAGAACATACAGGACGCCGCAAAATAAGAACAATGGCAAAACGCGCAGATCGAGGGGCAAGGCTCTTCACTGAATCCCCTTTAACAAAGGAGCCAATTGCAAAACTCCCCATTCTTGTCATTCCCGCAACGATTCTGAGCGGGA
>CAZKHU010000211.1:0-2923 GCA_964552725.1 uncultured Syntrophus sp.
CCTTATTTTGCTTGATATTGACGCGAGAAAGCGGCATTATCACGTCACCGATAACGGCAAGATTATAAAGTTCGTTGTTCAGTTGGAGGTTAAAACAAGGGGTTTTTGGAAAGTGGTCCTGCGTTACGACACCTTCCACGGATACGCGCATAAAGATTGCTATGATATTCAAGGAAAGTGCAAAAAGATCAATCTATCCATTGGTTTTGAGGATTCCATGACCATTGCCGATGAAGATATAGATGAAAACTGGGAATTTTACAGAGAGAAGTTTCTGAAGGGGGATATTTTATGACGACGAAAAATGAATAAAAGGGGACGGTTCTATTTTTCTTTTGGGAAAAATAGAACCGTCCCCTTTTATTCATTCCGATCGTGCCTATTACAATACCGGCTCCTGCGTTCATCCCCGCTGCATCACGGGCCTTGAGATCACGCCGGGGAAAGATGGGAAGCCTGCCTTCACCCTCATCAAGTGGGGCTATGCAGCAGAAGGCGCGGGGCGGACACTGGCTATCGAAAGACAAGTGCTGAGTGAAAATAAGTGCTGAGTGCTGCGTGCCCCTCAGGGTAAATTTGTTCTGCACGCAATAGGACGGGATTATTAGACTTTCTTTTTTACCCACTTACGTGAAATCAGTTGCTTGCGTAGAGAACAAAATCACCGTGGCGTGCCCCTACTTCAACTTGACCATCCAGCAATATCAGCGTATATTTCATGTCAAAAGACATACACAAAATCAGAGGAGGTGAAGTGAAATGCCGCAAGTCAATATTCAAGGGCAGGCTACTGATCATATACAGAGCTTTATCAAAATAGGCATCGAAAATCAGTTGAGAATCATATCTTTTGGGATTTCCAAAACAAAGAGGAAACTGGAGTTCCTTGAAAAAGAAGCGGGGATGGACAGCAGCAACTTTTATCGGCAGTTCATGGAAGGACGGTTAGGAGATGATTTGAAATTCATCAAGTGGGCCGGTGAGTACGAAACTCTGGAGCATCTGGAGGAAGATCAACGAGAGCTTCAGGGGTTTAACCGGTGCTTATAACTGGGTAATTAGGGACAGAGCCCCATTTTCCAAAGGGACGGAAAATGGGGCTCAGTCCCTAATTACTACGATCATTGCCGGCCACACCCACCGGCCCGTCTATGAAAACCTCTCCCTCACGGAACGGATGTATCTGCAATGTGGCGAGAAGCGAGCTGAACTGTAATGAAAAAGAGACATGACAGCATTCTGTCCGATTACTGCCGATTACCCTGACGGCGCGGGCGAGGAAGCAATGGGAGGACCAGAGGGCAGAAGCAATTAAAAATTGACAATCTGTGTATCATTGGTATAACGTACCCACATGAAAGCTAAACTTATAATTCATAACAAGGTGATAGACGAGCTTGGCAATACTATTGAGATTAAATTATGGGAGGTTGAGAAATCTTCGGATAAACCGCATGGGTATAAATATTCACTTGTTTATGTAGCAAACGCGCAACGGGTGATCGGGTACGACAATGCGGAACAAAAGGGCGATCATCGGCATTACGGGTGTAGAACCAAGCCATATCTCTTTACAGGAACCGAGCAGCTTATAAAGGATTTTTACGGGGATATAGTTTCATATAACAGGAGGAAAAGATGAAAGTCCGAAAAGTGAAGATCGGCATAAAGGATGCGGAAACACTGCTGAACGAATTTGCGGATGCCGCAGGGTCTATTGAATCCGGCGAGAAAGTGAAGCATGAACGGGGCGTGTACTTTACGAATATCCAGGCGTTTCGCAAGGCATTGACTCAGAAAAGGCTGGAGCTTCTCCACGCGATTAAAACGGAGCATCCTTCTTCGATAAATCATCTGGCCAGAATTCTTCAACGTGATATCAAGAACGTTGCCGTTGATGTCCGGTTTTTGGAACAGGCGGGACTTATCGATACAAAAAAGGCGACCAGCAAGGAAATTGCGCCCCACGTGGTGTACGATAAGATATTACTGGAGATAGCGGTTTAATTAGGGACAGAGCCCCTATTGTTTGTTGACACGTCATTCCGTACAACCTAAACTTGATCGATGCCGAGAATATCACGTGCTATAGCAGTAGGTTACCCCCACCATATCACCCAGCGGGGCAATTACCGGCAGACCGTCTTCGCCGCGGCGGAGGATTATGCCCGTTATCTGGAATTGCTCATCCATTATTCCCGGCGGCACAATCTTGAAATCTGGGCCTACTGCCTCATGCCGAACCATGTCCACATCGTCGGCGTTCCCGGCGCCGAGGACTCCCTGGCGAGCGTCTTCAGAACCGTCCATATGCTCTACTCCCAGTATTTTAATCATAAGGCCAACGCCGTAGGACATCTCTGGCAGGGCCGGTTTTACTCCTGCGCGCTGGATGAGCGCCATGTTTACGCGGCGGTGCGGTATGTGGAGCTGAATCCGGTGCGGGCGGGCCTCATCGCCACTGCGCTTGATTACCCGTGGTCAAGCGCGAAGAGCCATGTAAGCGGAATTGCCGATGGCGTTCTCTATGGTCGTTGTTTTCTTGACGAAACGGTGCGGGACTGGAAGGAATACCTGAATGAAGCTCCGGATACGGAGGCTCAGACGAGGATGTTCGAGTCAACCAAGACAGGCCGTCCCTGCGGGGAAGATGGTTTCGTCAAGCGGCTGGAGGCGCTTCTCTGCCGAAGATTTACAACCCTTCCTCCGGGCCGTCGCTACACCGGGAAAAACGAGGAAGCGGCAGATCTCATCCAGCAAGAGGCGGCAAAAGAATAGGGGCTCTGTCCCTAATAACGGATCAAGGGAAATTACCAACGGCTTGTGCGGTCTCTGGCGCGGGGTCGCTTCATCCCTTTGGGGAAGGGCGCCAACCGTCGCACGCTGGTTTATGACAAGGATGTGGCGCGTGCCGCCGTATTGG
>CAZKHU010000212.1:0-2908 GCA_964552725.1 uncultured Syntrophus sp.
AATCCCGGCGAAACAGAGATTGCCCGCATTTTTTGTCATCTCTGCTTGTCCCCTGATTCTGGACTAACGCAAGCATCGGCAGCCTTCACGGTTTTGTCATGTCCCCTCACACCCAAATAATCTCGCGCAGAACAAAATGTATCCACCGTTGAAACGATGAACGACTCCTTGTAACGCGGCGGCACAACTGTCAGCGGCCACATGTGTTTTTTGATAATGTCTTCTTCTTTTCTTGAGAGGCGGGTTATTTCGCGCGCATTCCTCAGGGCGATATCCGGGTGCCTGAAACCGTGGAGTCTTGGACCTTCATGCAGCCAGTCATAGAAGAAGAAATCGTGCAGCAACGCGCCCCGGGTTATCGCCTCTCTGTCCAGAGAAAGGCGGTTGCCCCAGAGAAAACTTATGTACGCCACCTCCTTTACGTGCTCCAATCTGCTCTTTCCCCTGTGATGTTCATACCTTGAAAGTTTTGCAACCCTTGGATCATCAAGCAGCGGCCTTGCCGTGTTTATGAATTGCGTCTCCACTATGGTCTTCTCTTCCGGCGTCATGCTGAGAAAACGTCTGATAGAGACCGTCAGGAAATCCACAAGCATGATTGAAAGCGTCACCGCCGCAAAGATACCTTTAACAACGGGTGAAAGCTGATTGAGAAGGCCTTGATATTGAGGAAATATAAGATATTCAAAAGCGAACACCGGCAATATCCAGTAAATTGAAAACTTAAGACAGATATAGCCTTTATAATGAAAACGCTGATCCGAATAGTCCCAAAGGCGTACATGAAAAAAGTATTGTGCAATAAATCCCGAGATCAGTTCGAGTCCGGTCGTGATCGCACAATAGGCGAGTGCTTTAGTAATCAAATGGGATTCATGCAATAGGGGAAACACCCCCATGAGTATCAAGGCGCCCGTGCCGTAAAGGATGAGATACGGTCCTTTTAAGAGTCCGGGGTTGACAAACCGCTTGTCGCGCAAAGAACGATAGGAGACCTCCAGCATCCATCCAAGAATGGAAAAGAACGAAAAAGAGACAAGAATGTTTAAAATATCAATCCTCATTTTTCATGTCTTTCAAGCCGTTACCCGATATTCCACCAATCCCCGTAGATTTCCTTCCTCATGTCGAACCACGAAAGCCGAATACCAGTCGACGCTGATAAATATCGATCATCCGCCATTCGAGCAAAAATCTACCGGCCAGCCCTCCTCCTCGCCGCCCAGTCTGACCCTGCCTTCCGCCTGTAACTTGTCCAGGTGGCATTGGATGATCTGGGGTCCGGGAAAGAAGGAAATGAGGGGGTCCCTGAACACCCTGCCAGCCAGCACGGGAAAGGAAAGGGGGCCAGCAGCCAATTCCCTGACGATCCTCTCCTCGCGCTTGATGAGGTGGCGGCGCGTGCGCTCGATCTCCTCGCGGGGACACGGGCTGGGGCCGCCATGAGAGGGGATGAGCAAGCGGGCCGGGAGCAGTGACAGCCTTTCCAAGCCCTCCAGGAAAGCGATGAGTCCGCCCGAGGAGGGGGTGTACCACGTCACCACCTCGCCCACGGCATCGGCAGAAAAGAGCAGCCCCGTCCTTCGCTCGAAAAGGGAGACCAAGCCGGGGGCATGTCCAGGAGTGAGGATCACTTCAAAAGAAAATTCACCCAGGGCGATGGTTTCTCCGGGCAGCAATGGGTGGGTGACCTCCACCCCGGCCATGGGGCAAAAGCCGTGGAAGTACGCGATGATGTCCGCCTGCTCCCGGGGGATGGAGGCCATTCCGTAGCGGAAAGGTAAAGCCATGTCAAAGGTATGGTTTAGGCGCGAAGGCTCGGCGGCCAGAGGTATCTCTAAGGGGTGGAGATAGATACGCGGGCTCGCCTCCTCCAGCAGATAGCGCATAGCCCCCATGTGGTCGGGGTGGGCGTGGGTGAGGACCACGGTATGCACGTCCTCTATTCTGAAACCGCGGGAACGCAGGAACTCCTTCAGCCGCAGGTAGACCTCTTCCCGCCCGCAGCCCACGTCTACCAGGGTGACGCCGTCGCCGTCGGGAATGAGCAGGACGTTTGCCGAGGCCGGCCACATCGTCTCCTCCTGCTTGAACAGGTATAGCCCCTCGGGAAGCGATCCCACTTCACCCTTGCGCCGCTGGTGAATCATTTCCACATTCCTCCTTGCCGCATTCCGTACTCCTTCAGGCTTGCTGATTCATAGGATGACAAGTTCAATGAATATCCCCCGCCTCAAGCAGGGCGGTTTCTTGGTGGATCAGTAGCGCTCTTTTCTTCATCGCAAGTGATGGGGAATTTGACCCAGAGAAAAATAATTAAATCCAGGATAGAGCATCGTCCCCACATCTTGATTCATCACGAGCGCCTTTGCCATCATGCCCAACTCCGGAGGAAACCGCAGCCTGTAACGGCGGGCAAAACCGATAAGATCGTCGAGAATTGACTTGATGATTAACTGCTGCAAAGGGAGTTCATAGTAGCGTTCAAGAAAATCCGCCAGTTCCGCCCTGAAGGCCCTTCGATTTATTGGTTCCGGCGCCAGGCTAACACTCAGGAGAAAATTTGCCAGCATATTGGCATCCTTTTTCAGGATAGCCGTGAACAAAACGCCCAACTGGTGAACGATTTCCTCATCGAGCATCCCTACCATGCCGAAGTCCACGGGTGCGATCACGTTATTTTCAAGGATAAGGATATTTCCCGGATGGGGGTCGGCAAGGAAGCAATGAAACTGAAAGACCTCTTTGAGGATAAATTCTGCTGCATTGAGGGCGATGGTCTTACGGTCTATCACGATCGCCCGCAGTTGTTCCAGTTCGGATATCCTCATGCCATGCATGTATTCTATGGGCTGTTCCAGTTCGGATATCTTGATGCCATGGATGTATTCCATGGTCAGTACTTTCG
>CAZKHU010000213.1:0-2890 GCA_964552725.1 uncultured Syntrophus sp.
CATACTTGCCCCCCGAACTCACTTTTCTGATGGCATTCACGAGTTCTGTCAGGGCACACTCTTTCATAAGATATCCTGAGGCGCCTGCTTTGATAAGCCGCAAAGCGTACTGGTCTTCCGGATTAACGCTCAGAATGAGAATCGGGAGGTTCGGTTTCTCGTATTTCAATTGATTCAGCACATCGATACCGCTCCTGTCCGGCAGATTGATATCCAGGACAATTAGAGCGCAGCCCGTCTTTCGAACAAGCGAAAAACATTCCCCGGCATTTTTTGCTTCCCCAACGACTTCCATATCCGGTTCATCTTCGATAATCTGCTTCAGGCCGCGCCGAACCACCGGATGGTCATCGACGATTATAACTTTGATCATACAAGGCCTTCTTCCCAGTCCTTCTCAATCATGACTATGATCTTTTGGTGCCTCGCTATTTTATGTGAGTGCCTTCCATCTGTCTATCCCTCTCACCTCTACTTCCATAAAGCATCGGAAGCCAGTTCTTCGGCAAAGCGACGAAAGGGTAGGACGTCAATACCGTCTTGCGTTTTCATCACCGGTCCGTCAGGGTAAACGACAATGCGACGTTGCAGCCCTTCGAGCTGCGCAACAGCACGCAGCCCCTTGCACCAGTCATCTCTGAATGTTGCGCCGGATTTTGCCTCGACTGCCATAAGGTTCGCCCCCCGGATAAGCAGGAAATCAATTTCGATCTCAGACCGGCCCGATGGCGCCCAGTAATACATTTCGTCGCAGATGAAACGGTAGTCCTTGTATGCTCTTATTAACTGCGCTACCATTCCTTCAAACAATGCGCCCCTTTCCTCAGGCGCAGGCGGGGCGGTCGTTCGCTTCATAACGCGCACAACACCGGGATCGCACCAGTACCATTTGGGCAGTTTCCGTTCCCTTACACGCAGCCTCGCTTCATAGGCTGGCAGCCGGAAACACAGAAGAGTCTCTTCAAGGATGTCGAGATACCCTGCTGCTGTAGTCCTGGCCACCCCGGCTTCGCTCGCAATGTTACTCACATTGATAGCTCGGCCGTGGAAAAGGGCTGCCAGAGGCAGAAAACGGGCAAACCCGGGTAAATTTCGGACAAGCGCCTCTGCCTGGATCTCTTCTTTCAGGTAGAGCTGTGCATATGCGGAAAGTGTCTCTACTTTGGCGGTCGAGTCCCAGACAATTGGGAGCAACCCGTAGTGAAGAGCCTCTTCCAGTTCAAATTTGTCGCCAATCTCTTCCGGTACAAAGGGATGCATGGATCGGTGGAGTGCACGCCCTGCAAGCAGGTTGACACCAGCGCGCTTCAGCTTGCGGGCGCTCGACCCGCACAGGACGAAATGCAACCGTTTTTCTTCAATAAAACGGTGCACTTCATTAAGAAGGTTCGGCAGCCGCTGCACCTCGTCCACAATCACCCACCGGCCGGTTTTAACTGAACGCAATTCGCTTGCGAAGTGACCGGGATTCGCCAGAAGCCTCTGGTAGGTCTCCTCAGATAACAGGTCAATAACATAGGCATTCGGAAAAGTAGCTCGGAGCCACGTACTCTTGCCAGTCCCTCGAGGTCCCAAAAGAAAGAAACTTTGTTCCGGGGCTTTGAATATTCTGTTGAGCATCATATGTACACCATGCCGTCACTTTACGCCGTAATTTGACGGCAGCATATACAATTTTATCCAAATCGGCAAGCGAAATAAACTCTGATCATGACTGTTCTCCCTGCTTTCGGGGTATTTTCAGGACCAGGGCGGTCCCGCCACCTGGCTCGCCACGAATTGAGAGCTCTCCTCCAAAAGCCAGAACACGTTCTTTCATGCCAAGCAGACCGAGGGATTCCGAATTCAGAATTTCCTCCTCTGTGATTCCCCTGCCGTTGTCCCTGATCTCAAGAACAAGATTTTCATCCCCGAAAAGACTCCTCTCACCCTCTCGTAAAACGACGGCAACCTTTGTTGCCCGGGAGTGTCGCGCCACGTTCGTGAGCGCTTCCTGAAAGATGCGAAACACGGCAACGGCTGTGTCCTCTTTAATGTTAACATATTCGAAGGCTGTGGCGAACTCATGCGGAATTTCAGTGCGACTCGTAAATTCCGACAACTGCCACTCCAGAGCGGCTATCAGCCCTAAATCGTCCAGAACGGATGGCCGCAAATCCGTGGATATACGGCGTACTACGTGGATCATGTGATCTATCAACGCATTCGATGTATGAATCTTGTCCATCAAGGCAACGCGCGCTTCACCCAGGTCTGCGTCGCCCATCTTGTGTGACAGCCATGAGAGGTCCATCTTCAACCCGGTAAGCCCCCCTCCCATTTCGTCATGAATTTCCCGCGCAATCACGAGCCTCTCTTCTTCGCGTATCTGTTGCAGTCGCGCGGCAAGCGCCCGTAACTGCAAACGGGAAATCCTCAATGCCGCCTCCGCCTGCTTGCGCTTCACAGACAACTGGTGGGTCTCCACGGCCCGATGGGCAACCACCGGCGCCCGCTGCAGATAGCCCTCTCCCTTGATCACGTAGTCGTGGGCCCCACACTTCATCGCTTTCACCGCCACCTGCTCGTCCCCACGGCCCGTCACCACCACCACCTGGGGCGGAGCTTCACCTCGCCGAATCTCCTCTAACACCTCCAACCCATCCCGCCCCGGCAGGCTGTAATCTAAAAACACAAGGTCGAACGCCTCGCCCCCCAATAGAAGGCGAAGCGCCTCCTCCCCAGACGCCACCGACTCCACCTCCCACGTAGAATCGTGTCCGGTCAGGGCAAGGCGCATCAGCTCTCTATGATCAGAGTTGTCCTCTACCAACAAAATCCTCATCTTACCCACCTCCAAACCCCTTAAGACATGGACTTCACACCTGCGCCCCCTTCCGTCTATTAATCT
>CAZKHU010000214.1:0-2826 GCA_964552725.1 uncultured Syntrophus sp.
CTTCATTGGCCATATACCCGGTCTGGACATAGGCAAACCGGCCGACAATGCAATTATAAAGGCTTGTCAGATCGACGGTAGCAAAGGGTTTCAAAAAGCATCCCTCCAGGGGGGACCCATGGATATTGCAATACGAACTTGCCCCCGTATGTTTAATAAGGAACAATTCCAGTTTTTCCGGATCATGTGAATAGCTGTGTACGAGGGTTTTGATGAGAAAGCTTCCCTTGATCCAGATGACCTCGTCTTCCTCTATGGGCAGGTCTTTGCCCTGAAAGTGGAAGGTAGTTCCCTTTGCTTTCAGTTCATCCCCCCGGATATCACTTTTGTATAGAATAGAGTTATCCACTTTGCACTTGCCGAGGAAATAGCTGCCTGCGACATTCGAATTACTGAAATGGAAGAGAATCGGATGCTGGGAAGTAATGCCGTAAAAACCATAAAATTTAAGAAGCTGCGTTAACGCCAGGCTTTGTTTCAGATACGGTTCCGCATTAAAGTTCAGGCGCCGAAGATTGATATTCAACTGGTTGATGATGCGATCGATCAGTTTTTTAAGTTTTTTCATAACCATCTTCCGGAGGTTGAAAGTACATTAAACAGATGCTGAATACCGAATGGAATGCCTCTCTAAGGGTTCACTGCCAAGTGATTATCCTCCATCATGCCGCAATGTAATTTCGTTGATTCTGGCCTGGGTGATCTTCTCTTCGTGTGCGCTTTTCTTTCTCTTGGCTTGCTGAACCTTTACCATGATCTGGTCGATATCACAGGGCTTAACGAGGTAATCAAAGGCGCCGAGTTTCATCCCTGCAATACCGGTTTCGACAGTAGCGTGGCCGGTCAGCATGATCACCTCGATCAGGGGATGGGCCTTTTTAATTTCCCGGAGTGTTTCAATCCCATCCATCACGGGCATTTTGACATCCAGGATGATGACATCCACTTTATCGCTTGCTCCTAGTTTCTGCAACGCTTCATGACCGCTGTACGCGGTTAGAATTTCAAGGTCTCTCTTGTTGAGACGCTTGGCCATGGCATCCACAAAACCCACTTCATCATCGACTAACATTACAAAGGTTCGCAACATGAGAAATCCTCCCTCTCCCTATATTTTTTGTGTTAAATAAAGCTTAAACATGATTTCCATTTTTATTCTATCCCGGTATTTCAGCAGATCCTTTTGCAAAAGTTGTTTTTCAATCGGCCGTCTTAGGCCTCCGCTCCCCTCCCTGCCCCAAACGCGTTCCGCCGCCAAGGAAGGCAGGGGGGATACCTGGGGATGGTTCCATCCGGCTATTTTGTCAAGATCGGCATTCCCATAATCGGCCAGATCGTTACGATCATGATGGCAAGAAAAGCCAACAGAATAATACTCATCCCAATGCCATGCTTAAAAAACTCTCCGGTTGTAAACTGTTTCGACTCATAGGCAATGGCATTCGGCGCCGCACCGATGAGAAGCACAAAGGGCATACCGGCGGTAACCAATGATGCGTAAAGAATGACATCCGGTGCAACCCCAAGGTAGGGAGCGATGACGAGTGAGACGGGAAGTGAAATCGCAATAGCCGCCACATTCATGATGAAGTTTGTCATCGTGAGAACAAAGAACGCGATTCCCATCACAAAGACCATCCAGTGGGCATTTTGAAACAAAACGAGCCAGTTCACAGCCATCCACTGGGCAGCGCCAGTTTTCCAGAGGCAAAAGCCGATGCTCATGGCACCGCTGAAAAGAAGGATGATGTTCCAGGGAATGTCTTCGAGTTCCTTTACCGTCAGCACACCGGTTAAAAAGAAAAAGATGGTGGAAAGGAGCATGAGACTGGCCCTGTCTTGGCCCTTCAGCGCCGGCACGAAAGATTGAAGCCCCATGAGAATAACGATGAAGATCACGGTGCCGATCACCAGTTTCTCATTTTTCGTGATGGGTCCAAGCGCTGAGGAAAGATTGGTGACCCTTTCTTTAAGGCCCTCAATTCGGCTTTTTTCCGGCTTAAGGAAAATCGAGAGATAGATCCAGATAATAAAAACCATGCCCCAACCGATGATGAACATGTACTCGGTGAGCTGAAAAAAGCCCACGTCCCTTCCGGTGAACTCTTTAAACATTCCGACGGCCGCTGGCCCTCGGGCGGCCCCCAGCAAGGTGATAATACTGCCAGCTCCGGCGGCATAGGCCATTCCGATAAAAAGGGATTTTCCAAACCGGGTCGGTTTGTCTTCCTCGCCGTAAAGGTCGTTGATCGCGATCAGAATCGGGAAAACGGTTGCTGCGGCAGCCGTATGTGCCATAAAGTGGGCAAGCCCTGCCGTTACGACCAGACACCCGAGGACAATCATATTGGTTTTATCGCCGACAACCGAGAGCATCTTATAGGCAAGCCGTTTGGTAAGACCGGTCTTGGTAAAAGCGAGTCCGACCACCACGGAACCGAAAATGAACATGACCGATGGATCCATGAAATCCCTGAAAGCCTCCTTTGCACTCCGAATAGCAAAGAGGGCCTGCATGACCCCGATCACAATACTGGTCACGCCGATGGGCACAACCTCAAAAACCCACCATACCCCGGCCATGAGAAAAAGGGCAATGGCACCTTTGCCCTCACGGGATAAGGCAAAGGCCTTTCCCGTCGGATCGACGGCCTCTTTCAATGGCGGCATAAAGTAGATGACAAGAAATAGTGAAATACCTAATGTGATCCAGAAAAGCCGCTTCCAGTCGATATCCATCCTCTTTTTTCCCGGCGTTGCCCCTTCCATCTGATTCATCCTTCCCGGTGACTGTACGTTCTCAGCCATTAGTCCTCCTCTTGTTAT
>CAZKHU010000215.1:0-2817 GCA_964552725.1 uncultured Syntrophus sp.
AAGTCTGGAAGGAGAAGATCCGCTTAAATACTTCACTCCTTATAATCTCTGTTTTGCCGATCAAGTTGGGCAGATACCCCTGGACTTTCAAGCATATTTCCCCTGCCATCCCAAAGTCCTCTGAACAGATAAATTTCAAATTCATCTCAGCGTAATCTCTCTCCTCTATTTCTTATTCGCCGCCCGATACGCCTGCACAAACCTTCCCGCCAGCGCGCCCACGTCCTGCCGGATCAGGTTCAGACTCCCGATATTCGCCTGCCCCGTGATGTTTAGCGACCAGGTGCCCGCCAGCGTCTTCAATCGCGGGTTCGCCTCCAGAACGGCCAACTGCCGCAATTCCAGCTTGATATCGTAGGCATACCAGTATTTTTCCGTCTCATGGGTGTTGACGCTGACGCACAAAACCGGCCGACCGGGGATGGCGAGCCAATCGTTTCCCTCGACCACCCGTATCCCGCCCTCCTGAAGCTTCTGCACCACATCCCGCCGGATCTGCGCCCCGCTCAGCCCGAACCTGGCCGCATATTTCTGAATGTTGGGCTGCACATCCTCCACGACCACGCTGACCCCCTGGAGCCCGGCCAGCGTCGCCCGGCTCGCCTCCGAATCATCGGCCCGAATCGGCAACGCAATAAACGCCGACAGAATCAACGCAACGCCAACAAAAGGCAAAAGGTATTGTCTCTTCATCAATCCTCCTGTAAATGGAAAAATGGGGGCAGATCTAAATCCCCATTTTTCCATTAACACTGCCTCTTTTTAACGATTTTCTCCGCCAGCGCCTCTACACTCTTCTCGTTGAGCCACTTATGCCTTTCTTTCGTATAATCTCCCCAGCCGGTTTCAAATTCCTGCAAAAACCTGATCATGCCGTCCGGCCCCAACTGACGCTCTAAAGCCTTAAGCCCCTCCGTTTTGATCTGGTCAAAAGTCATTGTTTCTGTATTCATTTTCTGTCACCTCTTTAAGCCATATCAATGGATTCTCCACTTTTACCTTAAGCGTGCAGGAGTGTTCACGCGACAATCGCAGCAGTTTGTCGTCGGTAGTCAGAAAAACGTCGGCATTAGCCCGCTCGGCACATGCCAAATGAAGCGCATCATAGGCGCCAAAACCAATTGTCTCAAGTTCGGAAGCCCGTTTGACAAGGGATCCCTCTATAAGGACTGTGTGACCAGCGTATCGAACCAAAGACTCAACACGACGTCTCCGTTCCACATTAGGCGTCTGCCCTATTTCATAATCTACCGTCTCACTACTGATCCATTCCCAATTTCCTGACCGTGCATGCCTTAATATCAAAACAACCGCTTCTGATTCAAGATGTATTCGATCCTGAGTCTGATCATCAAACGGTCGATTCAAACAGCAAACATCGAGATAAATTTTCATTTCGATTGTCCCCATTTGCCCATTTTTGGCAGCTATACCCACAAAACGCTAAATTAATTATCCGATGACACCGTATGCCCGGTCGGCTGTCTCCAGAACGGTATCCACGGAACTGGTCCCGGAAACCCTGTCCATGAGATCGGGGCGTTTCCTGTCCGGCGCAAACACGACATAGCGAACTCTCGATTGAGGCAGGAAATGAACGCTGAAAAGGGATCGATCACAACCTTTCCAGCGGGCGTAGATGTCGCCGTCGGGCGTCAAGCTGATGTCCGGATAATTCAATTCCGGATGCAGGCTCATAAACTCAAAAAAAGACCGCAGGGAGTCTGAAGAATTATGGTCCGCCGGAACAAATCATTTTGCTTTTCCGGAGACAGAAAATCGTCGCTGGTTATACCCGCTGCCGGGTAAATTATCAAGGCATTTGTACCCCTTGGATTTCATCACCCAGCTCCCTGACCTTCCTGCTCCTTTTTTTAATTTAAAACCGGAAACTCATAACTGCTCTTTATGCCCACTCCCGAACGGCGCCAGCCGTAACGCCCGGCGCTGGCACTCATGGTAATTAGGGACTGAGCCCTTTTTTCTCGCAGAGAAAATGGGGCTCTGTCCCTAATTACCCCCGCCCGGTGCCTTATCTTCCTGAACGTAGTACCTGACGTATTTTCTGAGGAGCTGCTTCATGTTTTCGTCGCTGTCGGGGGAAGGGTCGCGGATGGCTGCGGAGAACTCCGCGAGGATGGGGGTAAGTTCGTTCATGGTGTACTGCTGGCCGTTGCGGGCGATGAAGATTTTTTCGTGGCAACTGGCGTCGGCGCCCTCTTCGGCCGTCAGGATCTCCTCGAAGAGTTTTTCGCCCGGTCGCAGACCCGTAAATTTGATGTCAATGTCTTTGTTCGGTTCCAGGCCGTGGAGGCGGATCAGCTCTTCGGCGATGCGCACGATCTTCACGGGCTCGCCCATATCGAGCACGAAAACCTCCCCGCCCTCTCCCAGCGTGGAGGCCTGCAAAACGAGCGAAACCGCCTCCGGGATCGTCATGAAGTAGCGCTTCATCTCCGGATCCGTCACGGTGAGCGGCCCGCCGTGCTTCAACTGCTCCAGAAAAAGCGGCAGGACGCTTCCTCTGCTCCCCAGAACATTCCCGAACCGCACGGCCATGAAACGGGTAGAACTCGGGGACGGGGACACGCACTGTAAATTGTCATTCCCGCGCAGGCGGGAAAGCAAAGCTTCATGTTCATAATCCATTGTTTTCACATCGTCCTGGATTCCCGCCTGCGCGGGAATGACAAGGGGAACGGGAATGACAAGGGGAACGGGAATGACAAGGGGCGCGGGAATGACAAGGGGCCCGGAAAATAATAGGGCGCTGTCCCTATTTATTTCGTTGAAGGCGCGGCAGATGAACTCGGCCAT
>CAZKHU010000216.1:0-2806 GCA_964552725.1 uncultured Syntrophus sp.
TGCTGGAGGCGGGTCCCGGTGCCCCGGCGGCCTTTCAACTGAATCCGCAGGCGGACGGATACTTTTCGGGCCTGGTCCCTCAGGCCGCCGAGGGCACTTGCTATCGCTTCCGGCTCGATGACGCCGGCGCCTTTCCCGACCCGGCATCGCGGTATCAGCCGGACGGACCTCATGGAGCCTCTCAGGTGGTGGATCCTTCGGGTTTCAGGTGGAACGACAACGGCTGGCAGGGCGTCGGCATCGAAGGCCAGGTCATTTACGAAATGCACATCGGGACCTTCACTAAGGATGGGACATGGCAGGCCGCCAGGCAAGAACTTGCGGAGCTGGCTGACTGCGGAATCACCGTGCTGGAAGTGATGCCCGTGGCTGATTTTCCCGGCCGCTTCGGATGGGGTTATGACGGAGTGGGGCAGTTTGCTCCGGTTCGGCTGTACGGCGAGCCGGACGATTTCCGTTGTTTCGTGGACGCGGCGCATCGCGCCGGCCTGGGGGTGATTCTGGATGTGGTATATAACCATGTCGGACCGGACGGAAATTACCTGAAGGAATTTTCCACCGACTATTTCACCGACAGGCACAAGACCGATTGGGGGGAGTCCATCAATTTCGATGGCGAAAAGGCAAATCCGGTCCGCGAATTTTTCCTCACCAACGCCGCGTACTGGATAGAGGAGTACCATATCGACGGGCTTCGGTTGGACGCCACACAGGATATGTTTGACGCCTCTGCTGAAAACATCCTGACAGCTATCGGCAAACGCGTGCGGGAAGCCGCACGCGGCCGAAAGACCATCATTGTGGCGGAGAACGAGCCGCAAGTCACGAAGCTGCTTCGTCCGGTCGAGAGCGGCGGCTACGGGCTGGACGCTCTCTGGAATGATGATTTCCACCACAGCGCCATGGTTGCGATGACCGGGCGCAACGAAGCCTACTATACCGACTACCTGGGCAAGCCCCAGGAGTTCATCTCGATGGTGAAGTACGGCTATCTCTACCAGGGGCAGCGGTACAAATGGCAGAAGCAGCGCCGGGGCACGCCCGGCCTCGGGCTGCCGCCGGCCAAATTCGTAACCTATATTCAGAATCACGACCAGATCGCCAATGCCGGCCGCGGTGAGCGGGTGCAATTCTTGACCAGCCCCGGCGCGCTGAGGGCGATGACTGCACTTATGCTGCTTGCGCCGGGAACTCCCATGCTCTTTCAAGGGCAGGAGTTCGCGGCATCCAGCCCGTTCTATTATTTTGCGGACCACCATCCGGAGCTGGCCAGGCTGGTGCGGGAAGGGCGGGCCAAGTCCCTGGCGCAATTCCGCAGTCTGGCCACGAGCGAGATGGCGTCGTATCTGGCCGACCCGGCAAATCCTGCTACATTCGCGCGGTGCAAGCTGGATTTTAGCGAGCGCGATCGCAACCGAGGCTTATATGATATGCATCGGGACCTGCTGCGGCTGCGCCGCGAAGATCCCGTTTTCAGCGCCCAAACTCCGGGCGGTGTGGATGGGGCCGTGCTTGCCGATGCGTGCCTGTTGCTGCGCTTTTTCGGTCAAGCGGGTATTGATCGCCTGCTCCTGGTCAATTTTGGAGCGGATCTTCATCTGGATCCGGCGCCGGAGCCGCTGATCGCACCGCCGGAGGGGATGAGATGGCAGATATTGTGGTCGAGCGAGGATCCCCGGTACGGTGGCACCGGTACGCCCGGTCTCGATTCCGAAGACAACTGGCACATCCCGGGACATGCCGCGGCTGCCTTGCGCCCAACGCCTAGGGAGGAAGAAAGTCATGGGTGATCTGATTCGGGTTCTTGGCAACTGCGCATTCTGCGATCCGGAATCGGATCCCCACTTGCGGAAAGAATGGCTGGTTACCAACGGCCTTGGCGGATATGCGTCGGGAACCGTGACGGGCGCCATCACACGCCGGTATCACGGGCTGTTGATCGCCGCTTTGCCCAATCCGATGGGCCGCATGATGATGCTGAACGGACTTTCCGAACGCCTGCGTCTGCCGGACCGCCGCGTGGTGTACACGGGCGCGGAGGAACTTGCGGGCATCTCACCGGATGCGACCCTTGCCCTGGCGGAGTTTCGGCTGGAAGCCGGACTGCCGGTGTGGCGCTACGAGGTGGATGGATTCGTTCTTGAAAAACGGCTGATTCTTCCGTACCTGCAAAACACCGTGCACGTGACGTATCTGCTGCTCTCGGGGAAAGGCAAGCTGCGGTTGGGGCTGCGGCCGGCGATGCATTTCCGTTCGCACGATGCCCCGGTCAGTCAGCCGCGTGCGACGTATTACAAATTATCCGTCTATGAAGACCAGTTTGAAATCATGGGCGCCGCGGATTTGCCCGTGCTGCGGCTCATTGTTCACGGCCCCTCGACGGCATTTACATTCGACCGCAAGGAAACCTCCTTGATTCCCTATCGCACCGAGCGCGATCGCGGATATGAATGGCAGGGGTCTCTTTGGAGTCCCGGGTACTTCCGTTCCGACCTGGGCGAAGGCGACCGGACGACGCTCGTGGCATCGACCGAGGGGTGGGAGACGATCCGGGGGCTGTCACCGGAAGGCGCTTTCCGTGCCGAGCTGGATCGCCGCAAGCGGCTGCTGGATACCGCTCCGCCGCAATCACGGACTGGACTTTCCGCGGAACTGGTGCTTGCCGCCGATCAGTTCCTCGTCACCCCCGTTGCCCGACTGGAAGACGCACGCGTCAGGGTTTCCGGAGATGAGATGTGCACCGTTATCGCGGGATATCCCTGGTTCACGGACTGGGGCCGCGACACCATGATCAGTCTGGAAGGAC
>CAZKHU010000217.1:0-2804 GCA_964552725.1 uncultured Syntrophus sp.
ACCTTTGATATTATGGATATTGATAGTTATTTTCATGCCGTACGGGACGAGCAGCGTGAAAGGGGGATTAACAATATCAACAACCGGGATACCGTTTTGATCCGGCTGGTCGGCGGGGGCGTAGCGGGGCGATATCGTAGTGGGCAGATAGAATCTAATTTCCGGCCCATGCGTATCCAGCAGCATCACATAATTGATTTCGATAACGACAGTGCTCTTGGGTTTTACGTTGCCGACGGAAAGGGTAAAAATATTCGGCCGCTCTTCATCAAGCAACTGCGCCCCATGTCCTTCGGACAGAGCCTTGTCGTATAGCTCGAAGGCCTCGTCACGTTCCTCAATCTGTCCCTCGATAATCCGATCATCAACAATCGCTCTGAATCCGCAAATGGCTGCGCTTTCAGGCAGCGGAAATTTATAGACCGCCTCTATGGGCTTTTCTTCTAAATTTCGGAATCGCTGGCGCATTTGTATTCTTGCGCCTCGACCGGCGATATCTCCCTGGACATCGACACCTTCGAGAGGGATAGCGTCACCATTCTCCTGGAACAACCCTGAAATAGCCTGACTGGTTCCTTCACTCATCTTTCACCTTCCCCTGCGCAATGGCTTTTACAATTCTCATGATTTCAAGAATTTTCTTCGGGTCGCTGACTTCTCTTTCTCTGCTGACATTTAATTCAAGGCCGGGAGCAATTTCATAACGGATCATGAGCTCCCTGGACGGCATAGCTTCTACGGGCGGCTCCTTGCCCAGCATGGCGGTCATCGCCGAGATCCCAATCCCCTTTTCCTGATACGCTTTTATCAACAGCAACCGCTCCAAATGACTGTCATAATAAAAACCGCCACGGCCCCTGCCGGCGGGAGGATCAAGCAGACCTTCCTGGACATAATAACGTATTGTTCTTCTTGAATATCCCGTTATCTCGACAAGCTCTTCTATGGTGTATTTACCAGTCTTCATGATTTTAATATGACAATCTACTGTCATAATGTCAAGACATATTTTGATAGGGCGATGGGGAAAATAAATCGACTGAAAGTTATTGTTTGGGCGTTGAGGAGGTGGACGTTTTAGTGGCTTACGTTGGCTGATCAATATGGAACCGTAAAGCCATCACATGACGACGGCCACCGAGACAATTCCGGCAAGAAAAAACCCGCTATTTCTAACGGGTTTTGTACTTCCTGGACTGTCCTGGATTATGAACTGGCGGAGGGAGCAGGATTCGAACCCGCGAACCTTTCGGTCAACGGTTTTCAAGACCGCCGCCATAGACCACTCGGCCATCCCTCCATGTATATCTAATCTGTAAAACTACTCGTTTCTTATAACTTCAACCCCGCCCATATAGGGACGAAGGGCGTCCGGGATTACGACGCTTCCGTCGGCCTGCTGGAAATTCTCCAGGATGGCAACGACCGTCCGGCCTACCGCCAAGCCGGAGCCATTCAGGGTATGCGCCAGTTCCGTTTTGCCGGTTTCCGTCCTTCGGAAGCGGATGGAGGCGCGGCGCGCCTGAAAGTCCTCGAAATTGCTGCACGAGGATATCTCCCGATAGGCGTCCTGCCCGGGAAGCCACGCCTCTATATCATAGGTCTTCGCGGATGAAAAGCCCAGATCGCCGGTGCAAAGATTGATCACCCGGTAGGGGATTTTCAACCGCTTGAGCACCTCTTCGGCGTTCAATGTCAGTTTTTCCAGCTCCTTGTACGACTCTTCCGGCTTTGAAAACTTCACCAGCTCGACCTTGTTGAACTGATGCTGACGGATCAGCCCCCGTGTATCCTTGCCGTACGAGCCGGCCTCCGCGCGGAAGCAGGGGGTATAGGCCACATAACAAAGCGGCAGTTCCGTTTCACTGAGAATATCTCCCCGGTGGATATTCGTGACGGGAACCTCCGCCGTCGGAATCAAAAAATAGTCATATCCCTCCAGCTTGAAGAGATCCTCCTCAAACTTGGGGAGCTGGCCGGTGCCGGTCATGCTTTCGCGGTTCACGATAAAGGGGGGCAGCATCTCGGTATAGCCATGTTCCCGTGTATGGAGATCGAGCATGAAATTGATCAGCGCCCGCTCCAGCCTTGCCCCCAGCCCCCGGTACAGGGTAAAGCGCGCCCCGGTCAGCTTCGCCCCCGCGGCAAAATCGAGGATCTTCAGCTCTTCCCCGATTTCCCAGTGCGGCCGCGGCGCGAAAGAAAACTGCGGCCTGTCGCCCCAGAGACGGACAACCGGGTTGTCGCCGGCATCCTTCCCGCAGACAACCGATTCGTGGGGGATATTCGGAATCGTCATGACGATCCGGTCGAGATCCTCGTCCGTTTGCTTGAGATCATCATCAAGGAACTTGATCCGCTCCGACACATTCCCCATCCTGGCAATTATTTCAGTCGCGTCCTCGCCTTTTTTTTTCTTTTCTCCGACCTGCCGGGAAACGGCATTGCGCTCGCTGCGCAGCTGCTCCACCTCTTGCAGCAACTCCCGCCGGCGGTTATCCAGGAAAGAGAACTGTTCAAAGTTCATCCCCTGTCCCCGCTCGCGCATCTTTGCGGCAACAAAATCCATATTTTGTCTGAGGTATTTTATGTCCAGCATGCCCTTAACCCTTCCCTTTGCAAGAGGAGGTTCTCCTATCACCTTGAACAGTTGAAGTCAATCGTTTAATAGCCGCTCCGGCAGTGATGGGGATAGATTCTATGATTGGGAGGCTTGTTTTTTTGCGAACAGTTCTGGAAAAATATGGAGGATTGTATTAAAGGGGGCACGATGGTGGAAGCAAATATCTCCACTTGCATATAAA
>CAZKHU010000218.1:0-2788 GCA_964552725.1 uncultured Syntrophus sp.
TGGTTCTAACGGCTTGAAAAACCATATTCCCGATAGAGGCATTATGAACATTAAGCTTCGCTTTCGGGAATGACAAATGGTTTTGCAATTACCTCTATAGTATTCGATAACTTATGTAATAATGGCAGCTTTTCAAGGATACGGAGATTGTCGAGGCGCTCCAGGAGGGTTTGGTGGATATTGAGGGAGGGGCCGGTGAGCTGCTCGATGCGGAGTTCCAGAAAAAGGCCGTAAAGACCCTGTTCTGGGTCGACTATGGCTGCATCCAGTTTTTCAACAACAAACGGCCCCTGGCAACCCCTGCCGATTTCAAGGGACTGAAAATGAGATCCTTCAGCAGCGGCGATGCGGAGACGCTCCGGGCGCTCGGCGCGGCGCCTACGGTCATGAGTTCTTCGGAGATGTATATGGCGCTCCAGCGGGGAACGGTTGACGGGGCGACAACCGGGATGCCGGCCGCGGTTTCCCGGAAGCTGATGGAAGTGCAGAAATACATGACGGAGGCAAACTACACGACGGCCCAGTTTGCCGTGCAGGCGAATCTCAAGAGCTGGCAGAAGCTGCCGAAGGGGCAGCAGGAAGCCGTCCTGAAAGCCGGGAAAGACGCCGAAGCCTGGATCCGCGGGGCGATCGCCGCTTCGGAAAAAAAGGCCAGGGAGACGATTGTGAAGGCGGGGGTGACGATTCAAACGCTGACGCCGGTAAACCGGAAGCTGTTTATCGCGGTGACCGAGCCGGTTCGCAAGAACTTTGCCGCCAAGACGGGACCATTGGCCAAGAAACTCATGGATATCGCGCTGGGGGGGATATGACAAGAAATTTACACTGGGATTGCTGGGAACCGGCGGCACGCTGGGCATCCTCATCCCGCCGAGCATTCCGCTTATCATCTACGGCGAGGTGGCCGAGGAGTCCGTAGGCCGGCTTTTTATGGCCGGAGTCGTTCCCGGGATCGTCCTGACGATAGTCTTCCCGGCGATGAGCAACTGGCTGCCGTCGCTTATGTGATTTTTCCGGAGAAGGATGGAAACTGCATCCCGGGGCGTAGCGCGGCGCTCCGGGATGGAATGAACATTCTTTGCAGGTTATGCCTTGACAATATAATCCGCTATCAGATCGCCGATTTCTTTGGTTCCCCTGCCCATGCTGCCGGAGGCGAGGCTCCGGACGTCCTGCAAAAGCGCCTTTTTGACGGCATTTTCGATACGCGCTGCCGTAGCGGATTGCCCCAAATGTTCAAGCATCATGGAGGCAGCCATGATTGCGGCAAGCGGATTGATCACGTTTTGCCCGGTGTATTTGGGGGCGGAACCGCCGATCGGCTCAAACATGGAAACCCCGGCCGGGTTGATGTTGCCGCCGGCGGCGATTCCGAGCCCGCCCTGGATAATCGCGCCGATATCTGTGATGATGTCCCCGAACAGGTTGTCGGTGACGATTACGTCGAACCATTCCGGATTTTTGATCATCCACATGGAAACTGCGTCGACATGGGCGTAATCTGTGGTTACATCAGGGTATTCCGCCGCCACCAGGCAAAATACCCTCTCCCAGAGATCAAACGCATAGGTAAGGACGTTTGTTTTGCCGCAGAGCGTCAGTTTTTTGCGTTTCCCGCGTTTTCGGCAGTATTCGAAGGCATAGCGAATGCAGCGTTCGACGCCGTAACGGGTATTTATCGATTCCTGGGTAGCCACTTCCTGCAGGGTCCCCTTTTTCAGGAACCCCCCGACGCCGGTGTACATCCCTTCCGTGTTTTCCCGGATAACTGCAAAATCGATTTCCTCCGGCCCCTTGTTTTTCAAGGGTGTTTCGACGCCGGCATAAAGGGTGACCGGCCGGAGATTGATGTACTGATCCAGCCGGAACCGAAGCTCCAAAAGGAGGCCCTTCTCCAGGATGCCCGGTTTCACGTCGGGATGGCCGATCGCCCCGAGAAGAATCGCATCCATCTTTGCTATTTCCGACAGAACACTCTCCGGAAGGATTTCGCCTGTCTTGAGAAACCTCTCGCCCCCGAGATCATATTGGTGCAGATCGAAGTGGAACTGGTCGCAGCCCCCGGCAGCTTCCAGAGCTTTCAGCGCCTCCCTGATCACCTCCGGACCCGTGCCGTCGCCGGGAATGACGGCGATTGTAAATGTCGATTTTTTGCTCATTGTTTCGTCTCCTTTTACGAGAATTTTTTTCCAGTGCGCGTAGTTCGGCAACGCCGACAAGGTTGTTGAAATCCTCAAAACTGACGGGGTCTTCAAGGCAATCTTCGGTGGAACCTTTCTCTTTCAACTGGTTCAGCACCTTCATCATTGCCCTGGTTGCCGCATACAACGTTGAGACAGGGTGGATCGCAATCTTGTAGCCGATCCCCTCCAGTTCTTCCGCGGGGAGAAAGGGCGTCTTTCCCTTTTCAACCATGTTGGCGATGAGCGGAAGCTTCAGCTCGCGGGCAATTTCCTGCATCCCGGCCACCGTCTGCGGCGCCTCGACAAACAGGATATCCGCACCGGCCTCGGCATAGGCGACTGCCCGGGCGATTGCGTCCTTCAGGCCGGTTACCGCGCGGGCATCCGTACGGGCGACAATGGCAAAATCGGCGGATTTTCTCGCATGGACGGCAGCCCGTATCTTTGACGCCATTTCCACCAGGCGCGCGGACCAGGCGTGTAATTTCCTGTCTTATCGGCTGTTAACGTTCCATTTCCACCAGGCGCGCGGACCAGGCGTCGAAGGCGCCGGGGGCCCGCAAAATGCCCGGTTTCTGTAGAAGTTCGCGTAATTTTTTCCCCTT
>CAZKHU010000219.1:0-2728 GCA_964552725.1 uncultured Syntrophus sp.
AAATGACCTGCCTTTCGCCGTAGGGTCAACCCCCGTCGGAAAGACCGTTGATGTTGATGTCATACGAAAGGGACAGGAAAAGACCTTTCAGGTAAAAATTGCAGAACTCCAGGGTGAAGCCGAAGCCGAAAAGCCCGCAAAGGCAAGGCCCACCCTAGGCCTGACCTTGGAGCAGATCACCCCCGAGATTGCACGACAACTGGGCATTGCCAACAGTAAAGGTATAGTTGTCGTCAATGTGGAAAGCAACTCACCCGCGCAGGAAGCAGGTATTGAACAGGGCGACATTATACTTGAGGTTGACCAAAGCGCTGTGAAAACAGTTGAACAATTCAGCAGTAAGATATCGGCTTATAAATCAGGAGATACGATCCTGCTGCTGATAAGACGCGGGGACGGCTCAATATATCTGACTCTTAAGGTTTGGTAATGTGTAAAGGTCATTGTGGTTGGCGATCAACAGGTTGCTCACATCCGGCGCGTTGATATGGTGGCCTGCGTGAGCAAGAGGGACGATCTCGACAAGGTGAAGGAGGTCCTGGCAGAGATTCTGGCCAAGGACGACCATATCCTGAATGATCCCGCTCCGACGATCGGAGTGCTGGAGCTGGCCGACAGCAGTGTCAACTTCGCAGTTCGGCCCTGGGTCAAGACCGCCGACTACTGGGATGTCTTCTTCGCAACCCAGGAAAGCATCAAGAAGCGATTCGATGCCGAAGGTATATGTATTCCGTTCCCGCAGCAGGATGTACATCTCCACAATGTCACCTGACCGGCCGCTGACAAGCCATCGGAAGCAGGATTAAAGACGATCCAAGCGCTCGGATCTCTTCGTTCCGTGATTGGCATTCAGGGATATCAAGTGGGTCATCGAAGATAGGTGATTACGCACTTGCAATCCCTAAGACCAGAGGGAATCAGACTATGCAGACAGAGAACGTGGTGCATTTTGTTTGGCCGGAGATTAGTAAAGATGCGGCGGAAATTATCATAGGAATTTCTTAATACACTCAACTTTGGTTCAGCACTCAAAAATTTTCCATTGTGGTCATAATGATTCTAACGTCGGCTCGATCCGCCTAGAATGCTCCCCAACAAGCCACGCAGGATCTGCCTGCCAATCTGACTCCCAACAGTGCGAGCGGCCTGCTTTGCCAACGTTTCCACCATGCCCTGACGCCGCTTGGTGCCCCATAGTAAGCCCCCCAAACCTCCGCCCTCGTCAGGTGTTTTCTTCTCTGCGGGAGTAGCCGAACGCGCTGCAGAAATGTCTGCTGAGGCCGTCCGCTTTTTCAGGATCTCGTAGGCTGACTCGCGATTCACGGCGGATTCGTACTTCATGCCGATCGGGCTGCGCGCCCGCAGTGCCGCGCGCTCTTCAGGCGTTATTGCCCCCATACGGCAACGTGGCGGAGAAATCAAGGTACGTTCCACTGGCATAGGTACACCTTTGTCATGAAGGGTAGACACAAGTGCCTCACCGACTCCCATCTGGAAAATAACAGTGGCGACGTCGAGTTTGGGGTTGGCAACGAAGGTTTCCGCGGCCGTCCGCACAGCCTTCTGATCACGCGGTGTGTATGCGCGCAGAGCATGCTGGATACGGTTACCCATCTGGCCTAGTATATCGTTAGGCACGTCATCAGGGAATTGGGAGCAGAAGTAAACACCAACACCCTTTGAGCGTATAAGTCGCACCACCTGTTCCACCCTCTGTCGAAGGACCGGAGGAGCATCGTTGAACAGGAGGTGCGCCTCATCAAAGAAAAAAACGAGCCTTGGCTTGTCAAGATCTCCAACCTCCGGCAGGTTTTCAAACAACTCGGACAGCAGCCATAGCAGAAGGCTTGAGTAGATCCGAGGCCTTAATATAAGTTGGTCAGCGGCAAGGATGTTGACGATGCCTCGGCCGCTCAGGTCTGTGCGCAGAAGGTCGCTTAACTCCAGCGCCGGCTCGCCGAACAGTGCCGCAGCTCCTTCTCTCTCCAGTGGCAGCAGGGAGCGTTGAATAGCCGCCACGGATTGTGGACTTACGAGACCATATTGCGTAGAAATCTCCTTGCGGTTATCAGAGAGAAAGCCAAGGATGGCTCGGAGGTCATCAAGATCAAGAAGAAGCAGCCCTTGTTCATCGGCTAATTTGAAGGCGATTTCGAGGGTCCCGGTCTGGATGTCGTTGAGTTCGAGTATGCGACCCAGAAGGCTTGGACCGATCTCGCTGATGGTAGTGCGCACCGGATGGCCTTCCTTGCCATATAAATCCCAGAATACCACAGGGCTGGCATCGTTGGCGTAGCCATCAATACCGATCTGGGTTATGCGTTGCCGGATCTTATCGTTAGTGATACCTGCCATCGCCAGGCCGGAGACATCCCCCTTAACATCAGAAATGAAGACAGGAACTCCCATACGGCTGAAGCCTTCTGCCAGAACTAAAAGTGAAATGGTCTTGCCGGTTCCCGTTGCGCCCGCGATAAGGCCATGTCTGTTGCCGTATTCAGCCAACAAGTGGACAGGCTGATCGCCTTTGCCTATAAGGATCTGGTCCATGTCTGACCTCCTCTCAGAAAATCCATTCTTTCATGAAATTTTCGCGTTAAAGGTATCTCTCTGCTTCCGGAAAAGTAAATTGCAATGACTATAGTTATTGTCCCTATTCCGCCTCCCACCATGCCTTTTTTAGCGGAACGGCCACGAAGGCCTTCAATATTTGAGCTTTTCCTTATTC
>CAZKHU010000220.1:0-2696 GCA_964552725.1 uncultured Syntrophus sp.
CCGGTACAAAAAAGAAAGCCAGGCCCAAAATCAAATAAACAGCGAGCAGTTGCACGCCTTTTAACCAATCAGAGCGACCGTCGCCGGCTACCTGCCCGGTAATTAAAACCGACAACAGAACCGATAATACCAAGCCGCCTGAGAAGGCCAGATTCATTGGCGCAGGCCCCACCCATAAACTGGCCAGCACTAAAACAGGGGCCACAAACAGGGCCACTTGCACACTTGAACCAATGGCAATAGACAGCGATAAATCCATGCGGTTTTTCATGGCCGCGGAAACAGCACTTGCGTGTTCAGCGGCGTTGCCCAAAATGGCCACGATAAATACACCCACAAACGTATTACTAAGCCCAAAGTCATGCGCAGTAGGCTCAATTGCCCCCACCAGAATTTCGCTTACCCAGGCGATTGCCGCGGTTGAAGCGGCAAGAATTACAACGGATTTACTCGCCGGCCAGGGAGCATGGCGCTCTTCTCCATCTTCGATTTCAATGGAACCCAAAAACAGCGACTTGTGCGTGACAAGCGAAAACGTCAAAAACAGCGCATACACAACCAGCAGCACCACCGATATGGAAACACTTAAAAAGCCCAACTTTTCAGGGAAATGGACGCCTAATAATCTGTTATAAACGGCGGGTAAAATTAGTGCGATGGCGGCCAGAGTAAGTAATGTGGCTTGCGAGCGCGCCCCGGATTCATTGAAGCGCTGCTCTCTGTGCCCCAAACCGCCGGCGAACATGGCGGCGCCGAGCACCAGCAAAATGTTGCCGACAATCGAACCGGCAAGCGAGGCCTTGACCACATCGTGCAACCCCGCGCGCAATGCAGCAAGAGCAATAATCAGTTCAGCCGCATTACCAAAAGTGGCGTTGAGCAGCCCCCCCACACCTTCGCCGGTCTTTTCCGCCAAGTGCTCGGTTGCGCGGCTCATCCAGCCGGCTAAAGGCAGAATGGCAAGGGCGGCGGCCAAGAATACGAGTAAATAACGTTGAGGTGCGAAATGTTCCAAGATGATTGCGATGGGAACAAAAATCAATAACCAGTTGAGCATTCTTCACCTCCTTATATATCCCTCTAAGAGTTGTGGCTAAGATCAATAATCTCCATCCGATGGTTGGTTCCCGGGTATTTTGTTGATGGGCCTTCAGTCAGAATTGCGCGCTTTTCTACGATGCCATGTTTTTTTAACCAACTCCGCACGAATCCTTTCCAATGTTCCGGGTGCTCCGGTTCAAGCACCGGATAAACTCCCGATGAAAATTGGAGTTGCTGGCAGGTCGATTCCTGCGAGCTAACGGCCACGGTCCAGACAGGGAACCTGAACCGCGCAATGCTCCTTGCCGTGGCGCCGCCATGGGTCGGGACAAACACGGCCGCGGGAGATTCATATCCAAGGCATGCCTCCACACCTATAGCTACAAGGTGTTCCGGCCGGATCTTACCGGTAAGATCGATCCCGCGGTACAGCTCCTTCACTGCAATAGGGGGACGACGCGCTTCGACGGATGCTGCAATCTTTGCGAGCATGGTAACCGCGTCAACAGGGTATTTTCCCATGGCCGATTCCGCCGAAAGCATGACGCAATCGGTCCCGTCAAGGATCGCATTGGCGACATCCGTCGCCTCGGCCCTGGTCGGACGCCGGTTGTCCACCATTGACTCAAGCATCTGTGTCGCCGTGATGACGGGCTTTGCCCGCATGTTCGCAAGACGCATCAGATGCTTTTGAATAACAGCGATCTCTTCGATAGGGACCTCGACCCCGAGGTCGCCGCGGGCGATCATGATCCCGTCGGCGGCATCCATGATCGCGTCTATGTTATTGAGGGCGCCTGCGCGTTCGATCTTGGCGATGATGAACGGCTGATACCCGAGATCCGCGGCGGCCTTTCGGACGGCGTCGATATCCGCCGCACCTTCGACAAATGATTGGCTTACGGCATCCACGCCGTTTTCCAAAGCGAACTTGAGACATTCATGGTCTCTTTTGGTAAATGCGCTTATCCCCAGATCAATACCGGGCAGGTTGAGTCCCTTGCGCGACCGGAGTTCACCGCCTACCTTGACCGTGCAACGCACATCCGTCCCCTTTACTTCCTCCACTTGGATCTGGATATAGCCGTCATTTAAGAAAAGCATGTCCCCTTTTTTAACAGCCAGGGGAAGGGATTTAAAGGAAATGGAGACGCGGGCGCCGTCACCGGTGATTTCATCGGTGGTCAGGGTGAAGGGGTCGTCCGCTCTGAGCTCTATGGGTTCAGGGTCAATCTTGCCGATCCGCATCTTTGGGCCCGAGAGGTCGGCCATGATAGCAACGCGGCGGCCGGCAGACGCCGAGGCCGCCCTGAGGTTCTCAATGACCAACTTGTGCGCCGCAAAGTCGCCGTGCGAAAAATTCATCCTGGCGATGTCCATACCTGCTTCGATCATCTGTTTGATCACCGCAATCGACTCCGAGGCGGGTCCGATGGTGCAAACGATTTTTGTTTTTTTATTAGGTAAAGCCATTTCTATTATCTCCGGTAAATATTCGGGAAGGTGTTTAGACTGAAGGCTGAAGGTTTAAAAATATCCATAAGCTTTCTTCCCTCTTCCTTCAGCCTTCAGCCTTCAGTCTTCAGTCTAATTACCTGTGCATTAACGCATCTCCGTCGGCTGTCCGGTTACGGTGAGTACACTATTCCAAACCC
>CAZKHU010000221.1:0-2564 GCA_964552725.1 uncultured Syntrophus sp.
CCTGCGAATGTGCATGTTGGCGGAACGGTGGCCTTTACAGCAACCAGCGGCGTGGGCAGTTATGCCTGGACCGCGACGGGTGGGTCGCTTTCGGCGACGACGGGCCCCACTACAACCTGGACGGCGCCGGCGACTGTTGCCGCGTCGCCCACGGCCTTTACTGTGCGAGTGAAGAATCCGGACACAGGGCTCTCTTCTGTGGATGGTGTCGTGAATGTTTACAGCAGAGTGGCGATCGACGGTAAACCGACAACTCCGCCGACGGTTCTGTCCGGGATGGACAGCGCAGCCTTCACTGTTGCCGGAGGCGACGAGTCCTACACCTGGACGGTGACGGGGCCGGTTGCGGTTGCGGGCGGCTCGGGGAGCAGCTTTACCTTCAAGGCTCCTACGACCGGCGCCTTTGCCGGCGAGTACACCATCAAAGCGGCGGATGGGAAGGGAGGCGAGGACAGCTTCCAGGTGCGGGTGCCCTTTACCCTCACCCCGTCCAGCAAGGCGTTTAGGCAGGACATTCCCTTGACCTTTACCGTGGGCGGCGTTACGGGGAATATTACCTGGGACATGATGTCCAAATCCGAGAAGGACGGAACATTCACCAAAATAACCACACCCGGGGACTATGGAACCTGGGCAAACGCGAGCGGTTTGACCAACGTTTTCACGCCGGCCGCCAGCATAACTGCCGCCAAAGTTTTCTATCTGAAAATTTTGGTGGATGGGTATGCGTACGCGACCGCCGCAAACGGTCTCAACGAGCAAACCTTCGGGCCTTTCCAGATCAATCCCGTGTCGCTTTACACGGTGAATGTCCTGAGCGGCGCGGTGGTGGCGGTGCGCGGACAGCTCGATTCCCTGGGTCAGCCCCTCAAGCAGACAGCGGTCGGAGGGAAGGCAGTCTTTGCGCTGCCCGCCGGGGGAAAATATCTTTATGACGTGTCGTTGGCCAATTACGTTTCCCAGTCTGTTTCATCAGCGGAAAAGACGGTGAACATGACGCTCACGGCCTCAACGGCGGCGATTGCCGGTACCGTGACGAACAGCGCCGGCGGCGGGGCGCTTGCCGGGGCGAAGGTAACTGCCTACCTGCCGGCAACGCCGACGGTGCAGTATATTGCAACGACGGATGCCGCGGGTACATATTCGATCAACCTGCCGACGGGAGCCGCGGCGACGGGCTGGACGGTTGCGGCGGCCTTAAACAGCTTTGTCGCGGGGACGAAGACCGGGGTTGCCAGCCCGGCGGCAGGCGTAAATTTTGGTCTGAGCGCGATGACGCCGGGATCGCCGGATGTCAATGTCGGCGGCGGGGAAGAGACGCTGACGACTGCCGGCCAGACGGTTGATGTCGAGGTTCCGGCGGGGGGCGTGGCGACGAACGGCTATATTACCATCACTCCGTTTGCCAAGGTCGATACAACGGCCAGGGCCACCTCGGCGTCGCCCACCTATGTTTACGATGTCAAGGTGAATGATGCTCTCGGACAGCCGCTGGCAGCCGCAGACATCAAGCGGATAGTTATCACCCTGCCGATCGATCTTACGGTTCTGAAACCGGGCGATCTGGAAAAAGGCGCTTTCATGATCTACACGGCAGCGTCGCGGGATGATCTGGAGGCCGGCAAGGGAACAGCGGTTCCGCCTTCCAACATCATCGCCACCGATTATGTCGGGGATGGCAAACTCGGTTCCGTTACCTTCTTTGTCAATCACCTGAGCTTCTTCGGGATCGGCGGCGGCAGCGGCGGAGAAATATCCACCTCCGGCTGTTTCATTGCAACGGCGGCGTATGGCTCCTATCTCGAGGGCCACGTCATGATCCTGAGAAACTTCCGGGATTCGTACCTGCTCACCAACAGCTTGGGGCAGGTATTTGTCGCGTTCTACTATCGCAACTCACCGCCGATCGCGGATTTCATCGCGAAGCATGACAGCCTGCGCGCAATGGTGCGACTGGGGCTTGCCCCCATCGTCGGCGCGGCCTATCTGACGGTCAACACAACCCCCGTCCAGAAGGCGCTGATCCTGTTTGTTCTGATCGGCCTGTTGTTCGGAGGCGCGGCGATGATTGTGCGGACCAGGAAAATCCGCCCGACCATCGGTTGATGCGTTAACTAACTCTTAACCAAAACCCGCTTCCCCTAAAAGGAAGCGGGTTTTTTTCATTCCGAAAAACCCCCATGCCCGTGAGGTGAAAACAGGGTCAGAGACATATTATTCTGGCAATCCCTGAATCCTGAGATTTATCTATCCTCCTGATATATAGTAATTAAGTGGAAGCGCGAAACGCCATTTTGGGCAGACTATCTAAAGGGAGCAGGCTGTCCGGCTGGTAAATCTGCAGAAACCGGGGTGGCCGGAAAGGAATAATATGTCTCTGACCCCGGTTCCCAAAAGTGGGACATAATACTATTTTACCATTGCAATTAGCGGCGCTATATGAAATAGTAGTTGTATGAAGAACAGGTCATTTTGGATTGAACAGATAGAAAAGGCATGGGAAAGACGCTCGATTATCTGGCTTTCCGGCGTCAGGCGGGTGGGTAAGACCTTTCTTAGTCAGA
>CAZKHU010000222.1:0-2550 GCA_964552725.1 uncultured Syntrophus sp.
GCTCGAGCTTTTTGCCGTGCCGTTTTTGGGAGAGGCCGGCAGGACGAGTTTTGTCGCAAGTTCTGTCCCTTCGGAAACTCCGGCGAGAACCTCGGTGCGCTCCTCGCCGCGGATTCCGAGCTTCAGCGACACTTTTTTCACTGATTGAGAGCCTTTAGCTGCCACATAGGCGATCTGGCGGCCCTTTTCAAATTTGATCGCGGCGTTCGGAACCGTCAGCACGTCTGTCTTTTCGTTCAGGACGATCTTGACATGGGTCGTCATCTCCGGCCGGAGAAAGGCCGCGTCGGCTGGAGAAATCTTCACCGTCGCGAGATAATAAACTATATTGTCCTTGACGACCGGCTGGGGGTTGATTCGCTCGATGGAACCGGCAAAGGTGCGATCGGGGTAGGTATCGACGGTGTATTCGACCGTTTGCCCGTTTTTGGCCCGTCCGACGTCGGTTTCATCGATGTATGCCCACATCTCGAGTCGCGTCGGATCGAGAACCGTAACGAGATTGGCCACCTGAAGGCCGGCGACGATCGTTTCGCCCTCCTGCGCGGTCACATCGGCGACAATCCCGGAGAGAGGCGAATAGATGCGCGTGTAGGAAATCCGGATTTCCTGCTGTTCAAGCTGCGCGGTTATCTCTTTGAGCGTGGAGCCGGCGATCAGCTCCTGCGTGGCAAACTCATCTTTAAGTCGCTGCAAAACCGCATCCGCGGCCAGGAATTGATTCTGCGCCCGCTCCAGCGCATCCTGCGTCGTGTACTCCTTTTTGATCAATTCCTGCTGGCGGTCGTAGGCGATGCGGGCGTAGCTCCGGTTTGCCTCAGCCTCCTTTATCTTCTGCGGATAGGTAAGTCTGATCTGTACAAGGGTATTTTGTGCGGCGCGCAGGGCGGCCTTCTGCTGATCGATTGCCTTGAGGGTTTCCCGGTCGTCTATTTTGGCGATAAATTGTCCGGCCTTCACCCGATCGCCCACCTTTACGAGCATTTTATCGAGCCGGCCGGTTGCCCGGGCGCCGATTTTTACCACCGCCCCTACCTGGGATTTGATGATTCCGGTCTCCACAAGCACACCCCGGATATTGCCCTTTTCCACCCGGCCCGTCTCGAGTACCCGGGTCTGCGCCTTCGGGTGTAACTTCTTGTATCCGGCAATTCCTCCCGCGCTCAGAATCGCAATCAGAACAACTGCCCACAGTAATTTTTTCTTCACGTTATTCCCTCGTAAGACACAGATTTCTTTCGCGTTTCTCTAATCAAAGCTGTTTTCCCGATATTTTTTCCAGAAGGGCCGTGGCCAGGGCGACGTTCAACTGCGCGGCAATCAGTTGTTCCCGCGCGCCGGCCAAGAGGCTTTCCGCCTGGACAAGCGACAGGATGTCCCCCACGCCGACCTTGTATTCGCCAAAGGCCTGTTCGTAGTTCTGAGTCGCCTGCTGAAGTTGTGCGCCGGCAACCTTATTGTTGCGCATCGCCGTCGCGAGATCCTCCCACCCCTTGCGGCAATCAAGCAGGAGCTGCCTTTTCAGCTCCTTGATGTTTTCGTCGGAAATCGCAATCTCAATTCCCGCAGCTTTCTTCCGGTAGAATTTGCCCAGTTCGAAGATATTCCAGGATGCTGTCAAACCGATGTTTTTGTCTTCCACCATCCTTGTTCCCAACGTGCCCGCATCACCCCGGCTGTACGAGAGATTGGCGGACAGGGTCGGATAAAAATCGGCCCCGGACAATGAAAGGTTGCTTTGGGCCGTTTTCAGGGCGATTTCCGCTTGGCGTATTTCCGGCCGCTGAAGCGTGGCGTCGGCCAGGGGGTTGAACTCCGGGAGGGCGCTGTCGAACGACAACGTTCCTTCCGGAAGATCGTTCAAAATATTGTTTTCGTATGCATTATGAACATCAAGCTCCGCTTTGCCAATCAGGGAAGAGAGCTCGGAGACGGTTTTGTTGAGTTCCCCCTCCGCCTGAACGACGTTGAAACGGGCCTGTTCGAGACGCACGGAGGCCTGAAGAACCTCGGAAAGCCGCGCGACGCCCAGCTTGCGCCTTCCTTCAGCGATGTCATAATCCGTCTGGGCATTCTTTAGTTGGAGCCGGCGCTGATCAAGGATATTTTTATCAGCCAGAGCCGTGTAAAAGACGACCTTTACCCGATAGTCGAGTTCGAACAGATTTTTCCGCAGCTCTTCCTTTTGTGTTTCGAGATTGAATCCCGCTATATCCCTCACAGGACGGCGCCGGGGATTGAAGAGGCCGTAAGAAAGCGTCGCGCCGTAGCCCTTTGTGCTGTAATCGTCGCTGCTTCTATAGTCCCGATCCGCCTGCGCGGACGCATCTATGCTGGGAAGGTAGGGACCAAGTGTCGCTTGATACGAAGCGTCAGCCGCCTCCACCTTTTTTTTCACCGCCTGATAGGAGGGGAGGTTTTCCCGCGCCTTTGACAAAGCATCCTGCAGCGTCAACGCCGCGGCCGAGCCCACGAAGGCCGGCATTATCCCCAAAATAAAACCGATAAGCGCCGCTTTTCTAAACATTATCCGTTCCCTGTAAAAAATGC
>CAZKHU010000223.1:0-2523 GCA_964552725.1 uncultured Syntrophus sp.
ATTTAAAAGTGCGCCAGCGGTCGCGCGAAAAAGCCTCGGCAAACGCTGAAAATTCCGCGCCAAGCGTGATGGGCACGGCTTCCTGCAATTCCGTCCGTCCCAGTTTAACTATAGCTGCGAATTCTTTTTCTTTTTCCTGAAACGCGCCTTGCAGATGCGCGATAATTTGTGCAAGTTCGCGCAAAGCCAAGGTTCCGGCAACTTTAATGGCCGTGGGGTAAACATCATTGGTGGACTGATGCAGATTTACATCTTCCAACGGATGAATCAAGTGATAATCACCTTTGCGACCCCCCAGAAGTTCAATAGCACGGTTGGCTATGACTTCATTGAGGTTCATGTTGGTTGATGTTCCCGCACCGCCCTGCAAGACGTCCACCGGGAACTGGTCGGCAAGCAATCCGGAGGAAATCTCGATGCAGGCTTTTTCAATAGCGCCTGCTTTTTCGGAGGAAAGACACCCGGTTTCAGCATTGGCCAGACAACAGGCTCTTTTCACTTGAGCCAGAGCACGAATCAGCGACGGGTTGACGCGGGTGTTGCTGATGTGGAAATTGGTGATGGCGCGCTGTGTGTGGATTCCCCAGTACGCATCGCGCGGAACATCGAGCTTGCCTAAGAAATCATTTTCCGTTCTCAGATCGATCATCTTCATATTTTACCCTGGAAAGCTTCAACAAAAAAGAGGTTTACCCGAAATGGGCAAACCTCTTTTTGCTAAATCTAATCGAAAAACTTCTTATTCATCTTTTCCGTGAGGCATTTCACTGCCTCTTTTTGTGTATTTGGTATGCAGCAGTTCATGCGACTTATGCCCCAGCGGTTCTTTGAGGAATTTGTCATAAAGCTTTTTCACCGATTCATTTTCATGAGATTGGCGTTTCTTCTGCACTTTGCCGTCATCCGCATAAAGCGCGGATGATCGAAGCACACGGATTTCGTTGTTGGTGGGAATAGGCTCGCCGCCGCCGGCAATGCAGCCTCCCGGACAGCACATGATTTCAATAAAAGCGTAATCGGCTTTGCCTTCGCGGATTTTATCCATCAGCTTGCGGGCGTTGCCCAAGCCATGCGCCACGGCGATCTTGACATCACCCAGCGGTCCCACTTTAACGGTGGCCTCTTTGACGCCTTCGAGGCCGCGCACGGGGGTAATATCCAGGTTGGGCAGGTTTTCGCCGGTAACCACTGCGTAAACCGTACGCAACGCCGCTTCCATGACGCCGCCGGTTACGCCGAAGATCGTGCCCGCTCCGGTATATTCGCCCATCGGCGCGTCGCAGTCTTCAGCCGGCAGATTTACAAAGTCAATGCCGCCTTCTTTAATCATGCGGCCTAATTCTCTGGTGGTGAGAACATAATCTACATCGCGATAACCGCTGCTCGCCATTTCCGGACGCTGCGCTTCAAATTTCTTCGCCGTGCAGGGCATGATGGAAACCGAAACGATATCCTTCGGGTCAATACCCGCTGTTTCTGCGTAATAGGTCTTGGCCAGAGCGCCGAACATCTGCTGCGGCGACTTGCACGTGGACAGATGATCCAGCAGATCAGGATAGAAATGCTCACAGAATTTGATCCAGCCCGGACTGCAGGACGTGATCATCGGCAGCGTGCCGCCTTCTTTCACTCTTTTGAGTAATTCGTTGCCTTCTTCGATGATGGTGAGGTCGGCGGTAAAATTGGTGTCAAAAACCTTATCAAAACCCAAACGGCGCAAAGCGGCGATCATCTTGCCGGTGACCAGGGTTCCCGGAGGCATGCCGAATTCTTCACCCAGAGCCGCGCGGATAGCCGGCGCTTCCTGAACAATAACATGTTTGGTCGGGTCCTGGAGAGCTCTCCAGACGGCATCCACATCATCTTTTTCGTACAGAGCGCCGACGGGACAGGCCATGATGCACTGACCGCAGGCGACGCAATTGGATTCGATCAGCGGGAGATCCATCGCCGGAACGACTTTCACTTCGCTGCCGCGATAGGCCGGTGTCAAAACGCTGACCGTCTGGATCTGCTCGCAAACCGTCACGCAGCGGTGACATTCAATACACTTGCGGCTGTCCCGGACAATCGACGGACTGGAATGGTCGATCATTCCTTCTTTCGGGAATTGCGTGTAGTCAAAACGAACTTCTTTGAGACCAACAAATTCGGCTACTTTCTGCAGTTCGCAGCTGCCGTTTCTCACGCAGAAATTGCACTCCTGCGGATGATTGGCCAAAAGCAGTTCCACCACCATCTTTCTGGCCTGGCGCACTTTCTCTGTATTCGTATGGATGACCATGCCCTCGAACACCGGGAAAACACAGGCGGCGATCAGAGAGCGCTGACCTTCCACTTCAGTCATGCAGACGCGGCACGCGCCCGGAGTGTGATGAATTTCGGGCCAGGCACAAAGGGTGGGGATTTTGATACCGGCGCCGCGGGCAGCCTCCAGAATGGTTGCACCTGCCGACGCTTCTACTTGACGATTATCGATAGTCAATTTAACGGTTGACATGACGTATTTCTCCTTAAATCGGT
>CAZKHU010000224.1:0-2427 GCA_964552725.1 uncultured Syntrophus sp.
GGGTGCAATACAAAAAAGTTACACCCACTAGGCCGCAACTGGTAGTACCTCGATTGTATTGTTATCATACATATTTCTCACTATTCCCAATCCCTTGCGGCAAGCGGTTTTCAGCTTGCCAGTCAGGACCAATGAACGTAGAAAAAGTATATTTTCCGCATGCTCCCGATTCCAAAACAGCCCGGTTCCCTTGATCCTGAGATTGATAACTCGACGAATGGCGCTTTCCACGGTGCCGCTGCCGGTGGGCAGGGCGTTATCGTGGAATGCTTTATATTGAAATCTGGAGTGATCCCCAAAATATTCATTCATTTTTTTCAAGGCGGCCTTCGAAGCTTTTCTTTTCTCCGGCAATTTTTCCATGACGAGATCGGCGATTCCATCGATGTCGCCATTCCAGAGCAGTTCCCGAACTTGAGTGGAGAGCTTTCTTCTTTCCTTGTCCGGCAATTTCAACGCATCGGCGATTATTTTTTTCACGACGCCGATATTTTGTTTCGCATGCGTATAGTCGAGAACCCGTTGCGCGCGAGATAGGCCCAGGGCTTCGATGAGTTTGTCGATTCTTGGCCAAATGCCTTTCCCGCCATCGGCACAAAAAATAATCTCCGATGCTTCATCCAGATTGATCCCCAACAGGTATCCCTTGAGCAGTTCGAAAAAATCATCCAGGCTTCCGCAGGATCCATCAATAATGGGGCTGACGGATTTGATCTTCTTGCCATCCGCGTCAAATTGACTGATCGTAAGCAGTCTCGGTTCAAACCATTCGGTGGAATAGCCCTGTCTTTTTTGGCCCTTCTTGCGTTTCCCCCGTTTTACACGCCGCCCGCGGATACGGCCTCCATCGACACAGACCAAGATTTTGATGCCCGCCTTCCGCCACACATCATCGCCATTGCATTCGATCCTGACTCTTCTGGCCAAGCCGGCGAACCGGATGGTGAGATTTTGCAGCAGGTGCTCGTTCATGGCTATTCCAAGACCTCGCAAGGCGTTGGCGGCGACTTCGAAGGAGGGGCAGAGAACGGCCATGGATACGCAAATCTCGATCAGCGCCGGGCTTGTCCGGTTGATGATTCCAAGCAGTTCCAGACCAAGATGCCGGAGCGCTCCCTTTTGTCTTTTGGGTGCCCGGCCGCGATTCCCTTTTGGTTTCGCTCGAAGGAAAACAGGAGAACGAACCTTCCATTGCCGTCCGGACTTCAAGCGAATCGCTATTTCACGATATCCGAAAAAACGGCAGCCGCACCGGGCGCTCCATTGTTTCAATAGCGAAAGGAAGACCTCATTGGACAGGAGCGGGGCGAGCCGGGCGATGATTTCCCGCTCCGCCATTTCCTGGTAGGTCTCATACACATTTTGTTCATACTCCGCGAAATTTCCGGTACCCAACAGTGAAGTTATTACGCCATCCATGGTCACAACCGATCTCCTTGAAGTTGCGACCCGCACTGAACTATTCTCGTTTACGCAAGCAACAGCCTTCGAAAATCACGCCGCAGGGGGTAAACCAAAACATCCTTGATCGGAACCCTGAGCTTATTGTGACGATCCTGCCGGCTTCGCCCTTTTGTCCGGCCAACCCTTCGAAAGTTCGCGGCCTTGTAACAAGTCCCGGCGTAGCGCGTCGTGTCGACGAATGTCTCCACCATCGCTATACCCGTTCCGTAACGCCCCTTCCAGTCTTGCGGCAGACGGCGCAGACAAGCTCCCAGGGCGTGGCTGGCTAGATGAGGGACCTTAATCCAGTCCAAAATCAAAAACCGGGTGTTGTTGCAAATCAAGCCAAGATTTCGTTCCCGCACTTCGGCCGGCCAGCCGATCCACCGGTCGCGGTCCTCCGCTTTCCAGGCGGCAGCCCCAAAAAGCAGACAGCCGAGAAAACGGTCACCCCGCCCAAGGATCAAATACTTCATATTCTGCCCCACGGGCCTTCCATATCCGAGATAGTGATATTCCTTGACGAGATGGTTGAAGGCTCTCTCGTATTCGGCACACTCCCTCGCATCGATGATCCTTACGGGCATAATATCCGGCAACATGCATGATATCGGGCTGCTATCGACTTCCACGGCTTGAATCGTCGGAAGCCGGCCAGGGCCGGGGCACTCTCGTGGAGGAAGCTTTATTAGCGCGCGCAGCTCAAGCTTGCGGAGAAGTTCACGGCAGGCCATGTCTTTCATTTGACCGTCGAGACGATGCCAATTCCAACGTATGCACAGCTCGCGGGATAAACGAGATCTGTTCCAAAACGGATGATCGCCAAGAAGCTTCCGCGCTTCATCCACTTCCGCTTCCGTCACAAGACGTCCCTGTATTTTCAACGGCCAGTCCATGGCCTTGCATATTATACCTGTAAAAGCCCTGAGTCCAGAACTTTCTCACCTATTGAAGATATTAGCGCAACTTTTTTGTATTGCACCC
>CAZKHU010000225.1:0-2405 GCA_964552725.1 uncultured Syntrophus sp.
GAGAGCCGGCCGGATACTCGTCGATAATTATCGTTCGACCTGGAGCGAATCAGGGACATCTGAAGGCATTCTGGAAGGAGTTTTGAAATCGCCCCGCCGATAATGAATTTTCGCAACTATATGATTTGTAAAAATAAATTAAAATTATTTTCAAAAAATTGCCGTCGGGGGCTCGCTTATATCAAATATCCAGATTCCCTCTTCCCAATGAAAAATGGTCCGGGTGGGAACGCTTTGCCACTTTGTCATTGACATACAGCCAGACTGCACGTAGAGAGGCAGCGCAAACGTATCAGAAATTTGGCAAGCGGCTGGCGGACGGTTTCATCATTAGGAGCTAATTGCAAAATGCTTTGTCATGCCCGAAGGCTTCTGTCGGGCATCCATGATTTCAAACACTTGCAAACTGGATTATGAACATTAAGCTTCGCTTTCCCGCCCCAAGGAGTCGCGGGAATGACAGAACTGGGAGTTTTGCAATTACCTCTTGGTGCAAGGTTTTAAAAAGTTGGACATTTTCAGAAAGGTTTACTCATGCTTTATAAATTTGACGGCAAACGGCCGACGGTGGGAAAGGATACCTATATAAGCGAAACGGCAACTGTTATCGGCGATGTAATTATCGGTAATAATTGTTATATTGGCCACGGCGCTATTCTAAGGGGAGATTATGGCCGCATTGAAATCGGAAACGGAACGGCCGTGGAAGAAGGGGTGATCGTTCATGTCCCTCCCGGCGACACAAGCCGGATCGGAACAAAAGTAACTATCGGTCACGGCGCCGTAGTTCATGGAAAAAGTATTGGCGATTGGGCAGTTGTCGGTATGGGCTCCATACTCAGCATCTGGTCGGAGATCGGCGAGCGGGCGATTGTTGCCGAGGGCGCGGTCGTAAAGATGAAACAGATAATCCCTCCGCGCGTGGTTGTCGCCGGCAATCCGGCACAGATCGTCAGGGAGCTGCGTCCCCCAGACGAAGAGTTCTGGGAGATGGGCAAGCAGCTCTACATCGATCTCGCAAAGAAATACCTCGACGAAGGCATGGAGCCGGTGGAGTAGCTGCATAAGCGCCGATGCTAAGGGTTTATTAGTCTCTGTTAGTTAGTTTTTATTAATCGGGCCTTCGTAAACGTCTTTCCTATCTGCTACTCTTAAAATCAAAACCACCACTGACCCTCTGTCGATTGCGTAAATAATCCGGTAAGATCCATAGCGGTAACGATAAAGGCCCTTGAAGATTCCCTGGAGTGGCTTACCTATGCTGATGGGATCTTTGCAAAGATAATCCTTTACCTTGGCTATGATCTTCTTTTGTGCTTGCCGGTCTATTTTCTTGAGGTCGTTTATCGCCTCTTCGTTCCATCGAATACTATAGGTCAAGGATCCTCTCCACATCCTCTGTCGAGTAATATTTTGCGTTCCTGTCGTTAAGACGATCAAGGGCAAGATAGGCGTCCTCATACTCCGGAAGATGCCGGACAAGTATCTCCCTGATATAGAAGCTTTTGGGACGTTGCGTTTTTTCGGCCAGAAAATCGAGCCGGGATGATATGTCATCCGTAAGCCGGACGTTTAATATTTTAGACATTGGTTCAACCTCGAAATGAATTATGCACTACGTGTGTTACACACTAACATATATCCACACAAGAATCAAGCGATATTGTCACTTCTTGAGCTGACGCAAAAATAGTTATTGCGATAATCATATTTTGTGAGGAATATGATACCGGCTTTCTTCCTGCTGGCTTTCACTCCCGGCGTTCCTCCTGTAATTCCTGTTGACAATGGCGCTGCATCAAGTTAGTATTCAACTAAAGAATACAGAAAGAGGTGCATACATGAATACCATTTCCATTCGCCTTCCCGATGACCTCCTCCGGGAAGTGGACTCCCAGGCAGCCGAATTGCAGATTCCCCGGGCCGAGTATCTGCGCCGGGCCGTTGTATCTATGAATCGGGCGGCCCACAGTCGTCGGCAGAGGATCAGGCTGATGGAGGTAAGCGCCCGGGTAA
This sequence comes from uncultured Syntrophus sp., assembly GCA_964552725.1. GTDB lineage: Bacteria > Desulfobacterota > Syntrophia > Syntrophales > UBA5619 > DYTH01. Next base: position 2,017 of record CAZKHU010000225.1, read on the forward strand.
GGGAAGAAAGCATGACGGTCAATCGGGAATTCGAGGAGATCGAACATGACCCGGAAACTTGAACACGGCGCCGTCTGGCTGGCCGATCTCAATCCGCAGCGCGGCACGGAACCGGGAAAGACGAGACCGGTGCTGATCATCCAAAATCAGGCGCTGCTGGACGCCGGCCATCCCTCAACATTGGTCATTCCCCTGACAACCCGCCTGATCGAAGACGCCGCGCCCCTGCGGTTGCGTCTCAGCACCCGGGACCGCCTGGACCGGGATTCCGACCTTCTGATCGATCAGATCCGTGCCATAGACAACAAGCGTCTGGTCACGGGACCCCTTACCCTTCTCGACGCAGATGAGATGTCGCAGATTTACCAGGCCATCATGGAAGTGATGGG
>CAZKHU010000226.1:0-2404 GCA_964552725.1 uncultured Syntrophus sp.
TACTCTGGGTGTTGCGCCTGATAAGGGAACTGAATCCGATACCGTCAAATTATTTCAGCAAGCTGGACAACACGGACGATATCTGGGAAGTGCGGGTGCAGTTTGGCGGTGATATCTTCAGGCTGCTCGGGTTCTTTTGCGATACGAAGCTCATAGTCCTGACACATGGTTTTCAGAAGAAGACACAGAAAACGCCAAAGCAACATATCGGACTGGCTGAATCAAGAAAACGAGATTATTTGAGCAGGAGGTGAACTAATTATGGATGATCTGGAAAAATATATTGCCAAACGGAAAAAACGAAGCGCGGCCTTTGCGCAGGATTTTGATGCTGGTTATGAGGAGTTCAAGATTGGAGCCGTACTCCGGCAGGCGCGGGAGCAGGCCGGTATGACGCAGGAAGAACTGGCGCAGAAACTTCAGACCAGAAAGTCAGCGATATCCAGGATAGAAAACCATGCCGATGATATACGACTTTCCACCCTTCGCTGCATGGCAGAAGCCCTGGGCAAGCAACTTGTTATCCATCTTTGGTAACGATTCTTTGGGGGTCAGGTCTTGAAATTTAGCGTTTTGCCGGGAAAGATAGCCCTGAGGACTGAGTAAAGGAAAAAGAGTGGGGATTATGCAGCGCGATATTAAGACCATAAACCTTTTCAGTACGCCCGAATCCCGCTTTATCATCTTTTCCGATGCCCATCGGGGCGACGGGACGGGCGCCGACGACTTTGCCGCCAATTCGCTGATCTTCAAATGCGCCCTTGACTATTACCTGGCCGAAGGATTCACACTGATCGAGCTGGGCGATGCAGAAGAACTTTGGGAAGTCGAGCGCTTCACTCAGATCTACATCACCCACACCTCGATTTACGAGCAGCTGGCCGCATTTCATGACAGCGATCCCTAAAAGACCCGCTACATCAAAATCTGGGGCAATCACGACCTCTATTGGAAGGACAACGAGGCGAAGCTCCACGGGATATTCCCCGGCATCGTCGTTTATGAGGCGGCGCTTTTAGACGGGCACATTCTGCTGTGGCACGGGCATCAGGCCGATACCTCGTTCAGTGGAACCTGGACGTACGCCGCCAAATTCGTGATACGGAAATTCTGGGCCTGGGCGCAGCGCTATGGAGTAAAAGACCCGACGCGGGCGGCAAACAATCCCGGCCGCTGCGACGAAATTGACGAAACCCTTCACAACTGGGCCACCGGAGCGTTGCCTGACGCCTTCGGCTTTGAGACCGGCAAGATAGACACGATCATCGCCGGCCACACCCACCGACCCGTCTATGAAAACCTCTCCCTCACGGAACGGATGTATCTGGAAAGAAAGATGGGGATGCACCGACGGAAAAATGGGGACACGATCCCGAATTCTGGCGAAATAGGGTCAAGCCCCCTCCCCCATTTTTCCTCCCGTCCCCATATTTCCTCCGACCGCGCCTATTACAACACCGGCTCCTGCGTCCATCCCCGCTGCATCACGGGCATCGAGATTGCCCCGGGGCCAGACGGGCAGCCCGCCTTCACCCTCATCAAGTGGGGCTACGCCGCCCAGGGCGCCGGGCGAACCCTGACTATCGCGCGGGAAGCGCTGGAGAAATAGGGACAGAGCCCCAACAATTGCTTGCAGTAATGGTGTAATTCTGCTATACGGAATTTCATCAAGGAGGTTATTATGCGCGCAAGTCTTACCGTATCCAGCCGAGGGCAAATTACCTTGCCGACTGATATTCGAAAACGTATGGGAATCGTAGCGGGTGGCGTTGTTATCCTCGAAGAGCGGGAGGATGAAGTCGCCCTGCGGCCGGCTGCAGTCCTGGAAATCGAGACCTATAGTGACGCCGATGTCGCCCGTTGGAACGCCGATGACCATCTGGAGGAAGCGGAGCGTCTGAACCTTCTGAAGAAGTTCGAAGGCAAAACGTGAAGCGCCTCTTTCTGGATGCCAATATCCTTTTCACGGCGGCCCACGATTCGTCCGGAAAGGCGGCGCTTGTGCTGGAACTCGGGTCGAAGGGGCATTGGCGGGTGATCACCTCCACCCTGGCTGTCGAGGAGGCGAGCCGCAATCTGACCGCCAAATATCCTTCCGCCGTGCCGCGTCTGGAAATACTCCTTCGCGACATGACCGTTTTACCTTCCGTTTCCGGCGGGGATTGCCCCATCCCCCTTCCCGCCAAAGACCGCCCGATCTTCCTGACCGCCCTCCGCTGCGGAGCGACACACCTGCTGACCGGCGACATGCGGCAATTCGGCCCCTTCATGGATGACGCGTCGCAAACGGCAGGCATCCGGATTACAACGGTCGCAGCATTCCTCGCGGTTGGAGGAAATAGGGACAGCGCCCTATGTGCGGCCGGGCAAGGTCGCGTAATCAAGCGGGTGTAAATCCCGCCCC
>CAZKHU010000227.1:0-2356 GCA_964552725.1 uncultured Syntrophus sp.
AAAATTCAGGATACGGGGCAGTGGGAAAGAGCTCAAAAACATGGAACAATAAGCACCGGACATCATAGGTAAATTTTCTATTTTCATACAAACTCCCATGCCCGGGGCGGGCACAACGAACGATGAAAGCGGAGCTTAATGTTCACAAAACGGCGTAGGGGCGGTTCACGAACCGCCCTTATTGGAGGGACGCGCTTTGTCGCGTCCGGTGCGGTCGCCTAAAGCACCAAAAACACTCGCAATGTAACGCAGCGATACTGTTAATACAAATTCTATTTTCATCTATACAGGAGGCGAACGATGCAACCCGATTCGGGGGAAAACCGGCTCATCTATTTTGATAACGCCGCCACTACCTGGCCCAAACCACCAGAAATGATTGCGGCGATGGACCATTACAATGAAATGGCCGGCGGCAGTCCCGGCCGTTCCGGCCACCGGCGCTCGCTCGCTGCGGGGCGGATCATCCTGGAGGCCCGGGAGGCGCTGGCGGAGCTTTTCGGAATCGGGGATTCACTCCGAATCGCCTTCACCAAAAATGCCACGGAAGCGCTGAATATCGCCCTGCTGGGGCTCCTCCATCCGGGCGATCATGTCATAACCTCCAGCATGGAGCACAATTCCGTCATGCGGCCCTTGCGCTTTTTAGAGACGCAAGGGGTGAGTCTGTCCGTCGTTTCCTGCTCCGGGGAAGGAAGGCTGAATCCCGAGGATGTCCGCACCGCGATTCGGCCGCAGACCCGCCTGCTGGTTGTCACCCACGCCTCGAATGTCACGGGAACCGTCCAGCCCCTTGCCGAGCTGGGACAAATCTCCCGGGAGCAGGGACTTCTGTTTTGCGTGGATGCTGCCCAGACGGCAGGAGCATTGCCCATCCATGTTGAAGACATGGCGATCGACCTGCTGGCTTTTTCCGGCCACAAGTCCCTGTTCGGACCTCAGGGAACAGGCGGGCTTTACATCCGGGAGGGGATAGAAAAGCAGCTCCCGCCTTTAATGATGGGCGGAACGGGGAGCCGCTCGGAGTTCGAAGCGCAGCCCGATTTTCTGCCCGACAAATACGAGTCGGGAACCCCCAACGCCATCGGAATCGCGGGCCTGGGCGCCGGGGTTCGCTTTGTCCTCGCCGCCGGGGTCGAAGCCATCCGCAGCAAAGAAGAACGACTGACGGAGAGATTCCTGAAGGGGCTTGCCTCGCTGCAAGGCATTACCGTCTACGGACCGCTCGACGCCGCAAGCCGGACGGCAGTCGTCTCTTTCAACATCGCCGGCGTTTCACCTTCCGAGGCGGCGCTTATGTTCGAAGAACGCTTCGGTATCCTCTGCCGGCCGGGGCTGCAATGCGCCCCTGCCGCGCATCGGACGATCGGAACCTTCTCCGGAGGAACGATCCGCTTCGGCTTCGGCTACTTCAACAAGGACGAGGAAATTTCCTTTGCCCTGGAGGCTATCCGCTGTCTGGCGGCAGGAATCTGATCAACGGGGAAAGGCAGCTATTCCAGCATTCTGTCCGCTGATTCCTGCCCCGGCCTGCATTTTCTGACAAAGATAACCGCGGGGCTCATCCCGATCCTGGTTCCGACATCATCGAGCATCTTTTGGAACTCCTCCCGACTCACGACAATGCCCTTTCCCCCCTTGGGAGGATACGGGTCATTTAAGACTACCCGAGCATCTCCGATATCCGTCACCACAACCCAATGAGGAATATCCAACTGATGCACCACCCCCATGTGAACCAGTGCTACCGGGATTAAACCTTCGCTGCAGTACCGGGCAACCCGTTCAACCGTCAATCGGCCCTGCTCCACGGTCAGACCACGGCCTATGGCACGCTTTCTGTTCTCGGCAACCCCAAAAACACCCAATCTCGCATCTTCCGGCGTAAATCCATATTTCCGCAACCGGCGACTCCACAAATCAGCGTCGATTATCCTCCTGCCTTGCGTCACAAGGTGAACCTGATAACCGGCATCCAGCAGCGGGACGCTCATCCCGAAAGGGTCGGCGCCTCTTACTCCGATCATGTTGCACTGTCGCCACACCTCAAACTCCAGGGAGCGGTTCAGCTTCAGATGGGGGTCAAAATGCTTTAAAATCATCAGCACACAGGCGGGGCCGCAGGTGAATTCAGCGGTTTGGGCGTAGTAGGGTATTTTGAACATCATAGAATGCCTTCCTGTCTTCTGAGAGCGCCGATCAATTTCTATTAACTCATTTTACCAGTATCGTCATATCATTCGCAATAAATCAATATGATAATGTCAGCCGATTGCTTTTATTTGATGTAAATGCTAAGAGTAAAGCCATCTTGGGAGAAAAAGAAGATACCATAAAGGAGAATGACCATGTCACA
>CAZKHU010000228.1:0-2339 GCA_964552725.1 uncultured Syntrophus sp.
ATTGAACCAAGATGAGAAATTTTTGTCGTAGTTGGCCCAAATCACACTGCTTTTCTTCTCACAGATGTGATTCGCCAGACGGCTTAGAAAAAGTCTTTCAGCCCTTCCGCCACCAGTCCATTTTCGGCAAGGATATCCAAGCATTCAGGTTTTGCTTTTTCTTCATTCATCAGATAAACATTACCTATTTGAAATCACCACAGATTTATATGTTTCATGTTTCTGCGTATTTATTCTAAATTACAATACCATATGCTCGAGATCCAGATTTAATATCAAATTCAACAGGACCTGCATGGATTTCGTGGGCAAGATATCCCCGAATCAATTTTGATAGCTGACCCACATCTCTCCGGTCCCCGTCATACAGTGATTGGCGTCCGGGAAAGGCGTTCCCTGATATCCGCTGGTGGAATCCTGATCGGATCCGCCTCGAGGGCTCAACATCTCATCTCCCTGGCTGGCGACGGTCCGGTGCCACTCGGTCTGGTCCTGCATCTGCGGCAGTCCTTCCCCTTGAATCTGTTCGGTCCGGACGCCGAAGAGATATCGGTCGGTGATAAAAAGCTCGACGAGTTTCTGAATCTGTGTCAACGATATGGCTCGTAGGCTTTTCTTCAACCATGCATCGATCGCCATTTCGAAATCTTTCAATTAAATGAGCGTCTTTCTATTTTTCCTATTATCACATCTCCTGGATGTTACCAGTTGTATTCGTTTGTTTTTTCTCCGTCGCCCTTGTGTTTAATAGGAAAATTGTACCAAAAAAGGTTTATTATCATCACTAGATGATCAAAGAGAAATCAAACCCATATCGCCGATGGAGAAAGCTTGCGGGTCTGACGCAGACAGCCGTTGCCGAAAAACTCGGAATTCGACCGCAAACAGTCCAGAAGTGGGAGTATCCTACCAGCGGCAGCAAGCCATCAAACGTTCATTGGGGAAAACTTGCTGAAATTTATCGGATTCCGATAGAATTTTTTCTTGAGGCTGAGAGCGACAGAGATCCAGGCAACTTCATCAAGACTGATGATTCTCTGGAGGCTTCTGCGATGCTTCTGACGCCTGAAGAGCGTCGATTGATCCAGCTTCTGCGAGATCATGGCGGCCGGAAAACCATGGAGAGATTCATCCAGGAAATGGAGAAGCGAGCCAGGCTTGATCAAGAGATGATGCAGGATTCCCAGGAGACCGACCGATGAGCGTTCGTCCTCATCCCAAGAAGCCAGGGACATGGATAATCGATTACTATCCGCAGGGCAGGAGAGGCCCACGTGAGCGGATACCGATCGAAGGGACCAGGGCTGACGCGATCAAGATTGAGCAAGGAATGAGGTTGGAGGCCAAGGGGAGTAAGCCAACAGTCCTCTTCCCTCATATCTCTGAGGTTATCCCGGAGTTCATGCAGTGGTACGCCATAGACCACCAACCCCTCGGTGCCGAGCGGACGCAGCGGAGCCTGGATGTGCTGCTGCCGCTGTTCGGCCCGTATCAATTCACTGGGCTGACAAGCGAACTGGTAGAACTGTTCAAGCGGCGCCGGCTGGCGGCCGGAATAAAGCCCACCACCATCAATAAAGAGTTGTCAGCTCTGTCCAAATTATGTAAATGGGCCAAGAAGAAAGGGTATTGCCAGAAGGTACCCGACATCGAACGCTTCCCTTCAAAGCTCACCACGGCCCCATTCCCAAGTATCCCAGGGCAAGACGACATCGAGCGGCTGATCGCGGCGATACCCTGGCCGAAACAAGGCCTATTCTACTGCCTATATTATGGGGGGCTCAGGGCGCAGGAGGCGGCCAGTCTACAGGCAGAGAATATCAACCTGTCGACCAGGACGATGCACGTCCGCGGGAAAGGCAACAAGCAACGGGTGGTGCCGATCCTGAAATATCTCATGCCGATTTTACAGAAACGCTTGACAGAGGTTGAAAGTGGATACCTATGGCCGTCTCCAAATGGTATACCGCTAGCCAACCTGAAGGGGACGATCACGTGGGCGGCAAAGCGATCCGGCGTCCAGGCCCACATCACCCCCCATTCCCTGCGGCACGCATTCGCCATCCGGGCCGTCGCCGCCGGCGTGCACTTGCGGATTATACAGATGGTGCTCGGGCACAGTAGCGTGAAGGTGACCGAAATTTATACGCAGATGGCCGCGTCACAGATCCTCACGGAGATGGAAAAATGGTAGGCCCGTACTACAGTAGTCACGGCAAAACAGCCAAGAAGCCCAATAATGGAGGGAGTTGGGTTGGACAAAAAGGACTTAAAATCCCGTTGTCGCAAGGCAGTGCGGGTCCGACTCCCGCCCCAGGCACCAGATTGTCAGGAGGTCA
>CAZKHU010000229.1:0-2173 GCA_964552725.1 uncultured Syntrophus sp.
AATGAAAACCGCAGGACAAAACAGGAAAAGGAAAAATCAACGACATAAAATCGCCTAACGAATAAGGATAGATCGTGAGAGCGAAGCGAACCACGATCTTATCCTGTAGTTGGACGAGCCCGTTGGAATTTGGCAGGGTTTTTGTATATGCAAATATCTTTTTTAAATGTGGGGCGGATGCAGCCCGGATTGAACGAGTGGTTTTTTCAGGGCGAGCGAGATCGCCTGGCTTGCGGAGAAGCCAGAATGGGGGTGGAATTTATGTCATGGCTGAAGGTTCCGGCTTCGAAGGCGTAATGGAAAATCAACATTCCCCGGCAATGGGGACAGTACGGCGCCGGTTTTTTCTCTTTTTTCGCAGCCGGATGCCTTTCCGCGAAGAATGCCAGGGACAACTCTATCGCGGCCCTGACATCATCGGGGGCTATCGATGAACCCGAACCCAGAAAGCCGTAATAGCGGATTTTCATGAATCCACAGGGTAAAACGTGTTGAAGATAGCGGCGGATAAATTCCATGACCTCAAGCGACATCGTACGCCAACGGGCACTTCGCTGTTTTTTGTAACGGAAGGTTACCTGGCGCTGGTGGACACCGACAATCCGACTGTCCGAGATGGCAACCTTGAAGACATAAGGGGCCAGATATTTCAGGCTTCCTTCGCTGCTGCCGACAGCTTGGGAATTGACATTCCAGGCAATTTGCCAGAGGTCCGGATTGATCTGGTCAAGAAGCCCGGCCTTTTTCATCTCGTCCCGGAATTTGGCGCGAAATATCTCGGAAAGCGCCCTGACCGGCAGGAAGAAATCGATCCGCGAAGAATGCCAGAAGCCGCTTTCCCGATTCAGAGCCCCGCCGGGGACAATGTAATGGATGTGAGGGTGATATTCCAGTTGTCGGCCCCATGTATGCAGAACTCCGAAGAAACCGGGGCAGTCGCCGCCCACAAATTTGTCATCGACGACAAGCTTTTTCAGAGTCGCTGACGATGCCGCAAACAGGGCGGCGTACGCGATCTTCTGGTGACTCCGGATAAAACGGCGCAATTGTTCGGGCACCGTGAATGTTATCATGAAGTGATGTCCGGGAAGTTGGCGTTCCAACTGTTTTTCCAGCCATTGTCGGGTTTTGTCATTTTGGCAGACGGGACAATGGCGGTTTCCGCAGGAGCGAAAGACGATGGTCTCCCGATGACATTGCGGACAGATGAAAACATTGCTGCCGCAAAGCTCGGTGCGACAGTTTATGATGGCCTCGATAACCTTTTTGTGGGCTGCCGGCAGACGGTCTGCGAAAGCGGAGCTTAATCTTCATAAAGTTGTCATATATTCAGGGCCGAATTCGCGGAAGATTTCCGCAATGGCGCTCATGATCCCAGCCCTTTCATGACAGCATTGATTATGTCGTATGCGTCTTCCTGGCCTTTGTTGGTCAGATGCAGATAAATCATTGTGGTTTCCAACTGACTGTGCCCGAGGTAGCGCTGTATGGCTCTGATATTGACCCCGGCTTCTAAGAGATGGGTGGCATAGGAATGACCCAGGGTGTGGATGGAAACCCGTCGTTTTCTGATTGCGGCGGCGATTTTCGCCTCCCGGAAAGCGCCTTGAACACTTTCGACCGCCATCGGTGCAAGGGACGTCGGCCCGAGATTGCAACCCCGGCCCAGAGCCGGAAAGATCAGTTTGGGGTTGCGATGCGTGACCCAGTAACGGCGCAGAAGGGCGTAGGTGGAATCAGGCAGGGGCACATATCGATCCTTGGCGCCTTTGCCGCGATGAACATGGATGAGCTTACGTTTGCCATCGATATCGGAGATTTGCAGAAAAAGTCCTTCCTGGAGACGCAGGCCAAAGGAATAGATGGTGGACAGGAAAACGAAATTATGAAAAGTGGCAACCTTGCTCAGAATTGCATTGACTTCCTCCCGTGACAGAACGGAAGGCAGTCGTTTTTCCGTTGGCGCTTTGATGATCTTGAGCAGATGCCAGTCGCGCTTAACGACGTGAAGGTAGAAAAACTTGATGGCGCTGTAACAGATGCGCATGGTGTTGGGTTGCCATTTGTTGATGTCCTGGCGATGAATGAAATAGCGCTTGAGTTCCTCCTCGGTGAGTTGGTCGGGCTCCTTGCCGCTTACGAATTCAATGAGCTTGCGGACATGCCGGGCATA
>CAZKHU010000230.1:0-2145 GCA_964552725.1 uncultured Syntrophus sp.
CCCAAGTTCATGGTCTGAAAAATATTTATGTGCATAGTCAAGTAGTTGCAGAGCGCAAGCCCTGCGTTTAGGCACTACATGTTGATAACTTTCACAGAACGGTCTTGATCGTTTTCCCGGGCCGGTGGGGGAGGTTCAGGGCGTCATAAATCTGAACGTGGAAAGGTTCCGGCCGGGTCGATTTGCGAATGTAGATCATTTTACCGTCGTCTCTTTTCATGGTGGTGGTGATGCGCATGTGGGTAGAGAGCCCCTTGCGGATCGTGGACCAGCTTTGCGTCATCCCCCGCTTGCCCAACTTGAAGCGAATGGCGTGCAGTACATGATAGGCCAGGACCGTGATGAACAGATGCCCGTCCACCCGTCGTTCCTTCTGATGATAAACGGGACGCAACCCCAGCTCCGACTTCATGCTCCGAAAGGCATCTTCGATGTCGGTGAGCATGCTGAAGATGTCGAATAATGCCTGCTCTTTGAAATCCAGACAGTTGGAACGGAGGCAGTAAAAACCGCTGCGGTCATCCTGCTCTCTTCTGTGCCAAGCGATCTTAGTCGCCAGGTTTGTTTTTTCATCCCAGGCGATCTCAATCTCGTAACGGCGGGCTACCCGCTTGAACCGCTCCTTGAGACGGCCGATCTTCTCCGCCACCTTTTCATAGCGCTTGGTCCCATACTTCTTGCTCAGGGCCGCCTGTGTCTTGGCAAGCTCCTCCTCGAAGCGTTTCTCGAAGCGGTTCCGGATGCCTTCCTCCTTGATCGCCTTGGCGCTGGAATGACAGTAGAGCTCGATCTCTCCGGCATCCGGATTATTGACCAGCGCCGCCTGGATCAGCCTCTGTTTGTCCTGCCTGACCGTGACCATCGAAAGCGATGACGGAACGTCGATCTTTCTCTTGCGGGAAACGACAAGGTAGCCATACCCATGCTCCTTGAGCCAATCGAGATTCTTCTGCGTGCCAATCCCGGCATCCATCACGATCAGGGGTTTCAACAGCATGTCCGCAGTGGAAAGGGCCGCGATCATCCCCTCCAGGGTACCCGCCTCGCTGACGTTTCCGTTAAAGATGTCGCTTCTTTTGGGAAAGCCGTCGGCATCCAAAACCAGTCCCAGGGTCACCAGAGGACAATCCGTCCGCTTCTCCTTGGAATGGCCAAAGTGCGCCTTGCTGTTGTACTTCCCCGACCCTTCAAAAAAGGTATTGGTTAGATCATAGAGAATAAGCGTCTCCTGGAGTTGGAACAGGCTGCGCTCCCTCCCCCGCAGATGCGCTTCAATCTCCGACCGACGCCGCAAAAGCATGTCCGCCGTCTTGTAAACCCGATCCTGGGAAAGATTAACAAAGTCGGCGCCCAACAGGTCATCCAGGGCCGTAACGTCCTGAAGCCACACATGGGTTGACCTCTCCGAGGCAGGCGCAATCAGTCGGGCGGCTATCACGCCAATCGCCGCATCAACGGCCGGCTTATTGAAACCCAGCTCCCGGAGCGTCCCGTCCAGCCCCAGCTCTTTGATCATCTCATAGACGACATGCTCCGCGCCAACGGTCCTGGCATGCTCCTGATCCACCGAATCGACGTCCACCCGCTGATAATCCGGGGCATCTCCCGCAGAAACCGTCTCCGGCAAAATGGACCTTCTGGAATCTCCGGTGATCTGTCGGGCATAGCGGTTGGCAAGGTTTTCAATCTCGGCAGAAGAGGTGAACAGCGGTGACTGACCGGTGACGATCTCCTCGATCCGGTTGGCCAGATCCTTCCACTGCTCTTCGGGCAGGGTGAACTCGCGCCCCAGATTGAGTATCGCTCGCTGCCGGGGACCCCGTTCGGTGCGCACGGACTCCACCAGTTTGAAGGTATGGTAGTCCTTCCGGTTCTTCTTATCGTTATGAGTAACTTTGCGGATATACATGGCGTTCCCTCTACCGCAGCAGAATCGGGAAGTCAAGATATATTTAGTTCAAATATAAGATTTTGGCACTACAAATGACTTTTCAAAGAACATCAACACCTAACATGCTAATATGATTAGATATGCATTTTCAGAAACCACAAAAACAACCAGTTTTTTAGACAAAAACCATGAAGTTGGGTTAAGGGAAGGATAGCGTTCGCGCAGCAGCACGGCCAGTTCAACAGGAGTATCCA
>CAZKHU010000231.1:0-2118 GCA_964552725.1 uncultured Syntrophus sp.
CGACAACGATTTTCCAAGGCTGGGTGTTTCCCCAGGAAGGGGACCAGCGGGCAGCCTCCAGGATCTCCCTGATTAACGATTCCGGAACGGCATCCGCCTTGAATTTCCTGATGCTTCTGCGCGTTGTTACTGCTTTCATGACATCCATTGTTCATTCCTCCCGCAAAATCAAAAAATAAACATTTTTTCCCTCCCCGACGCGGGAAAAATCGTATTGACAGGAGCGATCATTTTATTTAGAAAGACCACGTTGGACAAATTTAACGGGATTTCAGCAGCAATTGACCTGGGGAGCATATGATTATGACAATAAGAATGTTCACGCTGAGCACCTGCGGACACTGCCGGGCGGCAAAAAGATTCATGGAGGATAACGCGATCGCCTTTGAATTCATCGATGTCGATTTATTGACCGGAGAAGAAAGAAAAAATACGATTGCCGAGTTGACCAGCTATAATCCGGCGCGCAGCTTCCCGACAATCTTGATTGGAGACCGCACCCTCATCGGTTTCAGCGAAAGCAAATTGAGGGAGGCTTTGGGGATATGAACGCGGAACAACTCTACGAAATGCTCAAGCAATCACAAGAACCCAAAGGCTATTTTCTAAATGCCGATAAAAAAATGACGTTGGAGCTGATCGACGGATTGCTCGTCAACCGTACGCGATATGGATATGCTTCCTGCCCCTGCCGTCTGGCATCGGGCAACCGCGAACGGGATAAGGATATTATCTGCCCGTGTATTTACCGGGAAGCAGACGTCCGCCGGTACGGACAATGCTTTTGCGCTCTTTATTTATCCTCCCCGTCGGGAACAGCCACGGAAGAAATTGTTGTTCCGGAAAGCAGGCCGCCCGAAAAAATTAATTTATGAACATCAGGTCCCTATGCGTCGGGAGGCAATGATATACCGATGAACTGGAATTTCCCTTATCCTTCCCAAAGGATGCCTGTTTTTGCCCGCAATGTTGTCGCCACCTCGCAGCCTCTTGCCGCGCAGGCAGGTCTGCAGATGCTCGTGCGGGGTGGAAATGCGGTTGATGCGGCGCTTGCCGCGGCAATCGCGCTTACCGTCCTTGAACCGACGAGCAATGGAATCGGCAGCGACGCCTTCGTGCTTGTCTGGGATGGTCAAAAATTGCACGGACTCAACGGCTCCGGACGCTCGCCCCGGGCCCTGTCACTGGAGCGTTTTCAAGGAAAGACGACAATGCCGGAGATGGGCTGGGATGCAGTCACCGTCCCCGGGGCCGTGGATGCCTGGGCCGCACTCTCCCGGAAATTCGGCTCCCTCCCCTTCCCGGATCTTTTTGAGCCAGCCATCCGCTACGCCACAGATGGATTTGCCGTAGCTCCGGTTACAGCGGCGCGCTGGGCCGGCGCCGGCGAACTCTACAATGATTACCCTGAATTTGCCGCTGCATTTCTTCCCGGCGGCCGGGCACCCTTTCCGGGAGAAGTCTTTCAGCCGCCGGATATGGCTACAACCCTCGAAGAATTGGCGAAAACGGAGGGAGAATCCTTTTACCGGGGAAAACTTGCCCAAAAGATCATTTCCTGCAGCCGCAAAACCGGCGGGTCGTTTGACGAAAACGATTTTGCCTCTCACCACGCGGAATGGGTCAACCCCCTTTACCAGAACTGGAAAAATGTAACCCTCTGCGAACTGCCGCCGAACTCTCAGGGAATAGCGGCACTGATAGCGCTTGGCATACTCGAACATATCCTCGAAGACGTATCCGCTGCGGATTCCCCTCAGAGCATCCATCTGCAGGTGGAGGCAATGAAAATCGCCTTCGGGCTTGTCGAGCGGCATATCGCCGATACAGGCTGGATGACCATTGAACCATCATCACTTCTCAACCCCTCATTTCTGAGAGAACAGGCTGAAAAAATCAGCATGGACAAAGCCCTCCCGTCTTCCGGGTTTCCCCGCCGCGACGGCGGAACGGTTTACCTTGCGGCAGCCGATGCGCAGGGGATGATGGTCTCCCTTATCCAGTCCAACTACCGGGGTTTTGGCTCCGGAATCGTTATCCCGGGAACGGGAATAAGCATGCATAGTCGAGGCGCCGGCTTTACGCTTGCCGCGCAACATCCGAATCAGGTTGCCGGCG
>CAZKHU010000232.1:0-2116 GCA_964552725.1 uncultured Syntrophus sp.
CCCTTGAGAATCAATAACCGTTTCAAATTTTATGGTTTCCATCCTGTCACCTCTTAATTTCTAATCTCAGACGGTTATGGTCAATCGTGGCGCAGCGCCGTTCTCCGGCGACGACGTACACCAGGCCGGTTGTCTGGTCCTGGCTGCAGACGATCGGTTCGATGATGCCGACCTGGCCGACGGAGGCGGTCAACTCTTCGAGGGCCAGCGGGTCCAGGTATTTCCGGGGCTGCATCGGATCGGGCTGAAGCTCGGCCAGCGGGACGGCGTGGAGTTGATTCGGGGCATAAGTCGCCATGAAAAGTTCCTCCTTTCGGACATCCGATAAACGCTAACGATTTCAGGATGATTCTTGCGGAAGACAATACCGAACAATTGAGGGGATATCAAGGAAAATGATAAAAAAGGTGACAGATCGCCTGAAGATCTGTTCAGAATCTGCTTTCCCCCCCGGTATGTAGACTGACAATATCAGGCAGCCGTCACGTAAATATTCGTTTAACCCCGTTCATAAAAAATAAATAAAGAAATATCGGGACACAGCGGAAAGATTACTGTATAAGACGGGTATGGAAAATTTTGTGCCCACTTCGTCACTTTCTGCCAGTCAGATGTCTGCGGCGCTTGTATCGCCTGAGGGGATTTTTTCATCCAAGCTGGTGACAATCCCCCGGAAGGAGTTTATTCACCTTAAATGGGAGGGCAATTACTGGAAAGCTCAGCACCAGCGGGCATGTGAACGTGAAGCGCTTCTCAAGGAACAGCTTGAGGAGAAAGAAGCGCTGATTAAGGATTTGCAGCATCGACTCTTTGGGAAGAAGAGCGAAAAAAAGTGTGCGCAGCAAACGGCAGAACAGCAGGAGGCAGGGGACGCGAGCCGTCCCCGGGGACAGCAACAAGGCAGTCGTGGACACGGACGTATAAATCGGCCGGATCTTCCCGTGAAGGAAGAACATCGGGAGCTTCACGGAGAATCAAGCTGTTGTCCCCTTTGCGGCCTTCCCTATCGCGCCTTTCCCGGCGAAGAGGAATCGGATATCTTCGAGATAGAGGTTAATGCGTACCGCCGCAGGATTCATCGCAAACGCTATCAGAAAAGCTGCTCGTGCGCGTCGACGTCGAGCAGTCCGGCCATCATCGTTGCCCCGCCGGCGCCGAAAATAATTCCTCGCAGCCCTTATGGAACCTCAATCTGGATACATATTTTGTTGAGCAAGTTTTTGTACTCCCAACCATTGAACCGCATCTTGCGCGAGTTGAGCGGTTGGGGTTTGTCGTTGTCATCGGGCACGATAACCGGCGGTCTCCATAAAATTGCGGCGCTGTTCGAGCCGTTAAAAAAGGCATGGTATGAGCATCAGATGGGGGAAACACGCTTCCATAACGATGAAAGCCGTTGGGAAGTTTTTGTTGATGCTGACGGCAAGGCATCTCATCGGTGGTATATATGGGTCACCAGATCCCCTGATGTTATCTACTGCGTAATAGCCGGCACGAGGAGCGCTTCCGTGCCGATAGCCCATTTTTCGGGACTGGAGGCAGAAAAGGCAATTGTGATATGCGACCGTTACAGCGCCTACAAAAAACTGGCCCGTTTGAACGACGCCGTTATTCTGGCTTTTTGCTGGGCGCATGTGCGTCGTGATTTTTTAGAGGTTGCCCAGGGGTTTCCCGGTCTGAAGGATTGGGCTCTGGATTGGGTTGCCGCAATCGGGAATCTTTATCATCTCAACGCACAACGCCTGGTTCACCGGCAAGAAGCGCTTCCGTTGGAAAAACAAGGTGAAAAGTTTCAAGAGGCGCACGAGAGTTTGAAACGCGGTATAGAGCAGATGAGACAAGAGACATCCCGGCTCTTGCAGGATGACCAAGTCGCCGTCAGTTCCGCGCGCGCCGTGAAACCGCCGTCAATCAAGAAGAGGGGCAGAAAAGCAGTTTCGACGTCGGAATGTCTGCCGGCGGAGCTGAATGGGGCGCAGCGCGGAGTATTGACGAGTCTGCAAAATCATTGGCATGGTCTGGTCGTTTTTGTGACTCATCCGGAAATTCCCATGGACAACAACCCTGCGGAGAGGGCGATTCGCAATCCCGTTATCGGCAGGAAAAACTATTACGG
>CAZKHU010000233.1:0-2071 GCA_964552725.1 uncultured Syntrophus sp.
CAAAAAAGAAAGTCTAATAATCCCGTCCTGTTGCGTGCAGAACAAATTTACCGTGAATGAACTCCACAAAACGTATGCTTTGTGATATAAGTCGCGGCAACATGGGGGAATGCCCGGGAAACAGAATAAAAAACTCGCTTTGAGCGACGGCAAGAAAGGATTAATCATGAATGATTTAGAGAAAGTAAAGCATTTGATCGCACATTGGATCGAGCATGAGCAGGAACATGCCGCTGATTATGAGGCATGGGCAGGAAAAATTCAGCATCTTGAGGAAGGGGAGAAAATAGCGCCCGCTTTGCGAGAGGCAGCGCAAAAGTTGCGTGAATCGGTGGAGTGCCTCGTCAAACTAAGCCCCCACAAAGAAGGATGAAAATGGCGGGACGCGCTTTGTCGCGTCCGGGCGGTTGCCCGGAAGGCAACCCATTATAAATCAGTAATTTATGCACGCAGTTTATGAACATTAAACTTCGTTTTCAAGTGACGAAATGGTAGAAAATTTTATCGGCGGTCTTTCCGGATACCTGCAAGGTTCTTTCGTCCTGTCATTCTTGGCTGTTTATCTCGCCGGGGTGCTGGTGAGCTTCACCCCCTGCATGTATCCGGTCGTGCCGATCACCGTTGCCTATATCGGCGCCCGGGGCGCAGGGTCAAAGGCAAGAGGATTAATCCTCTCGCTCTTCTACGTTGCGGGTGTGGCCGTCACTTACACCATCCTCGGCGCCTTTGCCGCGCTTTCCGGCAAGCTGTTCGGCCAGATACAGTCCAACCCCTGGACCTATTTTTTCATCGGCAACCTCTGTATGCTTATGGGATTATCAATGCTCGGCGTCTTTTCTTTCTCTATCAGGATGCCTGACTTTATAAGCAGGCCCCGGGATAACAAAAATTCAAAAGGGATAACAAGCAGTTTCCTTGTCGGTGCGGCATCCGGGCTGGTGATGGGCCCGTGCACCGCCCCAGCCCTCGCCGTCGTCCTCGGCTATGCGGCGACCAGACAGAATGTGCCGCTGGCCGCCGGGCTGATGTTCGTTTTTGCCTTGGGAATGGGAACGTTGTTGATTCTGGTCGGCACATTCGCCGGACTCCTGGCAGGCATCCCCAAATCAGGCGCATGGATGGAGCGGATCGGCAAGGCCTGCGGGTGGATTCTGCTGGCAGCGGGCGAATATTTTCTGGTCAACGCGGGAATGCTCTGGCTTTAATGAACGGTAGGTTACAAATGCATAGGGCGCTGTCCCCCATTAAAAATAAGGAGTTACAACAATGATTAAAATGATGACCTGGAAACGATCAGCTTTCACAGCAATAATGATTGCCGCGATTTTTCTGATCGCAAACAACGCCCTTTCCATACAGGCGCCGGCCAGCGCTGACAAGGCCCCGGATTTCATCCTCAAGGATACGAACGGCGAGACCTTTCGTTTGGGCAATTATAAGGGAAAGAAACCGGTGCTGGTTATCTTCAGCACTACCTGGTGCCCAACCTGCATAAGCGAGATCCCCCATTTCCAATCCCTGTACTCGATATACGCGAACAGGGGGCTGGAGATAGTGAACGTCTATGTTCAGGAGTCCAAGGCCAAGGTGTCAAAATTCTCCACTCGCCACAATCTCCCCTACCGCGTGCTCTTGGACGAATCCGGTATAGTGAGCGGCTTTTACGAAATCAGGGGAGTTCCTTCCCTGGTGCTGGTTGATAGGAAGGGTTTTATTGTCTGCCGCGAATGCACGCAGATCGAGCCCTATCTTGATGCAGTCCTGAAAAATAAGTGAGAGCGTTATCGCCTTTTTTTGCTCTTCCGGGCTCTGTCATAGATACAGAAGATATTGGAAATACTTGGTTACTGCTTCTGCGGGAATGATGGGTTGGCTGATTTCGCGTTAAATTCAAAACTAAGTAAGGGCAATTCAAAACTTTTCAAGTCAGGAGGCAAAATGAGCGTACTGATTCATTTTTCGATATTCCCAACCGACAAGGGGACAAGCGTCAGCCCCTATGTGGCCAGGTCGCTCCGCATTATCAGGGAAAGCGGCCTGCCGTATAAGCTGGGGCCGATGAGCACGGCGA
>CAZKHU010000234.1:0-2042 GCA_964552725.1 uncultured Syntrophus sp.
AAAGAGTGGCAGAAAATTATTTCGTGAAGGTACTTATCCCGTTTATCGGGGTTAGAAGATTTGGATTTTATGCTTCTGTCCCCTGATTGCCGGTACTTTATTTCACCGGCGTGGCCTTCCAGAAATAGCCGTACATGCCCCGTCGTTTGTCGGCAAATCTGCGGCGGAAAGTCATCCTGACCGGCGTACCCACCTTGAGCTGGTCAAGTTCTGCATCTGTAATATCAAGGTAAAGCCTTCCGCCCTCTTCAAAATCGATCAAACCATATATGGCGGGGGGACTATAGCTGAATGCCAAGTTGTCGCCGGTAAAAGAGTTTATGCGTCCAGCCTTGCCGGAGAAATCATAATCCTCCATCTGATCCGTAGCGCCACATTCGGGATTGATACATACCCGCTGCTTCGGATACTGAGGGGTACCGCACACCTTGCACTTCGAACCGGAGAGAGCCGCCAATGACTTGCCCTCCCTGTAAATCACCGACGGCCGCACCATTGACGTCTCTTCTCCCCGTATTCCAACATCCACGGGAAGCAGGTTGCGGAACACCAGGTATTTTACATAATTTTCCAGTTCCTTTTTTGATTCGAGGTGTCCCTTAACCCCCATACCGGCTCTTGTTTTCTCGATATGTTCGGTGACCTCAAAATATAGAGCATCGCTCCCGCCGCCATAACTGAGAACAAGGATCTTGTCTTTCGGCTTTGCATCCTCAAGCGCCGCTGTCAGCATCATCAGCGGCATTGCCGTCCCTGTATCGCCGGCATTCGCCACCATGTCGTCCTGGATCTGTCCGGGCGCCGCACCCAGCATCTTTGCCAATCCTTTCACCACAGCCGCGACAGGACAGGCGATAACAATCCTTGCAAAATCCTTCACATGTAAATGGTATTTCTTTGCAAGCCCAAGCGCCGCTTCGGGAATGATCTTGCTGTAACCTTCATCCCTGATCCACCGTTCCTCCCAGGCATGGAGAAAACTCTCTCCCTGTATCTGCATGTAATCGGGAAAATCTCTGGTGAGTGAGTAGCTGCCCTTGAACTCGGCAATGACATTATGACTGCCAACGATGAGAGCTGCTGCGCCATCACCAAAGATATGTTCCATGCCGCTTCCCGGCTTCCCCACACGGGAGTCGGCCGCAGAAACCAGAAAGTTCCCCACATCCCCGGACCTCACGGCCTCACAAGCAGAAATAAGCGCCGTGGTTCCGGATCTTAATGAACTGCTGAAATCCGCCGTCCTTATATCCGGGTTAAAGCCGAGGGCTGAAGCGCAGATTGCGGCATTCTGCCTGTTCACATAAGGAAGCGTTGTGGAGCAAAGATAAAATCCGCCAATCTGCTCACGGGCAGTTCCGTTCAGACAATCGGAAGCCGCCGCTACAGCCATGGTAATGCTATCTTCATCATAATTCGCCACAGCCTTTTCTCCCCTTGCAACACCGGCAGTAGCAGCGTTGAACCATCCGATCGCTGCATAGATGGTCCCGCGGTTCATTCTGTACCGTGGTATGTAAGCTCCACAAGAAGTAATTCCGATCATAATTCAACCTCCCGTTAAAAACACGTTCTGATTATCTATCTTTGAATGCCGGTTTTCTCTTTTCGATAAAGGCCTTCGTCCCCTCCTTCTGGTCTTCCGTGGAAAAGAGAATTTCGAAACAGCGCGCCTCGTAAGCCAAGGCTGATTTGAGATCCATGTTCATGCCGCCATTCACCGCAAGTTTCGTTGCTCGCAGGGCTATCCCCGGCTGGCGGGCAATCTTCAAAGCCATCTTCCGCGTCTCGTCCATGGCGGACTCAACGGGAACGACCTTGTTTACAAGACCCACCCGGTATGCTTCCTGTGCATCAATGGTATCGCCGGTATACAGAAGCTCCTTTGCCTTAGTAACGCCGATCAGCCGTGGCAATCGTTGTGTCCCTCCGCCCCCTGGAATCACACCAATACGTATTTCAGGCTGACCGAAAACGGCATTTTCCGCCGCTATCCTCAGATCACACGCCATCGCGAGCTCACATCCACCACCCAGGGCAAG
>CAZKHU010000235.1:0-1942 GCA_964552725.1 uncultured Syntrophus sp.
GGCCGAGCTGCCCCGTCCGTGATTGGCGCTTCAGGTTTCAATCCACGCCCCCGCGCGGGGGGCGGCTAACTATGCTTAACGCTTTAAAATATATCGCTATATTTTCAATACTGCGCGAACTCTTGTCATAGAAAACATTTTTCACTGCGCTCCCAAGAAAACCCCTTTATTAATTGTCTTAAATCAAGAGGTTGTCCGAAGCGCGAACCTTCCGGGAAACTGATGGCCGCATCAGGTTCGCGGGCATTATTTAGACTATCAGTGGACCCTCCTGATCCAAAGATTTCTTTGCGCCTATATGTTCGACGCGGTGTTTCCAGTTCGATCCGAGAAAATAGAAACGCAGACTGTCCTCTTTCGGGTTGATTTCCTTGATCAGCTTGTTGCGAAGCGCTGTCCATTGTGCGGGATCAACGATGCACTCAAAAACCGAATACTGCACCCGCTGGCCGTAGTTCTGGCAGGTTTTGGCCACACGATGCAGGCGTCTCTGACCAGCTGGTTCAACCGTCGCGACGTCATAACTGACAAGAACAAGCATTACGGCTCCTTATCTTACCTCGATCATGTTTCGGCAAGGGGCACGGGCTCCCTCATTTCCAGATAAAAGGAGGATAACCATCGAGATCGCCCCGTAGATACCTTGCCATCAACAGCGCCTGGATATGAAAAAGAGTCCCTATTGACACCTTTTCTTCCAGAAATGGATGGACTATTTCCCCCTGCTTTCGCTCCTGATAGGCCACAAGCAATGTCTTGCGGGTATCGTCCGTCATCAACACCGCCCCTGAATCGCTCTTGTAAAACCCTTTCCCCTGCACCTGCCGAAGGTTGATCAGGGAAAGGGTTAATCGGTCCGCCAGAAACGATCGGAATTCTTCCATCATATCCAGCGCTAACCCTGGTCTTCCCGGACGATCCCGGTGTAGAAATCCCACCGCAGGATCAAGTCCAACGCCTTCCAGAGCCGAACGGACGTCATGCACAAGAAGCGTATAGACGAAGGAAAGCAGGGCATTGACGTTGTCCAGCGGCGGACGGCGATTTCGCTCTTGAAAAGAAAACTCCTCTTTCTGCGCAACTATCAGATTGTCAAAAACGCTGAAATATATATGCGCCGCGTCCCCCTCGCATCCCCGGACTTCATCGAGCGGCCGATTTTTACTCAACTGTTCGAGATAATTGTTCAAACGCTTTATGGCAAAGCCCACCTTATCCGCATCTATCTTGTCCGCATGATCGCGGAGCGCCCGCTGGAGTACGGTCCGGCTATTGCCAATTTTTCCAATCAAAACTGCGCGCGCTATATCAGCGGAGGCTTGTCTGTCATCGGCCTTGCGGTATTGCTCCCGCCGGAGGAGAACATTCCCGGAGACCGGCCCCTGCACACGCGCGAGAAAGCGGCCATGTTCAGTCAAAAAGCTGATGCCGACGCCGTTTTCCGCGCAAAACCCCATTAAAAACGGACTGCACGAAACATTCCCGAAACAGACAATCCCGCCCATCGTATGGACGGGAAGACGCAGGCGAATTTCCTTATCTACCTTGACGACGATCGTCTCGCCCTCTTTGGCAAGATACGCACCCTGGGTTGTGACAAACAGCGTATTGAGGTATTTCTTCATTGTTGCTTCAAGCCTCTCCCCACTGGTGGACGAAATCTTTAATCGTTCGCCGGCCGAAAGCTCCAAATATTTATTGCTTCTTCATCTTTTCCGACATTACCGCACAATACCTAATTTATTACCCATATCTGATGTTATTACCTAATTTCCGTGCGCGGCGACTAATTTTTATAAATCTCCTGCCTGCCCTTCGCTTCGCTCTTAGAGTCATCATGGCAACGGTGTTACTTCTTTAATTTTATGCATATAGCAAATGCCTTAATCTTGTAATCTTGGGTGCGCGTTCATTTCTCCCTGTTGGCGGAATATTTTTCATT
>CAZKHU010000236.1:0-1890 GCA_964552725.1 uncultured Syntrophus sp.
CAAGCACAGGACCGAAATCAGTCATCGCCCCAATGCCAATGAAGATCAGAAGCGGAAAGAGTTCCGTCGCGATTCCGGCATTGTACAAAGACCTGATAAACCCTTCCTGGCTCATAACATCGGAAAGGGGAATATTGACCAGAATGCAGCCAAATCCGATCGGGACCAAAAGCAGCGGCTCGCAATCCTTCTTGATTCCAAGGTATAGCAAGACAAAGCCCACCAAAATCATGACGGTATTACGCCAATCCACGGCAAGCATCTGAAATCCGACAGTAAGGCCGCCCAATCCGTTTATAATCGCTTCCGTCATCGGCTCAAGCCTCCTTTTTCACGGGTTTTTCCGGAAAAAGCTTCCCCAGAAGAGCCATCACCAGACTCATGAGCCAGAGAACAACGATCGTTCCCCCCATTCCGCAGACCAGCATCGTAATCCCAAACGTTACATTATCCATACAGTTTCCTCTCTATAGGTACCTTTGAGCCAAAGCTCTTTGTCAATTATTTTCCCCCCTCCGAATGGAAGGGGGGAAAGGCGGGTCTTGCAGATAATCAATCAGACCGGTCGGGGCAGCCCCGTTACAATCTGCGCCCGGATAAGCCGCGGCAGCATCATGTGGTGACGCGGACAAATGGAACGCGGATTCTGGTAAACCCCGTTGGCAAAGGCCACCATGTAGCGGCGGAGTTCCCCGAAGCGCACCACCTCGTCAACGAACCCGGCCTTGGCGCAGTAAAAGGGCCGGGAGGTCTCTTCATAATGTTTGACCATCTCGTTCATCTTGTCGATCACCGGCCCGAGCGGCCGTCCCGCGTCTTTTTCCTTTACCAGCCGGCGGGCATAGCTCGCCGCGGCAGCGGTCTCTCCGTGCATGACGTCGATTTCCGTGGACGGAACGCCCAGTGTAAAGGCGTTGTTATTGTTACCCGTCGGCCCCCCCATTACGTAATGGGCCGCCGCCGTCCCCTTGCGGAGCACAACCAGCATCATCGGCACCTCAGTCTGTTCTATGGAATAGTTCAGAGACTGCCCCAGTCCAAGCAGTTCCGCCTTTTCCGCCGTATCTCCGACATCGATCCCCGACGTATCCTGGAACCAGACTATCGGAACACGATCCCGGCCGCACTGCGTCACAAACTCGTTCATCTTGATCAGCCCCTGACGGTAGAGCTTGCCGCCGACACCGATATACTGGTTTGTGTATTCGGGATAATTCGGGATCAGGCCCTGCCGGTTGCCGATCACCCCGAGCAGGAATCCATCCACCTTGACCAATCCCGTATAAACCTCCGGGCCATACCCGGGGCGGAACTCCATATGCTCGGAATTATCGACCAGACGCGCGAGAACATTGTCGAAATCGTAACCGGATTTCTGGTTCATGGGAACAATCGAGGAAATCTCCTCCGGCTTGAACTTCGGTTCGGCAGGGGGAGCGACCTGAAAAAAGCGGGGATTATAGGCAGGCATTTCCGCCATGTACCCCTTGAGGGCATCAAGAACCTCGGTCTCCTTATCGAAAACGGCGGTAAAAAACCCTGTCTCATCGTAATGAATCTTGGCGCTTCCCGGCGGCTCCTCCTTGAAGTGCCTCGTCGCCTCGATCAGCGCTTCCGCGCCCTCTTCGTCAAAGGAACCTTTCGGGCTCATCCCGCTGACGATTCCCCCACCCCCGACGGCGATATTGGCATTCTTGTGGGCGAGCAAAATCGTCGGGCTGATCCCCTGGTAGCCTCCTCCCGCCGGGTTCGTCCCATAAATCCCCGCCAGTACCGGTATCCCCATCTGCTCCAATTCCGCATGGCGGAAAAAGGTTGTTCCCCCGCCGCGGCGGCCCGCGTAAACCTTTTCCTGTTCCGGCAAATTCACGCCGGAGCAGTTCACCAGCC
>CAZKHU010000237.1:0-1832 GCA_964552725.1 uncultured Syntrophus sp.
TCGTGGAAGTCCTCGTCCTGGGAGGGGCGCAGGGGCTTGAGCCCGAAGTCGTCGACGATCAGAAGATCCACCCCCGGTAATCTTGGCAAAGTGGCGCTCGTAGCCGTTGGTCGCCCGTGCGGCGTTGAGCTGGGCGAGCATCTTGGCCGCCGAGGTGAACAGCACGCTGTGACCGGCTCTGATGGCGCAGTGGCCCAGGGCCTGAGCCAGGTGGCTTTTGCCGTTATGGAAAGCTTTCCATAACGGCAATTATGTGAAGCATTCACTTATGTAAAGTAATGAGCTAATGCCCTTCCAGTTCAAAGAATAGCGCATAATGACTTTCCATAATATTCTCCTTGAAAACCCATTTCAAAGGAGAAAAATATGGAAAGAGCAACCATCAAGGAATTAAGCGAAGCGGTCCTTGGGGAACTTCAACGACTCGGTTATGCTTCCGTGACCATCAAACTGTATCAGAGGTTGTATCGCAAACTTCTACGTTACGCGGATGAGAGCGGCATACAACACCATTCTATAGACGTGTGTCACCGGTGGATGAGAGATTCCTTCGGAATAGACCCTACACTCGTGGTCAGGAAGAAAGAGCACGCGTACAAGCAAAACTCCTATCTTCCAATCCGGGTATGCCAGTGCCTGACCGAATGGCAGCTCCATGGATGCCTGCCCTTAAAAAAGCAGGGCAAACTTGCCGCCCGTGAGCTTCCCCGACAATTTAAAGAAGCATATGATTCATACGTCGCCTTCTGCTGCGAGGCAGGATACTCCGCAAGTGGCACCTACACCAGGCTCAACCGGATCAAACGTATGCTGCTTTTTTTCGACCAGCATGCGGTATCAAGCGTGCAGAGTATTACCGCCTGGAAGATATCGGAGTTTTTCCGCTCACAAATTGAACTGGATAGTCGGACAGTCGCCACCATGTTGACCGCAAGTCGGGTGTTCTTCCGTCATCTCTACCAAAAGGGGTTTACTCAAGAGGATCTATCGGAGAAGGTGCCGGTGGTGAAAGCAAACCGGAAGTTCCGCCTTCCTCGCACATGGAAACAGGAGGATGTGCTGTCCGTTCTCAATTCAATAGATCGTAAGCGTCCGGGCAACCGCATCTTCTCAAGCCCGTGAAAATTTGTCACAGATGATCTCCGTGGGTCGTGAACGATTTCAACCAAGGAGGCGTCATCGTGACAAGGGATCAACGGGCCGAGGCCTTGGAGGCCAAGCGGCGGTTTTGGGGGCAGCACATCGAGCGATGGAAACGAAGCGGGTTGAAGCAGAGTTCGTATTGCCGGCGCCACGAACTCAAGCTGCACTGTTTCACCTACTGGAGAAAAAAGGTGCGGCGCACAGCCCCGGCGCCGGTTTCCCTGGTCGAGGTTCGGCTGCCCCCGGTGGCCACCACAGAGGCGATCGTTACCACGGGCCACCGGCCGGCGGCTGGTGGTCTCCTCCAGCCATTTTGTGGAGCTGGAGCGCGACTTCGATCCGGTGGCCCTGCGGCAGTTGTTGCATGTGCTGGAGCGGCTGTGATGTTTCTGCCATCGCACACCCGCATCTACCTGGCCACCGGCGGCACCGACATGCGAAAAGCCATCAACGGTCTGTCGATTCTGGTCGAGGACCGGCTGCGGCTGGATCCTTTTTCCGGGCATCTTTTCGCTTTTTGCAACCGGCGCCGGAACATGGTCAAGATTCTGTATTGGGACCGCAATGGATTTTGTCTTTGGCACAAACGTTTGGAGAAGCAGTTTTTCACTTGGCCAGACAGCGTCGATCAAGCCATTGAGCTCGATATCCGGCAATTGCGGTGGCTTTTGGAGGGGCTCAAGATCAGT
>CAZKHU010000238.1:0-1818 GCA_964552725.1 uncultured Syntrophus sp.
CCATTGTTATTATCAATGACTTAACTGAGTGTCCACTATTTCATAGCAGGATCAGCAGATGTCTTTCCAGTATTTGTAATTTTCAAGTAAAATATTGGGTTGTCAACTTCCAGAAATGCAGTGACCGCTATGTAGGGTCGTGTCATTGCTTCAGCCTGTTCGTGCATTACCTCAACGACTCTTTCATTTGCCCTTAGAATTTTATAGGTCGCCCAAGCATAAAAACCAGTAATCAGCACGAGAGCGGCTGTCAGAATCTCAATAGTCATATCTAATCCTTTCTGGTCTTACGGCAGGCATGAGTGGCTGGGAAAAGCTTGCGATAACCTTGGAAACTACATCGAAAGTTTGCTATTTAGACGGCCTGTGCAAAAGAAAAAAATCGCCGGCTTTTTCCAGTCCATCTCAATGCCCTTGTTCGCTACTCTTAGGCAACTTCGAGTTGGAGGTGTTTACCTACCGCTTGAGCATAATTTACTAATGTAGAGAGGCGGATGTCTTCTGCATGGTTTTCAATCCGGGAGATGGCAGATTTCTTAGTACGCAATTTCTTAGCCACTTGTTCCTGGGTGAAGCCAGCTTCAATACGAGCCTGTTTCAGGAGGATACCAATCTTGAATTGTTCATATCCTTTGTCAAAATCTTTTGCAAATTGGGGGCTTTGCTTCTTTCTTGTTTCAATGTATTTATCCAGATCGTCCATCTTCTATTTACCTCCTGCTCAAATATTCTTTCTTCCGCTTTTCTGCCAGTTTAATCTCCTTTAAAGGAATTTTCTGGCTCTTCTTTTGGAAGGAGTTGGTTAGTATGATCAACTCTTGACCATGAAAGAAGCCAAGAAGACGGAAGGTGTTTCTTCCCACATCAACTCTGGCTTCCCAAATATCGTTTGTCTTGACCAGCTTCTTGAAGTATTTAGATGTAACCTGATCAATCTCTCGAATCAATTTCAATACCCATGCTATCTTGGTCGCCTGTGTGTCTGTCAGCCTATCCAAGTGCTCTTTAACAGGACACTTGCCTGACGCAGTCCGATAGAATGAGATTGTTTTCATGATTATAAGGTAAACAAATATGTGAACATTGTCAAGATATGAATTTTAAATCTTCAGGCAGCGAACGCTCGGAGTCAGGCGCGCTGTAAAGCGTCGCCTGCACTTCGTTGTTGGCCGCTTCAATTAGTGTTACAGATCCACCTTCAAAAACCAGTAACCCTCATGCTGGTGTTGACCCGCTGGCTTGATCTCCACTTTCGAGGAGAAGATGGGACCATCCGTGACAACAGTATGATACTCACCTACCTCTCCCGACGGGTCAATCCCAGCCTTCTCCATCTCTCTAATTGTGTCCGCGTGGATTGCTTTTCCCAGGAAACTCTTGTCCAGCTTCTGTTCATTGACTACGACAATCTGCGCCTTGAATCCGAGATCAATGAATTCTTCGAGCAGTTCCCGCCGATTGCGTTTCCAGAGGGGATGCACCGGTGCGATCCCGGCAATAGCGCATACCCGCTGAACCCATTCGCGATTTGAGTCCACATCAATGTCTCCGAACACGCAGGTCTCGATTCCCGCCTTTTTGAATTCATGAAGGGCGGAAATAAACTCCGCCTCGTATTCTTGCCATGAGGCCGAACGGAAAACCGGTTGCAAGCCGAGACTTCTGGCCTGTTCTTCAATCAAAGCCTTGGGCAGTGCGTGAGAACGGGAAGTGACCCCATCTTCGGATAGGATTGTCAGAAGAGAGCGGGGTCTACCACCGTTCTGGATGGCGTGGTACAGGGCCAAACACGAGTCTTTCCCCGCACTCCATGAACAG
>CAZKHU010000239.1:0-1804 GCA_964552725.1 uncultured Syntrophus sp.
CGAGTGCATCCCGGTCGGCGGTTTTGAAGTCGTCCCTGACCATTTCGGCAACAAGTTCTTTAAAGGAGATTCGGGGCGTCCAGCCGAGTTTTTGTCGGGCCTTGGTGGGGTCTCCCAGCAGTGTCTCCACCTCTGTCGGACGGAAATAACGGGGATCGATGCGCACAATGGGCTTTTCCCCACATCTTTCCCTTGTTCCGGGGACACTTTCCGATCCCTTCGGGCTTCCGGAAAATGTCCCCGTAGTCCCCGCGAGGGGAGAAGGAGATATAAGGTAGCCGACTTCTTCGAGCCCCTGCCCTTCCCAGCGGATGTTCATTCCCAGTTCTTTTGCCGCGGCGTTGATGAAATCGCGGACGCTGTACTGCACACCGGTGGCAATGACGAAGTCGTCGGGTTCGTCCTGCTGGAGCATAAGCCACTGCATTTCCACATAATCGCGGGCGTGGCCCCAGTCGCGCTTCGCATCCAGATTCCCCATGTAGAGGGCATCCTGCAGACCCAGCTTGATTCGGGCCAGGGCACGGGTGATCTTCCGGGTAACGAAGGTTTCCCCCCGAACCGGCGATTCGTGGTTGAAAAGAATCCCGTTGCAGGCGTACATCCCGTATGCCTCGCGATAGTTAACGGTGATCCAGTAGGCGTAGATTTTCGCGCAGGCGTAAGGGCTGCGGGGGTAGAAGGGCGTCGTTTCCTTCTGGGGGGTTTCCTGCACCTTGCCGTACAGCTCGGAGGTGGATGCCTGATAGAAGCGGGTTTTCTTTTCCATACCCAGAATGCGGATGGCTTCGAGAATGCGCAGGGTGCCTACCGCGTCGGAGTTGGCTGTGTATTCAGGCTCTTCAAAGGAGACGGCCACATGGGACTGGGCAGCCAGATTGTATATTTCTGTGGGCTGAACCTGTTGAATAATCCGGATCAGGCTCGATGAATCGGTCAGATCGCCGTGATGGAGAACGAAGCGGTGATCGCCCGCATGGGGGTCCTGGTAAAGGTGGTCGATCCGATCCGTATTGAAAAGCGATGTCCTGCGCTTGATCCCGTGGACCTCATAGCCTTTGCAGAGGAGAAATTCAGCCAGATACGAACCATCCTGGCCGGTGATACCGGTAATGAGCGCAACTTTGTTCATGAACTATACCTTACCTGATTTCGATGAGACTTGTGACTTCGTCAACTTTATCGTTCAGTGAGAGCTTTCCGGAAGCAGCTTCGTCGATAATCGCCAGTATCTCCGTTGTTTTCTCTTGCATAAGTTGGCAGGTCATATCTTATTTTTTGCGGGCGCTGGTTCGTTTTTTTCATTAAAGCAATCGGCGTGCCAAATATCACGCTTCGGCTCTATTCCGGCCCCTCCCAAAAGGGGTGCCGGTGAACCGGCACTTGGAAGCTTACGATATCATTAAGCGATTCGCGATTCCGAAAAAGTTTTGCTTTTTCAGGCGAGGTCGGTGGACGGCCCCGGATTCCCCCCCGGGAAGCGGGCGTCGAGCTTCTCGCGGTGGGCGGCAACGGCCTCGTTCAGGCGCGTCAGAGTCTCTTCATCCCAGGAGGCGGTGTCGATGGTTTCAATCTTTGCACTCGTCTTTTCGAGGAGGGCGAAGAAGGTCTCCGGGTCGTTGGCGTCTTTCGCCTGGCGGGTGGTCTTCCCCTTCTCGAGGGAGGCGCGGTAGGAGGCGTAAGCGGTGAGCATGCCGCGCTCCTGCTTGCGGCGGGCGATCTCGATCAGGACGCTCCGGGTGATCTGGCGGTCGCCCCGGCACGCGTCGCGGATCTGCACGGGGAGCCTGTTGATGCCGAGGAT
>CAZKHU010000240.1:0-1792 GCA_964552725.1 uncultured Syntrophus sp.
TTTCCGCAGAAACTGCGTCACTGACCTTGCCGATTGCCAAATGCGGCTTGACAAAAATCCTGTCCAGTCCTATAGGTATCGCCCCTGTCTGGCGTTATTTATATTAACTATGGAAAATTGCGGGGACAAAGCGGTAAAAGAACAGTGAAATTGCCCGACTGAAAGAGGATGAAATCAGAAGAGCAATTTCCGGAAGGTTAAAATTATGATCGAAGACAAGATAAGAACGCGTTTTGCCCCGTCTCCGACGGGCTATCTCCATATCGGCGGCGCCCGGACGGCCCTTTTTAACTGGCTTTTTACAAGGCGGTACAACGGCACTTTTGTTTTGAGAATAGAGGACACCGATCAGGCGCGTTCGACGGATGAATCGACACGGGCGATTCTCGATGCAATGAATTGGCTGGGGCTCAACTGGGACGAGGGGCCCTATTTTCAGGCGGAAAGGGTGTCTATCCACCGGCAGATGGTGGAAAAGCTGATCGACGAGGGGAAGGCCTATTACTGCGACTGCACCCCGGAAGAGCTCGACGCAAAAAGGAAAAAGGCGCTTGCCGAGGGGAGAAAACCCAAATACGATGGCGCGTGCCGGGACAGGGGGTTGAAAAAAGCGGCCAACACGGTGGTGCGGTTCCGTTGTCCGGAGGTCGGGGTCACGGTTGTCCGTGATCTCATCAAGGGCGCTATATCGTTCAATAATGATGAACTTGACGACCTGATAATCGAAAGATCGGATGGGTATCCAACCTACAATTTTGCGGTCGTCGTCGATGACGCGCAGATGGCAATCACCCATGTCATCCGGGGGGATGACCATGTCAATAATACGCCCAAACAGATACTGCTCTATGAGGCGCTGGGATACGATGTTCCGCTGTTCGGCCATGTTCCGATGATTCTCGGCGCCGACAAGGCGCGCTTGAGCAAGCGGCATGGGGCGACGTCGGTTATGGCCTACAAGGAGATGGGCTTTCTCCCGGAGGCGCTGGTGAATTATCTCGTCCGGCTGGGCTGGTCGCACGGCGATCAGGAGATATTTACGATAGAGGAGCTGGTCCGCGAATTTTCGCTGGACGCGGTAGGGAAATCGCCCGCTGTTTTCAATCCCGAGAAGCTCCTCTGGCTGAATCAGCATTACATCAAAAACTATCCGCAGGAAAAGCTGCTGGAAGCGGTGACTCCGTTCTGGGCTGAAAAGGGATTTGATCTTGCCGACGGCGCATTTGTCCGCAAGGCGATGGAGAACCTCCGTACCCGGTCGCGGACAATTGTGGAGATGGCCGATTCAGGGTCGTTCTTTTTCAAGGCTGAGGTGGATTACGAAGCGGAGGCGGCGGATAAATTCTTGACGGCAGAGTATTTGGGGCATCTGGAGGCGGTTGTCGAGAAGCTTCCCGGCGTTGCCGATTATACAAAGGACGGGATAGAGATTTTTCTGCGGACGCTGGCCGAGGAGCGGGGAACGAAACTCAAGTGGCTGGCCCAGGCGTTGCGGGTTGCCCTGACCGGTAAAACCGTAAGCCCCGGGATAGACGAGGTTATGGCAACCATCGGCAAGGAGCGCGTCTTGAAAAAGATACAAAAGGCGGTCGATTATATCAGGGCCCGCGGCTAACTGCTTAACTTTGATCTTGACAATTTGCCGTTACTCAATTAGAAAGCACCCTCCACACGCGGTGTTGCCGTAGGGGCGGTTAATCGTTTTTTGCTTGCATCCCCGCGTGTGTAACGGTAATCATTGTTACATGGTCCCATCGTCTAGTGGTTAGGACGCTGGCCTCTCACGCCGGAA
>CAZKHU010000241.1:0-1738 GCA_964552725.1 uncultured Syntrophus sp.
GGAGTTTTGCAATTACCTCACCCTTTAATTTATTTTACATTCAAACACAATCGATTTGCATCCTGCCCGTTTCACCCTCAACACCTTTACAGCCTGTTCTTGATCAGATCATTGACCACCGTCGGGTCGGCGAGCGTACTGGTATCGCCGAGATCACCGATCTCGTTGGCGGCCACCTTCTTCAAGATCCGCCGCATGATCTTGCCGCTTCTGGTCTTCGGAAGCCCATCCGCCCACTGAATCTTCTCCGGCGTCGCGATCGGCCCGATGACGCTGCGCACATGCGCGGCAAGCTCCTTTTTCAAATCCTCCGACTTCTCGATGCCCGTCTTCAGCGTCACATACGCGTAAATCGACTGCCCCTTGATCTCGTGCGGATAGCCGACAACGGCGGACTCGGCAACCTTGGCGTGGGAATTAAGAGCCGCCTCCACCTCGGCGGTTCCCATCCGGTGCCCGGAGACGTTGATCACGTCGTCGATGCGGCCGGTGATCCGGTAATAGCCGTCCTCGTCCCTAAGCGCGCCGTCCCCCGCAAAATAGTAGCCGGGAAACGCCTCGAAGTAGGTAGCTTCGTATTTTTTGTGATCGCCGTAGATCGTCCGGGTAATGCCGGGCCAGGGGCGTTTGATGCAGAGGGCGCCGCGGGCAACCATTTCCTTGAGCTCCGCGCCGCTGGTATCGTCAACCAGGGCCGGCGCCACCCCCATGATCGGCAGGGTCGCCATCGCCGGTTTGATCGGGATCGCGCCGGGCAGAGGGAAAATCATGAAGCCGCCTGTCTCCGTCTGCCACCAGGTATCGACGATCGGGCAGAGCCCCTTGCCGATGACGTTGTAGTACCAGAGCCACGCCTCGGGATTGAGCGGTTCGCCGACCGAGCCGAGAATCCGCAGCGACGACAGGTCAATACCCTCCACCCACTGGTTTCCCTCCCTGGCAATGGCGCGGATCGCCGTCGGCGCCGTATAGAACTTCGTCACCTTGTATTTTTCGACGATCTGCCAGAAGCGGCTGTAGGTCGGGTAGTTGGGAACCCCCTCGAACATCAGCGACGTGCCGCCGTTGCACAAGGGGCCGTAGAGGACGTAGCTGTGGCCCGTCACCCAGCCGATGTCGGCCGTGCACCACCAGATGTCGTTTTCATTGATGTCGAAACCGAGTTTATGCGTATAGGCGATAAAAAGCAGATAGCCGGCGGTGGTGTGCAGCGCGCCCTTCGGCTTGCCGGTGGAACCGGAGGTATAGAGGATAAAGAGTGGATCCTCGGCGTCCATCCACTCCGGCTCGCAGAAAACGTCCGCATGCTCCATCTCCTCGTGCCACCACAGATCGCGGCCGGGCGTCCAGTCGATCTTCCCCAGCCGCTCGCCGACCCTCTTGACCACGATTACCTTTTCGACCGAAGGGCACTCCTTCAGCGCCGCGTCGGCGTCCTTTTTCTGCGGAACGGCTTTTGCCCCGCGAAACGAGCCGTCGCAGACGATCAGGACTTTCGCCAGCGAATCCTTGATCCGGACGGCGAGGGCGTCGGGGCTGAAGCCGCCGAAGACGACGGTGTGGATCGCGCCGATCCGCGCGCAGGCCAGCATCGCAATCCCCGCCTCGGGGACCATCGGCATGTAGATGCAAACGCGATCTCCCTTTTTAATCCCTTGTGATTTTAAGACATTGGCAAATTTTGAGACCTCCCGGTGGAGCTCCCGATAGGTTATTTTCCGCTCCTCGCCCGGCTCGT
>CAZKHU010000242.1:0-1732 GCA_964552725.1 uncultured Syntrophus sp.
GGTTTCCAGCTTCCATGCGTCAACGACCTGTTCCCACTCTGTCATCAAAAAATGCAGACTGAACTTGTGTCCCTCAGTTTTTCTGGAGGCTTCTTCGATAAGTTGTTTTATTACCTCTTGCGATGCAATATTCGGGCTGCCGAAGTTTAGCTTATAGAGACGCCTTCCGATTTCGTTCATGGAGTAAACTTCCAGGCGTTCGGCTATTCGCGGTTCTTTACTGATCAACCGTCTCAGTTTTGTGCTTAGTGCATTGGCCAAGGTGTCGGAAAAAGTGGTCAGCAACATCCTGGCATCGGGGTTGGTGCGGGCAAGAAAAACGGCCCTGTGGAGTGCTACTATCGTCTTTCCAGTTCCCGCTGAACCTGAAATCCGCGCGGGGCCGTTGTAATCCCTTTCAACCAACTCCCTCTGGGCAGGGTGGAGAAAGATGGTCCATTTTTCCCATGGATATTCAAGTGCACTTTCCAGTTCCTCAATGTTGTTCATCACCCGGAAACGCCGCTGTGCATCGGGATGGTCGAACGGATCAGCACCGACGGCAACAGGCTGAGGGATTCGCGGAGTCACACCGGTTGCCAGATCAAGCAGAGCCTCTGCGGCTTCACTCGGCAGATGGTCGGCCAGATCCAGCACAGTGTCCTCATTGACTTCGCGCACATCGTTCAGCCATTCGGCTGGTACTCCCCAGCTCAGCAGATCACCCTCAGGGACATCAGAGAATAAAGGCGGCTTGCGATGATCAGGCTGAACCACCTGCACATATTTGGGAAGGGTGATTTCCTTTACCGTCTCCCGGATCTCCACCAGTTGCGCAGCACCGGTCTTGGGATGTGTTTCAAGCTTTCTTCGCTCGGCCCAGCGGTAGGCTTCTTCATGGTGGGCGACATAGCACAGCAGGAAGCTTGTGTCTGTTTTATGCACAATCAGCCGAATATCCAGACTCACGCGGACCGACCAGAAGTTGGGATCTCTTGCCTTGTCGAGCTTGTGAAAACTCATACCCGGATGGGCCGGGTTGATTTGCAGGTCAAAGGCAGTGGTTTTGACTGCCTTTTGCTCGTCACCGGTGAGTTTGGCGAGGCTGTCGGTGAATGTGTCGGCGATGCGGAAATTGACGCTCATTAACGATGTATCCTTTGGCAATTATTTGGTCAATTATTTAGAATCTCGTTACACCGTTGCTGGAAATAGGACGGATATTTCTTAATCACCGAAATGGCAGCTTCCCGGTTTTGTTTCAGTGCCTTGACCACATCTTTCTTCTGTGTAGCCAAAAGGTTCAATGACTCGGCCAGATCCTGCGCAATTGCGCGGTCGGAGAATCCGAGTTCATAAAGGGCAATGGTGGTTTCCGTAGGCAGGCCATATTTGAGACGCTTCTGGAAAAGCTGCAGACGGCTTATCAGATCACCAATCCCTTCTTGGTCCAGCATTTCAACGAATTCACACAATGCACTCACCAGTAGAGCCCCGTCATAGGCGAGCCCGCCTTCACAGATATCGATGATATTATCGATTTTAACTTTCCTGGGTCTCTCTCCCTTGCCAAGCTTGCATTTGTTTTCGTGGGCAATTTTAAAAAGCTTATGAAACGGAGTTCCTGAAATCCACTCCTGCGCAATTGTATTCAGCACGTTTTGATTATCGAATTTATTGAAAGCCTTGTTGTGGATGTGATAGGTCATTAGCGGCCAAGCGAGATCAAGAAATTCAGCTTCATTGGCCACCG
>CAZKHU010000243.1:0-1689 GCA_964552725.1 uncultured Syntrophus sp.
TGTGTTGGGTGTGTTTGGGGTTTTTTTGGTAGTAAATGCTCAAATTATTAAAAAAAACGGAAAAAAGGAATTTGCTGTTTTACCTTATGATGAATTTCAGAAAATACAAGAAGAGCTTGCTTCATACGAAGATCTTCGATGCCTTAGAGAAGCTAAGATGGCAGAGAAGGACGCTCCAACTATTGGAATTGCAGAATTGAAAAAAAGAATTGCAGGGCGAACAAGTAAATCCAGCCGACCTCGTAAACTCGGCGGCTGATTTTTGCGTTTTAAGAGTATGATATAATTGCAAATATGAAATTAGAATGGGTAGCTTGTGGGACGCCCCTGAAATTATAAGTTTCTAATCATCCAAATAGTGAATATCCATTTTCTAATGCTATGCGCTCTCCACGCTGAGCACTTATGCTGACCGCCGGCTGCGAGATATTGAGCTTTGGAGCCAGATCCAACATTGTAAACCCCAATTCCCTAACCGCCCAGTAACAGAAAAGGCTTCTTGCTTTGACTTTTACCGGTTGCTTTCCGGGCTGAAATATTTCTTCCGGTTTAACGGAAAATATGTCAGCCACTCTATCAGCAAGTTTATCTATATCATAGCCTTGCGACTTTAGCTGGTATTTGCGTTCAAAAGACTCATCGGCGGCCTTTAAAACCCTCTCAACAAAATCAGAATCGCCAAGCACACGTTCGTCACTTTTAAAATGAATGTTTGCCCGTCGAAGAGACTTGATTACAGTCCAGCCACCGCTGCTGCGGATAAGTCCGCCTCCGGTGAATTCAGGGCGCTTGCCATCCTGGATGCCTTTCTGAATAAATATTTTGTAACGGCGTAGCGCAGTTGATCTCTTGTTATCGAACAGTTTCAGAACATAAACATCATCTTGCCAATCCTTTTTTCCCCTTCCCATGATAACTGCGTGCCCGCAAAAAGGATCTTTATCCAGAGCGTTTATGTCATCAACCATCCCGGCCCGAATCGGATTAAGGTGAATATACCGTACGAGTCCAAGTAAATATGTATTTTCTTGGCAGAGAATCGATTTGTAACGGTTTTGAAAAAGCTGGCCGCTGCGACGATGCCGACGGTTAAAGTTCATTGCATAGCCGGTCAGCAGCCTGCGCATAACAGTGGAAAGCGGACAAGCACCAGTGCGCAATAAAAGGTGAAAGTGGTTGGGGATCAGGACCCATGCAAAACATTTTGTGCCGGTTTCTGCGAGCACCTTTCCCAGCCGATCCAAAAAATTATTCCTGTCGGTGTCATCTTTAAATATTTTTCTCCGTTCGATGCCTCTTACAATAATATGATGAAGGGCACCAGGAGCATCAATACGGGCTTTACGTGGCATGCTAAAACATATCATATAACAGATAAAATAGAAACTTATAATTTTAGGGGCGTCCCAGAAGTCCCACCAGAAGTCCCAGAAGCCCCGCGGAAGTCCAGGATTTGTTCATTTACTTATGAGTAAAAAAAAGCGGGAAATCATATCCCGCTTCATTTTAAAAAACACTTCCTTTCTTAAGCAGCCTTGATTTCAATCTGTCTTGGCTTGGCCGCCTCAGACTTCGGCAGATGGAGACGCAGGACTCCGTCTTTCAGTTCAGCATTGATTTTCTCCACATTAATCGTCTGCGGCACCGAAAATGTTCGCTGAAACTCAACATTGCCAAATTCCTCCCACT
>CAZKHU010000244.1:0-1677 GCA_964552725.1 uncultured Syntrophus sp.
CCCGTCCGAGTGCATGCCATTGTTGGCCTATGCCAATTTCTTTTTCGCCGGTCGCACTTCATATAGGGCATGGTCTTCCTTCGCGAGGCTGGCCGGTTCGGCGGTAGCCTTCTCGAAGACAAGTTTCGAGGTAGCAAACAGGTCGGCGTTCTCCGCCTTCAAATACCGTGCGGCCATTCGGCAGTAGTCGGGGTCTATGTCAAGTCCGAGACTGTTACGGCCCGTTCGCAGCGCCGCGACCATAGTGGTCCCTGAACCACAGAAGGGATCGAGTACCGTGTCACCTGTGAATGAGAACATACGCACCAGCCGGGTTGCAAGTTCAAGGGGAAATGGAGCCGGATGCTGTTTGGTTGATGCGCCGGTAATATTCCAAATCTGCTGAAACCAGCGGTTAAACTCTTCTTTGTCAATGCGGCTTGAATCTCTTTGCATGTTGGTCGGTTGCCGATAACCACCCGGTTTCCTCTGCATCAGTATAAACTCCATATCGTTCTTGATAATGGCGTTTGGTTCGTATGGCTTTCCGAGAAACTTTGATCCGTTGGAGACCTCATATGAAGCGTTGGCGATCTTATGCCAGATAATCGGATTCAGATTATCGAACCCAATGCGCCGACAAATGACGCAGATATCCGCATGCAGTGGAAAAACAAGGTGACGCCCGAAATTACGTCGGGCGACACATACATCACCCACGACACAAACGAGACGCCCCCCGGGAACAAGAATTCGGTAAACGTGCCGCCAGACCTTTTCCAGTTCAAACAGAAATGCCTCATAATCCTGAATGTGTCCAAGCTGGTCCGGGTTCTCGTTGTAACGCTTGAGATTCCAGTATGGTGGTGACGTGACCACAAGATGGACTGATTCATCATGCAGGAAGGAAAGTTCCCGCGCGTCACCGTTAATTAGTCTATGAGTCGTTATTTCCACGATGTTACACAAATGCCGCCAGATGCCCGATAAGGATTCTGGCGAAGCGTGCAAGTGAAAGGTCGTCGGCTGATGTCGAAAAATGGCCAAGGATTCCATCCTTCTCCGTCGAGGCAATAAACGCCGTCGCCGTATAATGGCGTTCAAGCACAAGTTTCCGGCAGAATATCTCGTACCGCCGCATATATGAAGCACCCACGAATTCGGGTAAAACCTTAAAGTGTGGTTTCTGCACCTTCACCGGCCTATTGGAGGCATCGCAATCCTCCAGCATGAAGAAATAGCCGAGAAAGGGCTGGGGGCCATCAAGATAAGCTTGCTCTCGATAGGCAGTCCACAAATCGAGAGCGCTTCCCATTGCTTCTTCAGTACGGTTATTGAAGTTGTTACCGAATGAGGGGCCGACTTGCGATTTCGCCTCGATTACGGCAAGAAGCATGTTGTCCCGCACGACCAGCAGATCCCATTCCTTGGTAGGACGAAAGAATCCCGGTAATTCGACAGCCCGTTTACGAAATACAAATTGCTCGGGTATTCCAATTGATACAATAAGTTCTGTGAAAAGGTCAATAAACCCATCCATCTGGGCGCCACCTGTCACGG
The DNA here is from genome assembly GCA_964552725.1 of uncultured Syntrophus sp. Classification (GTDB taxonomy): domain Bacteria; phylum Desulfobacterota; class Syntrophia; order Syntrophales; family UBA5619; genus DYTH01. The sequence goes on from CAZKHU010000244.1 coordinate 1,540, forward strand.
CACTACGCAGACCCTGATCGGCAGTTCCGATCTGCCTCTGCCTGTCCCTCTGTACCGCCCGTGTTTTCCAATAGTGAGCTACTGCCGAGCCACCACGCGCAGTAAAATCCTTCAGTATGTCATCTATATTCATGTGCA
>CAZKHU010000245.1:0-1615 GCA_964552725.1 uncultured Syntrophus sp.
GCCGCGCCTCATCCGCCGCCCGATCGTGAAAATCGGCCGAAAAGTTTATTTCGGCGCTTCGGCCGACGCTTTGGCGGACATCATAAATAAACAATAAAAGGAGAACGATTATGAGTGTGTACAAAATTGCCGTTATCGTCGGGAGCCTTCGCCGGGATTCATGGAATCTTAAACTGGCCAATGCGGTCGTGAAACTGGCGCCGCCGGAATTGACGTTCAAGCAATTGCAGATCGACAACTTGCCGCTGTACAATCAGGACGACGACGCTCGCCAGGCCGCACCCGTGCAGCGCCTGAAAAGCGAGATCAGGGACGCCCACGGCATTTTGTTTGTCACGCCGGAATACAACCGGTCCATCCCCGGCGTGCTTAAAAACGCGCTGGACAACGCGTCGCGCCCCTACGGTCAGAACGCCTGGGCGGGAAAACCGGCCGGCATCCTGGGCGTTTCCATCGGCGTCATCGGCACGGCCCTGGCGCAGCAGCATCTGCGCAATGTTCTGGCCTTTCTCGATATGCCGACGCTCGCCCAGACCGAAGTTTTTCTTCAAGCCAAAGACGGGCTGTTCGATCCCGACGGCGGCATCGGCGCCGACAGCAAAACCTTTCTGTCAGGCTGGATGGAAAAATACGCCGCCTGGGTAAAAAAATTTGCCGCATGAACGCTAATGAGCGGCAGCCAATAATTATTTTCAACTATGAACTCTTTTAAAGAAGTTCTATGAAATATCTCACGGCGATCGAAGCGAAGCAATTTGCGGAAAAATGGCTGCCGGCCTGGACAGGAAACCATCCCGAATTGCTGGCCGGCTTCTACTCGGAAGACGCTTTTACCTTGATCCGGGCGTTCCCGGAGGCGTTCAGGGGGAAAATAATCTACTGGCTTACTTCCGGAAGCTGCAGGACAATCACCGCAATCACATTGATTTTATGTCCACCGTATTTCAATTCAACAGCTTTGAACTACTGGTCAAAACCGTCCCTTGGGTTTACCGCTCCTATCGCGCGCACGGTTTTTCCTTTGACTATTTTCCACTGGAACTGGAATCATGGAAAAACGCCGTAAAGAAATATCTCGATCCCGCGGCGGCCGGAGAAATCAATGCCGTTTACGATTGGATGCTGAAACATCACAACAAGATGATCAAACTTTCCGCGGTCCTCCCCGACGAAGATGAAACTTTTCCGGAGTTGAAGGATGAGCGCAAGAAGTTCGGCGCCTGCCTTCTGGCGGCGGACTTTCGCAATGGCATGAAAATCGCTGAATCCATTCTGGCAAGGGAAAACGGACAGGAAGCGCTCTATCTGGGATTGATCAAGCCGGCCATGTATGAAATCGGCAGGCTATGGGAACAGGACAAAATCAGTATCGCCGAAGAGCATCTGGCCACCTCCATGGTCGGAAGAATATTGTCCGGCCTCTATGTCAAACTCCCCTTGCCCAGTCCAGACAAAGGCAAGGCCATCGTAACTGCCGCGCCCAACGAATTTCACGAACTGGGGGGAAGAATACTGGCAGACATGCTGGAAGCCGCCCATCATGAAGCTCCCCGCAACGTGCTGCGGGGAGACTTATTGCTATATGGAAATATCATACATAGTATTTGATTTTTCA
>CAZKHU010000246.1:0-1614 GCA_964552725.1 uncultured Syntrophus sp.
CGGAAGGTGTGGGGTTTGACGCCGAGGAGGCGGGCTGCGGCCTCCCGGTTGCCGTCTTTGCGCCGGATTGCCTCCTCGTAACACACCTTTTCCAGGTCTTCAAGGCAGGCGTCAAGGTTCAGGCCTTCGGACGGGATGGGGATGACGCCCGAGCCGGTCGCGGATGTCTGCGCCGACGTAACCCTTCCGCCGGATGCGCCGGAGGGAAATATCTGCCCCGAACGGAGCGGACCGCCGTTTGTCGCCGAAAGAGGGGAGGGTGCTGAAACGATCTCCGGCGGCAAATCGGAATCCTTGATAACGTTACCACCGGAGAGGACGAAGGCGCGCTCGATGGTATTCTCCAACTCCCGGATGTTCCCCGGCCATGAATATTCGAGGATGCGCCGCATCGCCTCCCGGCTGAACTGCTTTTTCTGATGATAGCGGCGGTTGTGCCGTTCGAGAAAATATTCAACGAGAAGCGGAATGTCCTCGCGACGCTCCCGCAGGGCAGGTACGGGGATGTCGATCACACGGAGGCGGTAGTAGAGATCCTCCCGGAATTTTCCCTTGGCGATCCGTTCGGCCAGGTTCAGGTTCGTGGCGGCGATAACTCGTGCGTCGGCTGGGATAATCTTATCTCCACCCACCCTTGTTATGGCCTTGTCCTGCAGGACGCGCAGGATCTTCGCCTGGGCGGTCAGGGGCATGTCCCCGATCTCGTCGAGGAAGATCGTGCCCCGATCGGCGAGCTCGAATTTTCCTTTCTTCTGCCGGTCGGCTCCGGTGAAAGCCCCTTTCTCATGGCCGAACAGTTCGCTCTCCACGAGGGTTTCGGGGATAGCTGCACAGTTGACGGTGATTATGGGTTCATTCTTGCGGGTGCTGTTGAAATGGATGGCCCGGGCGACAAGTTCCTTGCCCGTTCCCGTTTCACCCTGGACCAGGATGGCAGAATCGTACAGGGCAGCGGCACGGACGGTCTCCATGACCTTCGTTATGGCCGGACTCCTGCCGATCATCTTTTGACCCGAGAATTCCCGAACCAGTTCCTCCCGCTCGGCTTCCAGTTTTTCCTTGCGAAGGTAGGTCGCGGCAATCTCCAGCGTTTCCGGCGAAGGCAGTGTGATCCGGGGAAAAGATTCCAGGGAGAGGCGGATCTCAGTGACGGCCTTTTGATCTGGTCTCAGGAAGCGCGGCGGCGTGATCTTGAGGAGTGTGGCGGGTACCAGTCCCGACTGGGCGAGGAGAAACCAGACGGTCTGCATCTGCGGCGTTCCGGAGGCCGTGGCGATGGAGCATACCGGTTTTTGATCTCGATATTCATCCAGAATTTTACGGCAAAGCCCACTCATGTGCAGAAAGAGGGCCTCGTAATCGGTGGGATCGGGGATGTCGAGGTTGTGAATATGGGTACGGCATTTCTCTACCCGTGTGGCGATCTCCTGCTGGAGCTGCTGGGCGTTGAGAAGGGTGTTCGGCGTGGTGAAGATGTGGACGGCAGCAAAAGATCGCTCCGCAAGCAGCGTAAGTACCGGTCCGTCGGTGAATACTCCCTTGACGATTTCGGCATTGAACGGATCCCGGTTTCCGGCAAAGGTGAGCAGAATTTCCATAGCCATCTCTCGAATA